>CAZGON010000068.1:0-4414 GCA_964527085.1 uncultured Candidatus Competibacteraceae bacterium
TAGCAATCTAGCAATCTAGCAATCTAGCAATCTAGCAATCTAGCAATCTAGCAATCTAGCAATGTATCAATGGCACAGAGGAAACAACGTTTTGGAACGACTTAATATCGATACTGGCTACTTAATCGGTATTCTCCGGCAGATGTTGGACATTCCAAGTCCGTCGGGTTATACAGATCAAATTGTCCACTTTGCTGGAGAAGAGTTAGAGCGGTTGAATATTCCGTTTGAATTGACCCGACGTGGGGCTATTCGAGCCACCCTTAAGGGCGAACAGGAAAGTCCAGATCGCGCTATTGTGGGTCATTTGGATACCCTGGGCGCCATGGTGAAGAATTTAAAACCTAATGGGCGTTTGGAAGTTGTCTCTATCGGTACCTGGTCGAGCCGTTTTGCCGAAGGGGCGCGGGTCACGATTTATACAGATAATAAGTCCTATCGCGGAACTATTCTCCCTCTGAAAGCGTCAGGACATACCTTCAATACTGAAATCGATACCCAGCCGGTGAGTTGGGAGAATCTGGAAATCCGCGTTGATGAAATTTGCAACAGTGATGCGGAATTAAAACGGCTTGGTTTTAATGTTGGTGATTTTGTTGGCATCGATCCCATCCCTGAATTTAATCCGAACGGGTTTATCAATTCTCGCCATTTGGACAATAAAGCCGGTGTGGCGGTGGTTTTCGCCGCAGCCAAGGCGCTGGACGATAATAAAATTTTACTCCCGGTGGATTGCCATTTACTGTTTACTATTTCTGAAGAAGTAGGTTCGGGCGCCTCTGCGGCACTGCACGGTGATATCGCTGAAATGGTCAGCATCGATAACGCCACCCCAGCGCCAGGGCAAAACTCTCGGGAATCGGGGGTAACCATTGCCATGGCTGATTCCAGTGGCCCTTTTGATTACCATCTTTCTCATAAACTGTTGGGGCTATGTGATAAGTATGATATCGCTCATCAGCGCGATGTGTTCAAATACTATCGCTGTGATGCGGCTTCAGCGGTCGAGGCTGGTAATGATTTACGGACCGCGTTACTGTGTTTTGGCGTAGATAGTTCCCATGGTTATGAGCGCACCCATATCAATTCACTGCGCTCCATTGCAGAATTGCTAACCCTTTATTTGCAAAGTCCGCCTACCTTCCAGCGTGACCGCATGGAAATGGGGCCGCTTAAAGGGTTTCCCACTCAGCCAACTTAGTTTAAAACCCAAGTTTTGCCAAACAAATCGCCCGGCGAAAAGCCGGGCGAAAAGGTTAAATACATTAACAATTCTTTAATCTAATTTGCTGGAACAAAAAACACATTCAAGCAAATTAAGATAGTAGTGTTTTAATGTTAGGGTCGAATCGCCGTCTCTTTTACTTTAACATCCACAAAGGCTTCGTATTTCTTGAAGTTCTCTTCGAAGAGCCGGGCTACGTGTTTAGCTGTGCCATCATAGGATGTTTTGTCCGACCAGGTTTGCCGTGGGTTTAACACCTCGGCAGGCACATCGGGACAGGATTGCGGCACCAAGACACCAAAGTTGGGGTCCGGTTGCATGGGCACCTCGGCTAAACGACCGTCTAGGGCCGCGTTGACCATGGCGCGGGTGTAAGCAATCTTCATGCGTTGACCCACTCCATAACCGCCGCCTGACCAACCGGTATTGACCAGCCAACAATTAACCCCGTGTTTTTCCATCAATTCTGCCAACATCTTACCGTAGTGGCTGGGATGACGAGGCATAAAAGGACCACCAAAGCACGGCGAGAAGGTGGCTTGGGGTTCTTTGATGCCGCGCTCGGTGCCTGCCACCTTGGCGGTATAGCCGGACATAAAATGGTACATGGCCTGTTCAGGGCTGAGCCTGGAGATGGGTGGTAGGACGCCAAAGGCATCGGCAGTCAACATGATGATATTCTTGGGCTGCCCACCCACACCAGACTCGCTGGCATTGGGAATAGCGCTCAAGTCATAGGAAGCTCGGGTGTTTTCAGTGAGCGACCCATCGTCTAAATCGAGGCTGCGATCATCCATATTGACGACGACATTTTCGAGAATCGTGCCAAAGCGTCGTGTCGTTTGGTAAATTTCCGGTTCGGCTTCAGGGGAAAGTCGGATAACTTTAGCGTAACAGCCGCCTTCAAAGTTAAACACGCCATTGGGACCCCAGCCGTGTTCATCATCGCCGATAAGAACCCGATTAGCATCGGCCGACAGGGTAGTTTTACCAGTGCCTGAAAGACCGAAGAACACCGCCGTGTCTCCGTCTTTGCCTATGTTGGCTGAGCAGTGCATAGGCAACACGCCACGGGCGGGTAGCATAAAATTCATCACCGAGAAAATGGATTTCTTGATTTCGCCTGCATAGGAGCCGCCGCCAATTAAGACCATTTTCTGATCAAAATCCACCAACACAAAGACCTCGGAATTAGTGCCATCTTCTTCGGGAATGGCATGAAAGCGAGGTGCATGAATGACGGTAAATTCTGGGGTAAAGTTCTGCAGTTCTTCGGGTTTAGGCTGAATAAACATATTGCGGGCAAATATATTGTGCCACGCGGTTTCATTGACCACCCGCACCCCTAAGCGGTAATCAGGGTCGGCGCCGCAATAGCAATCCTGTACGTAAAGGTCTCGCTCTTGCAGGTAGGATAGCATGCGCTTGCGCAAGCCATTAAAGTGTTCTTGAGAAATGGGACGATTGACGTTGTTCCAATCGACTTCGCCTTCGCTTGCCACGTTCTCGACAATAAAGCGATCGTTGGGTGATCGTCCAGTATGGTGGCCGGTGCGAACCACAAGGGCGCCACCGTAGGAAAGTACACCTTCACGACGCCGCATGGCTTCTTCAATAAGCGCAGCGGTGGAGTAGTTCCAATGAACCACATCCACATTGCGAATGCCGTGGTTTTCAAGGCCGTAGTTACTGACTCTAGGACCAACTTGTTGCACGGTTTTTCTCCGTTAAATCTTTAAAGAGCTGTGAATGAAAGCTAATAAAAGCCCTATTATTTTTAACATGTTGAACTAAAGTTGGTCAAGTTTCTCCCAGAAACGAATAACTAATAATCGCTGATAGTAAATAAAAAAGTTGATTGTAATGAATAAAACATATCCTAAAAATTAGGATTATTAGTTTTACAACTTTTGTTGTTATGCACTCTTTAAAGACAAAGAAATTCGCGACTTTTACTTTCTATGGATTTCGTAATGGGATAAAAAAGATTTGCTAAAAATTATATAAATAATTAATAAGCTTTTTTTAAAAAAGTACTATAGAAAATTTTTTTGAGTCTATTAGAGTTTTAGTTGTATTTTGAGTAGCCATTTTAGATTAAACAGTTACTCAATAATCATTTTGTCCCACGCGGTTTATCAAAAACGTGGGACATTGTCTGTAACACTTATCCAAATGTGCCGCCTCGCCAACCCCAATTCTCGCCAGTCATGGAAATAAAGTTCAAATAAACCCGGTCTGCTGCAATACCTAAATGTTCTTGCAGGGCGGCGGCAAGTTTTTGTGAAATCTGTTTATTCACGTTACTATTTAAACCACCGATACTGCGCACATCGGCAAAAGCGGCATCCCCTTGTTTACCTGCCATCATAATGGGCGCCTTGGTCTCTAGAGTAACCATCACGTATTGCTCGGGTTTGCCGATGGTTTCAGCGATAAGTTTAGAGGCGGCTGCAATGAGAGTTTGTTGTTTTTCATCGGGTATAGTCGCTGAGGTCTGTAATTTTAAAAGAGGCATGGTTTTACTCCTTAGCGAGTGGGTTGCTAAATTGGCTTAGCAAAATAAATGCATCGATGGTAAGGAACCTCCGTCGGCCAAATCGAGAATGCCAAAAATCAATTCATCTCTGTGAGAAAATTTCGCATAATCAAAAAGACCCGTAGCCTTAGTAATAATTTCATCCCTAGTCAATGGATTCTCTGGGTCACCTTTAGCGTGATGACGTTGTATCGTAAACTGGTCACCGTTTTTGAGGGTTGCGCTGACAGTGCTGCCCCATGACTTGGGATAAGCACGGCAATAAGAGTCCTCGGTGCGCAGAGTAATCCGAGTCCTGCAATCCGCAAGCGCGGTTCGCGCCGGAGCCTGAAAACTAGAAAAACCTACTTCATTTTGAAAAAGCGCTGCCGCCACGCAGTGCTGGAGAGAAAATTTAGCCTGGTAGTCCGATTCTGGATAAGGCCGGTTACAGACATCCAGCGCCGTTTGATAAGTCTCCACCAGTACCTGATCAATATCCTGTGGGTCGATCTGCCGGCGCAGGGCTTTAGCAGCATCAATGGCGGGGTGGGTGTGCCGGCAGGAAGGCCAAGGTTTTAAAGAAGTCTGCCAGAGTTGCCAGGGACTGCTGGCAAGGTCGCGAATCACCCCGTCGGGATCGGCGTCTAGGCAGGTGGCGGCAAAAAAAC
>CAZGON010000068.1:4424-17751 GCA_964527085.1 uncultured Candidatus Competibacteraceae bacterium
TAGCGCCTTCCAGGATCGCGGGTGGGCCGGTAAACCCTACTTTCGCAAGATCAGCCGCCAGAATGCCGGCTTCTGCGGCGCGTCCGGCATGAAGATGTTTAGTCATGGCGCCGGTCTCTAAAAATTGCCACAGTCCAGCCGCCTGGGTACCGGCGTTGCCAAGGGCATGTTGGGTTGCTTCGGCATCCAGTTTCATAAGATAAGCAGCGGCGACAGCAGCGCCAAAGGGTCCACAAGTGGCGGTATTGTGCCAGATACGATAATGGGCCGGTCCAACCGCCATGCCGATGCGGGTGGCTGCCTCGTAGCCCTGCAACACGGCTGTCAGTAGTGCTTTACCATCCGCCCCTTCCCGTTCAGCGACAGCCCAGGCAGCGGGTACGACAACACAGCCTGGGTGTAGCACCGAAGCCCGATGGAGGTCGTCCACTTCCAGAATGTGGCCTAGAGCGCCCATTAAAAAAGCGCGCCGCCCAGCATCTTCGGCTGCCTGCTCAGCCCAGTGGCAAAGGATAGTACCGACTTCGGAATGACGTCCTGCAATAACGCTGGCCACGGTATCGAGTACACATAAGGCGGCTTGCGCTAAATCCTGGTTGGTGACGGGTTTATTATTGATGAGACGAATTAACTGGGCGGTGAGGGTTGGCGAGGTCATTGGTCGGTTAGTAACTCACTGGGTTGTGCCAAACGGGCTTTTAAGTTGGTCATGCGGCCCCGGGCTCGCACAGTTTTCACCGCCATAGCGAGGGCTTTCAACTGACCGATTAACACCACCAAGCGTTTGCCCCGGGTTATGCCCGTATAAAGCAGGTTACGCTCCAATAGCATATAGTGTTGCGTCGACAAAGGAATCACCACGGCGGGATATTCAGAGCCCTGGCTTTTATGGATGGTTATCGCGTAAGCCGGTGCGATTTCATCCAATTCGTTCAGTTCGTATTCCACCTGGCGACCATCAAAATTGATAAACACCAAACCTTCCTCCAAATCGATGCCGTGTATTTGCCCGATATCGCCGTTGAAGACCTCTTTATCGTAGTTATTGACGTTTTGAATAACTTTATCGGCAGGTGCAAAAGTCCAGCCAAAACGAGTGATTTTGGGTTCTGCCGTCGGATTAAGACATTGTTGGAGGGAAACGTTTAGCGAGCGGGCTCCCAAGCCACCCCGGTTCATGGGCGCCAGCACTTGAATATCACGGACCGGATGTAAATCAAATCGTTGTGGAATACGATGGGTGACCACCTGGAGCAGTTTTTCTTGAATCGCTTCTGGGGTCTCTGCTTCGATGACATAAAAATCACTCAACTCCGTTCGGCCGCTGGGCAACTCCGGCAATCTGCCCTGATTGATGCGGTGGGCATTAACGATGATTTTGGATTGCGCCGCCTGACGAAATATCTCTGTAAGCCGGACCGTGGCGATACGTTGCGAGGCGATAGCATCTGCTAAGACCGCACCCGGGCCTACCGACGGTAATTGGTCCACATCACCCACTAGCAACACCGCTGCCTTATCCGGCACTGCCCGCAACAACTGATTAGCCAGCACCACATCCACCATGGAGGTTTCGTCCAACACCACCAAATCGGCGTCGAGGGGATGCTCACTGTCCCGTTTAAAGCCTAACCGTTGCGGATCGTATTCCAACAGTCGGTGGATGGTTTTGGCTTCCGTCTGGGACGATTCGGAAAGTCTTTTAGCAGCCCGGCCGGTGGGGGCGCATAACAGTATCTTAACTCGTCGGGCATGCAGAATACGCAGGATGCTATTAACCACCGTGGTTTTACCCACTCCGGGTCCGCCGGTAATGATAGTGACTTTACCGTTACAGGCTCGCGCCACGGCGCGGCGCTGGGATTCTGATAGAGTAAGTCCGGTTTTACCCTCCACCCAAGGGATGGCGGTTTTAGTGTTAACGCCTCCCCAACAAGGTTGTCCCTCGGCAAGCCGCAGCAGATGTTTTGCTACCCCTACTTCAGCGCGGTAAAGGGGGGTTAAAAATAAGCAGGTCACGCCGTTGATGGGCTCTGTTACCACACGACCCACTTCGATTTCCTGGGCAACGGCCTGCTCAAGGATAGACCCGTCGATGGCGAGCAAATGAGTTGCCGCCTCAAGGGCCTTTTCGCGTTCCACAGCGCAATGGCCCTCGCTGGAAAACTCTTGCAAGACATGGCCTGCTTGAGCCCGCAGCAAGGAATCCTGCGGAATGCCTAACTGTTGGGCCAGATTATCCGCAGTCTTAAAGCCAATCCCGTGGATGTCCAGCACCAGCCGATAAGGGTTTTCCCGGACTTGGGCGACAGCGCTGTCCCCATAGGTTTTATAAATGCGCACCGCCCGCGCCGTGCCGATCCCGTGGGACTGTAAGAACACCATAATTTCCCGGATGATTTTTTGCTCGGCCCAAGCGGCGGTGACGCGAGCTTTACGTTTGGGACCAATGCCGGGGAGTTCAGTAAGGCGTTCCGGGGTTTGTTCAATAATGTCAAATACCCGCTCGCCAAAAACCCGTACTAATTGACGGGCGAAATGGGGACCAATGCCCTTAACCATGCCGGACCCTAAATACTTTTCGATACCCTCCAAGGTGCTGGGAGGAACCACATGCAGATAGTTGGTTTTAAATTGCAGGCCATAGCTACGGTCGTTGATCCAAGCGCCGTCGCATTCCACATATTCCCCCGGCGCAACGCTGGCAGCAGCTCCCAGCACCGTGATCAATTCCCGGTGGCCCCGCACTTTAATCCGTAGCACACAAAACCCGTTGTCAGGGTTATGGAACGTGACCCGCTCCACGCTACCCGTGAGACGTTCCACAGGCGCCGTGGGCAGGAGAGTAGGTATGTCGGAGGGTATCATTGTCGCACGTTGTTTATCCTCTTACTTTGAGAGGATTAAAATCAATCCCGTCGTCATAAACATCGAGTCCTTCGTGGCGCTTTAGGAAATTCACAATGCCATAGGTGAGTGGGGTTGCTAGGGCTTCGTAAGCAGACTTAGTGAGCCATTGTACGACAATAGCAGACACTAATACGCCTGCTGGCAAGATACCCGCAAAGGCAACCACCAGAAAAACCGCCGAATCGAGACCTTGACCGATGAGGGTTGAGCTGATGGTGCGGGTCCATAACCAGCGTCCTTGGGTGGCGATTTTAAGTCTCGCAAGCACATAGGAATTGGCAAACTCACCCATTAAATAAGCGAGAAAAGACGCCACTAACAAACGGGGGGTATAGCCTAGAATTCGTTCATAGGCTGCTTGTCCGTCCCAAAAATCCACGGGTGGCAAAATCATCGCCAGCCAAATAGCTGCGATGGCGAATAGATTGCAGGTAAAACCGAGCCAAATGACTTGCCGGGCGCGGCGATAGCCATAGACCTCAGTCAGTACATCGCCAATGATATAACTGATGGGAAAAATGATGATGCCAGCAGGCAAAATCCAGCCGCCAATATCCATCAGCTTGACAGCGATGATATTAGAGACAATGAGAGTCGTGATAAAGGTTGCCACCAGCAGCACGAAAGCTGTTGAGTGGCGCGAGGTGCTTAAGGTCATTGGGTTTGTATCCGTCATAATAGTAAGGCAGGCATGTCGGCATTGTTGAATTCAGGATAATGCTAGATGTCAAAAAAAAAGACAAGGTGAGAAAGAATAGCGTCGCTTGGTGGGTGTGGGATGTTTTTATAGCTTTATTATAAGGCTTGCATAGACACTTTGATTGCAAAGCTATGAAGGCTGCATTACGCTAGGCTTATTCAACAGGATGATTTCTCTCTATGAACTTCCATGAGTCAATTGCATTGGCGGGATAATTCACCGCGGATAGAGAGCCTTGATCTCGCCCAGCCGATGATTCCGGACATGGCATTGAAGATAGCGCTGGAGCAGATAGTCTACAATGCATTGCGCCCGGTACTGATCAGTCTCTCGATACTTTATTTGTTATTAGCCATTGGTCATGGTTTGGTACTTTCAGAGGCGATAGCCTTGCCCATGATGGCGGTTGCATCACTGACAGCTATCGTCTTCGCTGGGCTTTACCTATGCTTTGTAAAATATCCCCCCGCACTCCGCTGGACTTATATCATTGGTTTTACGGTTGCTCTTTTTGCCCTCAGCAACAGTCTTTTGCATCTTTATTTATCAAAACAACCTTTTCAAACCACCAATCTGATTTTGCTGCTGCTGGGAACGAGTCTTTTAATATTGTCTGCACGATGGTTTTTTTTGGTGTTGACAGTTACCCTTGCCGGATGGATAACTACGGTTTGGTTGCTGGGGGCAGCCACTGAAACCTGGCTACATTATGGCTTTGGCCTTTCCATGGGCGCCGTCCTCGCTATCTTGGTCAATCGGGTGCAGATCCGAAACATGGCTCGGTTAGAGCGGTGGCGATTAGAAAGTGAACAACAAACCGCCAAACTTCAGAGAGAAGTCGTTGAGCGAAAAGCCGCTGAGACAAAGCTGCGCCAGATCAAAATTGGACTGGAAGCCCAGGTAAAAGAGCGCACGTCCGCCCTGGAGCGGGAAATTGCTGAACGTAAATCCTACGCTGCTCGGTTAGAACATCTGGTTTACCACGATAGTTTGACCCAGTTGCCGAACCGCAATTTACTGAAAGACCGGCTTAAACAGGCTATCGCCCATGGCCAACGTAGCAATGGTTTGGTGGCCGTATTATTTCTGGACTTAGACCGTTTTAAATTGATTAACGATAGTCTAGGGCATCGCGCGGGTGATCTGCTTCTCCAAGAGATCGCCAAACGGCTTACCCTAAGCGTGCGTCAAGAGGACACCGTCGCTCGTTTGGGAGGCGATGAATTTGTTGTTGTATTACAGGAGCTTGCCCAGGCGGAGCAAGCCGCGCTTGTGGCCAACAAGATACTGGAACGGATTCGTCAACCGGTCGCGTTGGAAAAACAAGAATTTTATGTCAATTGCAGTATTGGGATCAGTCTTTTTCCCAGGGACGGCAAAAATGTAAGCGCATTATTGAAACATGCGGATATAGCATTACACCGTGTTAAAGAACAGGGTCGCAATAGCCTGCAGTTTTACACAACAGAGATGAATGCGCGATTCACCGAACGTATAAACCTAGCGCACAATCTGCGCCAGGCCCTGCAAAGCAAGCAACTGCATCTGCATTACCAACCCCAAATCGATTTACACAGTGGCCGAGTGGTCGGTGTAGAAGCCTTGCTGCGCTGGCGGCACCCGCGATTAGGCGCTATTCCGCCAGCGCAATTCGTGCCGCTTGCTGAAGAAAATGGCTTAATTGTTCCTATCGGAGAATGGGTTCTGCGCACTGTTTGTGATCAGGCGAAAACCTGGCAGGATATGGGCATAGCAGATTTGCGTATGAGTGTAAATCTCTCCGCAAGGCAGTTTATGCAAGTGAATCTATTGGATCAGGTTTACAAGATTCTCCGGGAAACCACGCCCCATCCACTGCATCTGGAATTAGAGATTACGGAGAGCTTATTGATGACAGATGTGGAAGAAGCCATCAAGATTCTGCGAGCGTTTAAAGCCATCGGGGTGCATACCGCTATTGATGATTTTGGAACCGGCTATACTTCGTTAAGTTATTTGCAGCGGCTTCCCGTCGACCGTTTAAAAATCGACCGTTCCTTTGTTCAAGCTATCACCCTTGACGCAGATGCGGCAGCCATCGCATTAGCCATCATTGCCATGGCGCATAGCCTGCAACTCAAAGTCATTGCTGAAGGGGTGGAAACGGAAACCCAAATGGCTTTTTTAAAAGCGAACCGCTGTGACGAAATCCAGGGCTATTATTTTTGTCCACCGCAATCCGGTGAAGAAATGACAGTGCTGCTGCGCGATCGGCGCATTTTAGGATGATTCCAGCAAGTAACCACTGCAGCAATAATTTTTAAGAAATTAGCGCTTTCTATGCTTTCTATACCTTCTGGACTTACACACATAAGGACTTGGGTAGCTCGTGAAAGAGGTGTCGACGGCCTGGATGGCCGTCGTCAAGCCCACAGGGAAGTGTTTACGGCGTCCTCTGGATACGAGCTGCGTAAGTCCTGACCTTAAGTAATGCGCCAAGCTTAGTTAACTCAATTTGAGGGATAAACACGTCTATTTATTGGTCATACTCTATCATTAACGATTATCAATCAGTATTTATGGAGTTGTGTTATGTTTTCATGGCAAAAAAAAATGTCGCTGCCTGAACCAGAAAAAGCCCTGCCAGGTCGTGCCCAGCCGTTGCAAGTTGCAGATCACCATTACGTCAATGGACATTCTCTAAAACCGCCCTTTGCAGAGCCTTTTGAGTTGGCTCTGTTTGGATTTGGCTGTTTTTGGGGCGCAGAGCGTAAGTTTTGGCAAACCAAAGGTGTTTATGTGACTGCCGTGGGTTACGCCGGTGGCCATACGCCTAATCCCACTTACGAGGAAGTCTGTTCGGGAATGACCGGACACAATGAGGTTGTGCGGGTGGTCTTTGATCCCAATGAAATATCTTACAGGGAGCTTTTGAAGCTATTTTGGGAAGCCCATGACCCTACTCAAGGTATGCGGCAAGGTAACGATGTGGGCACCCAATACCGTTCCGGTATCTATGTGTATAACGATGACCAGAAGCAGGCCGCTATGGCTTCCCGTGACGCCTATCAGGATATATTGAGCAAGCAGGGGTATGGCCCTATTTCCACCGAAATTCTCGATGCGCCTGAGTTTTATTATGCGGAAACCTACCATCAGCAATATTTAGCAAAGAACCCGGGTGGTTATTGTGGCTTAGGGGGTACCGGCGTGACCTGTCCGACGGCTGCATAACCTGGTAGCCCGGATGTAACGCAGTGAAATCCGCGACAAACTGGTTTGCCCCTGCTAATTTAATTTAGGCATAGGATTAGGGAGTTTGGCAGTGTTGCGCCATTTTTTCCTTATACTCCTGTTGCAAACCTCGTCGTAGATGCGATCGGCTTAAAGCGCGGTAAGCAGCGTAATTACCGCTCTCTAATTCTTGACGGGCCTTCTGCCGAGCCTCAAAAGAAGTATTGATTTCTTCTAGCAAGTTGGCATACTTCGCGCACAGTTCCTCATCCGTGGGTTCAGTGTCCTGATTAGGTTCACGGTCTTGTTCAGTCGCGGCAGGCTCTCCAGACGTCGTGGCCGCTTGCTCTTTTTCTATCTTTCTAAGCATTTCTAGCTCCCCTGGACGTAGGCCCGTGGGCGATCTAGATTCGGCATTAGACGGTGTCGGCGCAATATTGAGCCTGCGTTGCTGGTCCGTTGTTTGCGGTGGCGGCGTATCACTGTAATGGACTTTACCTGCCGCGTCAGTCCATTGATAAACATTAGCGGCGTAGGCGATGGCGCCCATAAGTCCTGCTAGAAACAGGTTAAAAACCATAAGGAATTTTGGTAAACAGTTATTTTGCAACATCATTACACCAGGATTTCAGCAGGTTGAGGATGACTCAAAAAACCGCTAGGGCTGGCAGTTAGCCCGTAGGCGCCAGATTGCAAGACCACCACCAGGTCACCCACCTCCGCCTTGGCTAATTCCAGCCGATCCGCCAGTATGTCCAAGGGTGTGCAGAGTGGCCCCACTACGCTGACGACTTCTCGTGCTTCTCCCTGAACCCGGTTACCGATGATGACGGGGTAATTGCGTCGCACCACTTGCCCTAAATTGCCGGATGCCGCTAAATGATGATGCATCCCGCCGTTGGTAATCAAGAACGTATGTCCCCGGGAGACTTTGCGATCCACCACTTGAGCCACATAAATGCCCGCCTCGCCCACTAAATAGCGTCCCAGTTCGAGGACCGGTTTAGCCTCGGGTTGAGCGGCCGCTAAGCGTTCTAAACAAGATGCCAAATTAGCGCAGATGGGACTCAAATCCAAGGCTTTATCACCGGGAAAATAGGGAATGCCAAACCCGCCGCCGATATTAAAAACCTGCATGGGTCGTGGCGCTTTTTCCGTAAGTCGCAGACCTAAATCAAAGGTTTTGCAGTGGGCCTCCACAAGGGCTTCTGGGCGTAGATTTTGAGAACCCGCAAATATTTGTAGACCCATAAAATCCACTTCCAGATGGGCCATTTGCTTTAACAACGAGGGTACCCGTTCTGCATCGATGCCAAAGGGTTTAGGACCACCCGCCATTTTCATACCGGAGGCTTTTAGCTCGAAGTCCGGATTGACCCGTATGGCAACCTTAGGGCGTTGCCCTTGGGCGTCGCCAAGGCCAACAATGGTTGCTAGCTCATGCTCGGATTCCATATTGATGATCACCCCAGCCGCAATGGCGGCAGCCAGTTCCTGCGGTTGTTTACCGGGACCGGCAAAACTAATCTGCACAGGAGGTATGCCGGTGTCCAGCGCAAGTCGCAGTTCACCCAGTGAAGCCACGTCGAGACCATCCACAGAAGAAGCCATATGGTCCACAACTGGCACCATGGGATTGGCCTTGATGGCGTAATGCAGTTGCAGGGCAGACGGTAAGGTATGGCGGAGCAAAGCGATCCGCTCATTGATTAAGGTTCGATCATAAGCGTAAAAGGGTGTCTGGCCAACCCGTTTAGCCAATTGCGTCAGCGGCATACCGCCCATATGGAGGCAATCATCGATCACAGGAAAGCGCTTGAGTAGTTCTGAAACTAAGGAGTTATTCATGGGGCAGGCGGATGATGAAGCACGTTCTGAAATATATCAGCTAATTGACGGCGATCCAATTTGCCGTTGGGGGTACGGGGTAATGACGGTCGCCATATGACCTGCAAAGGTATCATATAGCTGGGTAATTGACGTTTACAGTGGGTAATTAATGTGGTTGGGTCAAAAGCGTCCGCCGCAATGGCTTTAACCACAGCAACGATGGCCTGGCCTAGGGTGGGGTGGGGAATGCCTAACACAGCAGCTTCCGCCACCAAACCACTGGCGTAAATGACTTCTTCGATTTCTGTGGGACTGATTCGATAACCCGAGGTTTTGATCATATCGTCCTCGCGGCCGATAAAGTACAAAAAACCGGCCTCATCCATACGCACCGTATCCCCCGACCAAACCGCAATTTCTGGCAGCGGGACCCCTGCCGGTTGATTCGGCGCAGGACGGAAACGCAGGGCAGTCTGCTCTGGGTTGTTCCAGTATCCCAGCGCCACGGAAGAACCGCGATGCACCAACTCTCCTGGTTCTCCAGGGGCGCACAGGCTGCCATCTTCCCGCACTACCATGACCTCCGCATTAGGGATAGCTCTACCAATGGAGTTGGGGCGTCGGTCGAGTTCGGCGAGGGGTAGATAGGTGGAACGAAAAGCTTCCGTCAACCCGTACATGAGATAAACATTTGTCTTTGGCAAATGGCGTCGCAGGGTCTCAATGGTAAGCCGGGGAATAGTACCGCCGGTGCTGGCAATATAGCGTAAACTCATCTGCGCAGCCTCAGGCCAGGATTGCGCGGCCAGCTGTACCCACAGGGGGGGCACCGCAGTAAGTCCGGTAATACCTTCTTGGGCGATGATCTTTACCACGTCGCGAGCCAGTAAATAATCCATTAGCACAGCCCGTGCGCCCGCTGCAAAAGCGGTAGTGAGCTGACTTAAACCCGCGTCAAAACTTAACGGTAGGAGGGCTAGTAACCGATCATCGGCATGATTTTCTAGATATTCGATGACACTGTGAGCGCCGCACAACAGGTTGCGGTGCGACAGAACCACCCCTTTGGGTTTGCCAGTGCTACCAGAGGTATAGAGAATCGCCGCCATATCAGTGTCAATGTTGTGGCGTATCGGCGCTATACTTTCATTGTCGAGGAGTGCTTGCCAGCTTAGCATAGCCGTATGGGAGAGAGGAGATAACGCCTCTTCTGAAGAGTCTATCAGCACCAAGTAATTAAGGTCTGGGCATTCTCGTAATACCTCTGCAAGCCCAGCCGCTCGATCACGAGCGGTGACCAATACCCGCACATTGCAATCCCGCAAAATATGGCCCACCTGGTGGGGTTTAAGCAAGGGGTTTATGGGGACGAATACGCCCTCGGCAAGACCTGTGCCGAACAGGGTAATAACGGTTTCTAGACGTTTAGGTAAATAGACAGCGACCCGCTCCAAACGCTGTAAGCCAAGTTGTTTTAAACCTTGCGCAAAGGTGTACAGCTGTTGCGCTAAATCTCCATAATTAACAGCAGTACGGCGATAGACGACCGCTATGGCAGACGGTCGTTGCTCGGCTTGCTTAAAAACTAAATCGTGCAGTAATTGAGGCATGGAAATCGTTGCAAGCTGGCTGTCACAAATCGATGGTTGTTTTGTCGTTTGGGGGCTACACAGTTTACCTGTGCCTTGGTTTTCTTGCCACAATGGGTTGCTTACACGCCTGCCTTACTAAAAAGGAATCCATCTGTTGCAGCAACGCAACTTACTATCATTATGGCAACCTTCAGCGCGATAGACTATGCTTTTTTTGAGGCTGGTCTATCGCTACGGCCTGGCTAACAGGGGATGACCTATCACTGCAAAAAGTTGTTGTATTGACCATAGGAATAATGATGGCTGCTTTAAACTCTGTATCACATGCCTTAGTACTTTATTCCACAGCAGGGTGTCATCTGTGTGAGAAAGCGCAGCAACTCATAATCAGTGTATTGGGCACTGCTGTACCCGATGTGGACATCGCCGAGAGTGAACAACTGATGGCGGATTATGCGGAGTGCATCCCGGTATTACAGCGACTTGATACTGGCGCTGAAATCCGCTGGCCTTTTACCGCGGAAGATGTTCAACGCTTGTGTTGCCTCGACCCGGTAAATTAACAAAGCTAAGACTTACGCAAATCAGGACTTGGGTTAGCTCGTGCAAGAAGTGTCGGCGGCCTGGATGGCCGTCGTCAAGCCGGCGAAGCAGGGACATATTCACGGCGTCTTCTGGAACGAGCTGCGTAAGTCCTAAAAGTAAAGAATCGTTATTACGTTAGCAATCCAATGGAGAGGAAGACCATGAAAAGAAAGAGCCACAAGCCTATAATTTTATACGTTGCTATGGGGGGAGCTACGGTATTTAGTCCGCTGGTTCACGGCGGCGCCTTTCAGATCACCGAATTTTCGGGGGAATATCAAGGTTTTAGAAATGCAGGTATGGCGGCCATTGCCAGTACCGCCGCCACCGTTTTTACCAACCCCGCCGGGATGATCCTGCTTCCGGGAAGCCAAGTGGATGCTAACTTCCACGCTATCGTGACTACCTTTGACTTTAACAATGGTGATTCCACCAATGCTGTGGGTGGTGCAGTCAGCGGTAAGGCCAATGAAGGCGGTGGTAAAGTTGGTTTAGTGCCTAACCTATATTTTACTCAACAGATTAATGATCGATGGGCGGTCGGTTTAGGGATCAATGCCCCTTACGGATTGCTTACTGATTATAACAACGATTGGATCGGTCGTTATCATGGGGTGCGTTCGGAGCTTGTCAGCGTCAACTTTAATCCAGCGGTTGCCATTAAGCTCACCGATCAATTATCGTTTGGTTTCGGCGTCAATGCCATTTACGTAGACGTTACCCTGACCAATGCGCTTGATTTTGGTGCGTTAGCTTTTCTTAGCGGCGTACCGGGAGTGACCCCCTCGACCCGCGCCTTCGACGGAGAGCAAAAATTGACAGGTGATGACTTGGGTTATGGCTGGAATATGGGTCTTCTCTATGAAGCCAGTCCCCGTACCCGGTTTGGCATCGCCTTTCGTTCTGATATTGACACCACCGTCGTTGGTGAAGCGAGAATTCGCGGCAATCCAACTCTGGCTGGCGTTAATCCAGCTTTTGGATCTCGCCAACGGGATGCCAATGTGGATTTTACCGTGCCGGGTACCGTGACCTTTGGCGCTTTCCATCAAGTAACGGACAAATGGGACATTATGGCCGGTGTGACGTGGACCCATTGGAGTACCTTTGATGAAATCCGCATTCAGTTTGATGATGGAGGAGCTGATGCCGTTCAGCCAGAGGGCTACCACAATGCAGTGCGCTGGTCGGTGGGTACTCAGTACAGGTTCGATAAACATTGGACGGTGCGGGCCGGCTTCGAATACGACGAGAGCCCCGTGGATAATAATGATCGTACCCCCCGGATTCCTGATCAGGACCGCTACTGGTTTGCCGTTGGCGTTGGCTATAATCTGTCGGATTCCTTCAGTTTTGACCTTGCCTATAGTCATATTTTTGCGCCGGATTATTCCATCAACGATACTGAAGTCACGACAGGTTCTTTAGCGGGCGCTCCGGTGGGCAATACCTTAGCGGGGGACTACGAAGCGGACGCTAATATTTTTAGCGCCCAAATCACCTGGAAATTCTAGGGCTGCGCCACTACTATCCACAAGCAATTGTTCAAAAAGCTAACTATGGAAAAATTGAAGCTTATTTTTTTAGTGGTGCTGGGTCTATTGCCTGTTCATCTCATGGCTCAGCAGGGCGCAGCGCTCATCGCAAATTTTAATCCGGGAGCGGGAACCCTAAACGCTTTGCCTTTCCCCAATAATTTGCTGTTTAGCGGGTCGCTGGATGGCACCTTGAATATACCCCCGTCTCCCGATCCGACTGATCCCGCCAATGTCATTATCAGTGCCTTGAATGAGTTAGATGGTTTTTCCACCGTCGCCCCAGTGCTGGCCACTTTTTCCAATGGCGTCAATTCTGACCCTAACAGCGGTATCGACCCGGCAACGGTCATTGCCGGAGAGACCGTGCGACTTTTTGAAGTGCAATTGGTGAATCCATTTCTTAATCCGGCTGCCGAGAATCCTTTTGCCGTGACAGGTGTCGAAGGGGAATTAGCACCTAATGTGGAGTTTGTGGCTCGGTTGTCTCCCACAGACCCCACGGGTAAAACCATCGTGATAGTGCCGTTACGCCCTTTGCAGCCGAAAACGGGTTATCTGGTGGTGTTGACCAATGCAATCCAAGCCCTTGATGGCAGCCCCGTGGTGGCGGACCAAACCTATCAATTTGCCCGCTATCGGGGCAATCATCATCGGCCCATCGTTAACGAATTTGGGCAGAGTAACTTTCCCCAGCTCAGCGATGCCCAAGCGCAACAACTGGCGCGTCTGCAACCGCTGGTGCTATCTCAAGAACGGGCCGCTGCTAGCCAAGGTGTAGCGCCGGGTAGCATCGCCGTGAGCTGGACTTTTCTGACTCAATCCATCGGTGATGCGCTAAAATCGGTGAGTGCTGATACGGTGCCTGCACCCAATCAGCTTGCCCCCACCGGTGCGACCACACCGCTAGGTTTTGCTGATGTCTATAGGGGGGATCTGGCAATTTCCTATTTTCTTGAGGC
>CAZGON010000068.1:17761-18097 GCA_964527085.1 uncultured Candidatus Competibacteraceae bacterium
TAACCCGCTATAATCCAACCCCTGTGGCGCCGCAACCAGAGGTGACGGTTCCGTTATTGGTGACGGTGCCTTCCCTGGCCAGCGGTTTTAACCAACCTGCAGCGGGATGGCCGGTGGTTATCTTTCAGCATGGTTTAAGTGAGAATCGCACCAATTTATTGGCCATTGCCGATAGCTTGGCGCAAGTGGGCATGGTGGGTGTAGCCATTGACCTTCCCTTGCACGGTATTACTGATGTTAATGATCCTTTTTACGCCGACGCTCTGGAGCGCACCTTCAATGTGGATTTGGTGGATAACATCACCTTGCAGGCCCCCCCGGATGGTCAAATAGACC
>CAZGON010000068.1:18107-19074 GCA_964527085.1 uncultured Candidatus Competibacteraceae bacterium
ATTTACTTTATCAATTTATTTTCTCCCTTAACGACCCGGGACAATCTCCGCCAGGCGGCGGCGGATCTTTTGCAATTGACCGCCACGGTGGCAACCCTAGATTTAGACGGTGATAGTCGTGTGGATTTGGATGTTAATAGTGTCGGGTTTGTGGGGCACTCCCTAGGCGCCATTGTTGGCGGGTCCTTTTTAGCGGTTGAACCCACTGCGGTGGGCGCAGCGACTCTGGCAAACCCGGGGGGTGGGATAGCGCAATTATTGGTGAATTCGCCGAATCTAGGACCTATCACCAGAGCCGGTTTAGCCCGAGTAGGCATTAGGCCAGGTAGCCCCTTATATGACTTTTTTCTGTTGGCAACCCAGACTGCGATCGATGCTGGCGATATTATCAACTATGGTCAGCAAGCAGCCGAGGCTCATCCTATTCATATGCTGTCCGTGGTGGGTGGAGCTGGCAATCCTCCTTCATTGCCCGATCAGGTAGTGCCGAATCGTGTTATTGGTGGACCCCTCTCTGGTACCGCCCCGTTAGCTCAAGTTATGGGGCTGACACCCATTGCCGCGAGCACCACCGATCCCCAAGGTATTCACGGCATCGTTCGTTTTACCTCGGGTTCACACCGGTCTTTTTTAGCTCCCCAAGCGGCTCCCGTTGTAACCCTAGAGATGCAACGGCAAATGGCAAACTTTATAATTTCTAAGGGAACTCGCCTGCCCATCGATAACCCCAATGTGGTGCAACCGGTGGTTGTATCCGTCGAAGAGTAAAAAAAACTTACCATACCCCCTTTTCTAACAGGCGTTAACGGGCTAATCTCTGCGGATCATTTTTTTGTTGTAAGGAGACGTTTGTTTGCCATCACCCTTACGGCTAAAGTTTTGATGCTATTGAGAACCGTTAACAAGCTAGCATTTTGATTTTCCTGCACTACCATTATCCTATGGATCTGTTCCATTGAATAAGGAC
>CAZGON010000069.1:0-450 GCA_964527085.1 uncultured Candidatus Competibacteraceae bacterium
GTGTCGACGGCCTGGACGGCCGTCGTCAAGCCTATAGGGATATATTCACGGCGTCTTCTGGAACGAGCAGCAATAGTCCTGATAAATTGAGAATATTGATGAGTATATAAATATGAGTATTTTGGTTGGTAATGCAGTTAATGATGCAATAAGACGATACAATGAAATCATAGAAAACGTAAATGATATTTTTGATTGTGCAGAAGCGGAAGCTGATGCCGGTAACGATAGGGTTTATGGCCAGACTGGAGACGATGTGCTCGATGGTGGCGAGGGTCGTGACACGATTTGGATGAATTTCTGGAGAATTGGAAATATAACCTGGGGGATAAAAAACTCTACTGCTCCTTAGCTGAATTTCAACCTTCAGCTAAAGCGTTCTTTGAGAGTCGCCATTTGATCTTCGTGGGTGACGAGCACCACCTCGTCACCTGCGTATAAACGGGTGTC
>CAZGON010000069.1:460-19039 GCA_964527085.1 uncultured Candidatus Competibacteraceae bacterium
GGTGGATTGACCATTTTGTGTAACAGCAATAGCCATGGTTTGCGGCGGCAATTCTAGCTCGCCTATGGTCGGCGGGAAACCTGCCTGTACGACGAAGGGATAGAAGCGAATATCGCCGCTGAGGGCCGTCGCCATGTCCGCTTGGGTCTGCCCTAAAACAGTATCTACCAACGCTTTGGCGGCCTCACGATCCGGAATGATGACGTTTTCCAGGTCCAGCTCTATGCAAATATGTTTAAAGTCAGGATCATCAATTTTAGTAAAAATACGCTTAAAACCCAGCGCCTTGGCCACCAATGAGGCGAGTACATTGTCACGGTCGTTGCTGTCTAAACAAAATAGAATATCCGTGTTTTTTGGACTAACTTCCCGCAGCACCGTTGGGTGACTGCCCTCTGCTTGGATAAAACCGCAGTCAAGCCGTCCCTCCAGCTCATCAATGCGCGCTTCGTCCGGTTCGATGATGACCACGTCGTGACCTTTTTCAAGCAGAATTTCGGCAGTCATGACCGCGAGCGGGTCAGTGCCAATGAATACAACTCTCATAGTGTATTTTTCCTCGTGCCGATAAAGAAAAATCTTATAACGCTTTTTTTCTCATACCGATCCATGTGTCAGGCGCTAACAAAACAAAAATCGCCAGGGTTTCCAGGCGACCCATGAGCATATCGATGCAAAGCACCGCTTTAAGTGGCGCGGCAAGGTCGGGGTTCACAAGACCCGCCGATAAACCCACCGTACCGGTCGCCGATACAACCTCAAACAGCGCAGTGAGAGGTTCATGTCCATACGCCACAAATATCACCCAAGACACGGCAATAACAGCCCCGTAGCCCATGGCGACAGCGACTGTGGCCTCTATTTCTTGCGGCTGCAGCCGCTTGCCTTCCACCCGGGGTATTAGACGACTAGCCGGTGGCACTGAGGTACGCAGCAGGACTAAACGAAATAGCCGTATCAAGATAAGCAGTCGCAGTAATTTGAGGCCGCCTGCTGTGGAGCCTGCCTCACCCCCCACCACCATAGCGCCGATGAGGGCCAACTGGGTCGCTGGGTGTAATTCCGCCACTGATTGACTGGAAAAACCTGCCGTCGTCTGCGCTGAAAAGGTCAGTAGTATTAAATTAGCGATATCGCCGATTTCATTGATGGCGCCCGCCAGGCCACTCAATAGCAACACTAGAGCAGAACTCAACAAGCAGGCCCCCAGCAGGGCATAGAGACGAAGATCCGTTAACAAGGATTGCCAGTGCCTAAAAGTAAAACCATAAAACCAAGAAAACGACATGGCGCCGGCTAAACAGAGCGCTATCAACATAATCCGTGGGGGCCAACTGGCAAATCCCGCCAAACTGGTGTCGTAACTGGAAAATCCCCCCGTGGAAACGGCCGCAAGGGTGTGCATGACGGCGCTGGAAAAATCTACCCCCAGCAGCAACAAAACGCCACAACCCAACAGGGTCACAATCAGGTAAATGACAAGCACCCTACGGGCATGGGCTTTAGTACCGCCTGCGATGCTTTCCGTTTCCCGATCATCAAAGCCTAACCGTCGGGTCGCCGATCCCGATGTAATCATCAGCGCCAAGGCTAATACCACGACGCCAAGGCCCCCTGTCCATTGCAACCAAGCCCGGGCAAACAAGAAGGTGTCAGGCAGCGCAGAAACATTAGTAATGGTGGACAGTCCTGTGGTGGTCACCGCTGAGACTATCTCGAATAAGGCATCCAGAAAGGACAGCCCATAATTCATGGCGGGAAATGTCATCAACAAGGCTGTAATAATAAAAACCAATGCTGAAATCACCAGCGCTTCATTGGTTTGCAGATTGTTGGCGCAACGCAGCCTTACGCATGGCCACCCCACCAACACCAGTACGCCTATCACAACGCCGTAACGCCAAGCGGTGTCATAGTATCCCCCGACTAGCGTTACCGCGAGGGGCACACAGGTGAGTGCGGCCAGCGGCAAAAATAGTAATCCCAGATATTTGATGATCAGACGCGGACGAACCGCAAAATGCAGACTTTTTTCTGCTTTGTTCATTGTTATCTGTAACGTGATATGGCGTGAACAAGAATGCCCAGCAATCAAACCGACAAAAAGCAAATCGTCTATTCAATTACTGCAGTTTAGCAGGATTTGACGATTGATTTTTTTTGACCAGTAAGGTTTATGGAAGTTTTATCTGTTACTAAATAGGCTTTGTGTAAACGCCAGAATAGGTAGAAGGCTAAGTGAAACATCCTAAGTTATCCGGTGTTATTCCAGGAACGCTGTAAATACGTCCGTGTACGCTCCATCGCCGTCTCCCAACGGCGAAGGTCCTTCCATAACACCGGATAACTTATGGTCAGGTACTTAACGCAGTAACTAGTAAGAAAGGGAAGGTGCTTTTGTAACAAGATAACTAATAGACTACTGCACACTGACCCACGCCAAAGCCTGGGCCAGCGGTGAGGGATTAACAAATAATTAAAGAACAGCTAACAGCGTTGATTTTTACTTCATGTGCGTCTCGATCCAAGCCTTATGAGCGCGTTCATCCGCCAAATTTTGTTCTAATGTACTACGCATCTCCGGTGAAAGATCAGTGCGTTCCAGCGCCATGCTATAGGCTTTGTTGGTATCTTCTTCATTGGTTTTCATGGCTTTTATAATAGCGTTATCGCCCATTAAACCGCCAATAATTACCTTACCTTGAGTAAGATAGCTTTTTAGATCCCCTTTCTCCGGTGGTACTTCTCCGAGATCTTTTAAAAGCATACCTACATTCTCAGTATGGCGTTTATGATCCGCCATAAAGGTAGAAAATTGTTCGCGGTTCATGGAATCATCTAAACGATCGACTGCTGCTTGATAAGCATCGATAGCATCATAGTCGAGTCTAATAAGATTTTTTAGCAAATGGATTACTTCAGATTCAGTGCCTACAGTGGTTGCCATAATCAGATCTCCAAAATGGTTAAGAAATATTATTGATTTAGTGGGTCGGTCAGCCCGACTGCTTTAGCGTTAATCAATCAATCCACCTCCTGTTTGAAGCCAATCTTGGTCTGTGTAGTATGTATGTGCATTATTTCAGTCAATGCGTTACACAAAATGTAGGCAGTATTTATGCCATTGATAACTTTGAAGTAAAAACTGTAAAAAACTTGTAATAGGGGTAAACCGACGACTTATCTGGCATAAATGGTGCGTTAATTACTGCCACTAAACAATTTTTGCAAACCATTAACCGATAGCAGGTGTATTCATGGCTGATCCCAAATTTAATAGCAATCCATCTAGCAATACCAAGGCAGAACAGGCGTCCCACAATTTGGAACACGCTGATCAACCTGAAACTGTAAATCCTGACCAACCTCCCGAACGAGATCCCGGTGAAGCAGATTTTGCCGCCGAGGCGCATGGATTTACAGGTTTTGAGTCGGCAGGTAAAGGGGCTGACTATAAAAGCGGTAAATCATCGTCTCACAAAGACAAATAAATCGAATTTTACACAGTTATAACAGGGTAATTTTTACAAACCCTTTTGTAATTTTTACCAAGTTGAGGTTGCTTTCAAAAACTTAAACCGGAGTGCAGTTTATGGCGGACGTGATGGCGGCGAAATCAGGTTCCTACTGGGTGGCCACTGCGCCAACTTCTGAATATTCCCCGTTAACGGATGATTTTAGCGTAGATGTGGCCGTGGTGGGTGGGGGTATTGTAGCGGCTTACTGCGGCGACACTTCTTAGAAGCTATTTTAAGATTGCTTATGTCCGCTGACTCGGTGTTGCAGCCCCTTCTCCGCTGCTCATTTACTTGCCTGTAAACTGTGCTGCTCGAAGGGGGTGCGCTTTGATTTAGCGAACCTCGCGGGTTTTTAAAACAGCTTCTTATTTGATATCACCAGCATGTCCTCATTTAGGTTGTCATGTTATTTGAAATAAAGCTGAAAAGACCTAGGATTGTCCTTGTCATGGTTCACGTTTTAGTTGCGACGGCAACGTTCTACAGGGCCCCGCGGTCAAATCACTTGCGCCAAAACAGCTAAATATCGTGAACAGTAAATAGTGCAATATAAGTAACCTAAAAGGAGGTAAGCGGCAATCATACACCGCTTACCTTAACTATGAAAAATTCTATTTGGGGGTGGTTCGGGACTTGTTCCAGCCATACTGAACGGAGTCTCTATAGGAATTCCATGTGTTTGGATTTTCCCCTTCCCAGTCATTTTGGATTTGGGATTCGATGGCTGACCAATCCTTGTTTTGATAACGACTATCGTTGTTTAGACCATAACCATATTCATAAGCTTTATGATGGTTCTCAAAACTGTCGCCCCGGTTGGCATAGTTAGTTTCATAATGGGTACGGAAATCGTCATCAAAGTTGCCAGTGGCATTGGTATTCGTACCTAAATTGCGATCTCCCAGCTGCTCAACTTCCACGTCGGTACGCCGCACGGTATCCCGTACTGTTTCTTTATGTTCACTAGCTTGTTTGCCAATCACCACTTCTTCAACAACCCGTGCTTCTTTAGAGACCACGGCTTCTTCGCGAAATTCTTCGGTTTCAATAACTTCCTCTTTAAAAGCAGCAGTGCGTTCCGTATCGCTTACGGGACGATTGACAGGACGGCGTTCCACCGATACATGTTCTTCACGTAAAGCGACAGTTTCTTCCACCGGCTTTTCAACGACATGGCTGTGAACACGAACACCACCACTGCGTACAGTCCGTTTACCGACCTTAAGTTCTTCTTCTGTGACAGGTATTGAGACTTGATTATCAGTTGTGTTTTTGGTTGCTGGTCTATCTTTAAGATAACCTTGCTGTTCCGTGTTTATCTGATCAGTAGTATAGTTCGTCGCTTCGGGATCATAACCAGTCCAGCCTTGACCACGCCAAGCATCAACTCGCGAGTCGATGTCCACCACTTCGTAACGCCGCATAATATCGGCGGCCTTGTCAGCCCATTCGTCGGCTGCACTGACTGTGATAAGCGTTCCTCCTCGACGCACGCCTTCGGCGTAATAACCTGATTCTTCTCGGGGAACCCCTTCGTCTTCTAAATAACTCCCCAACTTGTGATGATCATGGCCGGTACTATAATGGCCTTTGGCCGATTGTCCGGTGACGTGGATATCATTGTCTGAAAAACCGTTTTTCACTAAATCGTTAATCACTTGTTCGGCTATCTTATAATCGTCAAATAAACTAATGACTAATTTCATCATGGTTGCTTTCCTCATCTAGATGGGTAGGGAAAAATTTTAAAGTTTGTTTGGAAGATCACTCTTCCATCGGTTTCTCTTTTCTCTCTATAAGTGCTTCTTCCCTCTGCACATTGATCTGTTGGCGATGGCGAAATGGATGACGGTGTTTATGAATATGCACTTCTTCTTTAAGCAAAAAGCGCTTTTCCACCACCAGCACTTCTTCCACCACCGGCATGATCAAGGTATCGCCTTCATAGCGATTCTCCAGGGGGCCATCGACAAAACGATCCATGGATATTCGCTCCACGTCGATGGTTTCTTGCTGCAAAAACTCATCAATAGTCTCTTGATGTTCATGAACAACTTTGCGTACTCGAACGCTGCCGCTGACCACTCTGCGTTTTGTTACATCAATCGTCTCTGCCAATACAGGCACGACCGTTTTTTCCTGAAAGGTTTGATTTTCTTGAGTTTCCCGTGTTGTGGTTTGTGCTTGCTGATGATCCATATCCAAGTCAAGGAAATAGGCACCATCTTCACCTTTGCTAAGGGTCTGAGCAGGTACCCATAGCTCTCGACCCGCTGCAAACTGCACAAAAATCCATGCTCTGTCTTCGCCGTTGATAGGAGGTGGCGATACAAAACCGATTCCTTGGCGTCCTTGTCTATCCACTACGGTTAACGTATGTTGCAGATCCACTTGTTAGACCTCATCCGATAGAAACGCTAAATTAATATCAACAGCAACAAAATAGCGATAACAACGCCAACAGCAATCCATGCATTCTTGGACAGTCCTCCCCAAACCCTCGGTCTATCGTGGACCTCACTAACTTGGTCTGGAGAGACCGCTAGGTTATCGGTGACGCCTGAGCGAGGAGTGGAATCGATCGGTGTAGAAGGATTGGAAGCCCTATGGGGATCGTGGGAATGTTTCATGGTTGATTGATCTCCTCCGCGTTAAAGCTACCTGGCGTTATAGCTATGCTTGAAAGCCTTTTGTCATTGCTTCTTATGGGCAATGATCTGGTTTATTAAGGAGCATGGTTTATGCCAATTTCGGCCAAGTCGGGGAAAAATTAGCCAACAAGGTATAAATTGATCGGCGTGTATTGCTATGATCAAATACATCTGTCAATCAAAGTTTGATGATTGACTAACATTATTGATTTAGTCGAAAATTTGGTCGGGTTGGGTGGGCTAGCGGATTTTCGCTTCGACTGTAAACAAGGCAGCCGAGGCGAGGCGCGCGCAGTGTACACAGAGTACATGAGTACGCCGAGACCGAAGGCTAACACCGTGTACAATTGAATGGGAAATGCGCTAGTAGAACGACGTGTACGGTCAAATTGAAAATGCGCTAGCTAATGATAGCCTATGTCGTGACTAATCTTGCCGCGAAATATCCAATAAGAATAGCCGGTGTAGAACAGGATAATGGGAAGCAGCACTACCATGCCCGTCAACAAAAACATCTGCGTTTCGGGTGGTGATGCGGCTTCCCAGATGGAAAGATCGGGAGGTACGATATTGGGCCAAATGCTGATGGCAAGTCCCGCATAATTGAGTAGAAACAAAGCCATTGCCAATACAAAGGGCAGCACCTCGCGGCGCTGTTGCACAGCGCGGTAAAGCTTTACAGAAGTGGTCCCGGCCAACAAAGGTATAGGGGCTAGAAAAACCATATTAGGCCAGCTAAACCAGCGGTAGGCGATATCGGTATCAAGAAACGGCACCCATAGACTGACAATCACCATAAAAATTACCATGGCGATTAGCAGCGGTACAGTGATGCGGTAGGCCCAATCCTGCAACTCCCCTTCTGCTTTGATAATCAGCCAAGTTGCCCCCAATAGGGCATAACCTGCTAGCAAAGCAAATCCAGTAATCAAGCCAAACGGCGTCAGCCAATCTAAAGGACCGCCCTCGTAATGATGATCGACCACAGAAAAGCCTTGCACGAACGTGCCAAGTACAACGCCTTGGGCAAAGGTGGCGATGATGGAGCCCACATTAAATGCAAGGCTCCAAAGACGTTTTTGCGCCGCGGCTTTAAAACGAAATTCAAAGGCCACGCCGCGGAATATGAGGGCGATAAGCATGGCCAGCAACGGCAAATACAGGGCTGGTAGGAGCACTGCATAGGCCACCGGAAAGGCGGCAAATAAGCTAGCGCCGCCCAATACTAACCAGGTTTCATTGCCGTCCCAGATGGGCGCCACTGAGTTCATCATAAGATCACGATCCTGCTCTGAAGGCGCTGTGGGAAATAAAATGCCGATTCCCAGCACAAAGCCATCCATGAGCACATACATAAAAACGCCAAAAGCGATGATGGCGAACCAAAGCAACGTCAAGGTGGGTTCCATGTCAGGGCTCATGGTGGGAATTTATCTTCAAGGGGTTGATCGGGAACCGATAGGGGTCGTCTCGGCGTTTCATAGGGTATCTTGCTATCTTGCGCCAAGTTTTCTTGCGGCCCTTTTTGGATAAGTTTAACGATATAATAGGCACCGGCGCTAAATACAATCCCATAGACCAGCACAAAGGCGGTCAACGAGGTGGCGACGCTGGCCCCGGTGACAGGGGATAAGCCTTGCGCGGTACGCAGCAGTCCATAAACCATATAAGGTTGACGCCCCACTTCCGCAGTCACCCACCCTGCCAGCACAGCAATAAAGCCTGTTGGCGTAGCCCACAGACAGAGTCGGTGAAACCAGCGTTCGTTGTAGAGGCGGCCTTGCCAAAGCAGATATACCCCATAAAAACCGATAAACAACATCAATAAGCCAATACCCACCATAAGCCGAAACGACCAGAAAACTATCATTACCGGCGGACGATCAGCTGCTGCAAACTCCTTTAATCCTTTAATTTCACCATTCCATTGATGAGTGATAATCAAGCTGCCAAGTTTTGGAATAGCCACTTCAAAATGATTGGTTTCTTGCTCAACATTGGGTAACGCAAACAAAATCAGCGGTGCCCCGTGTTGGGTATGCCAATGGGCTTCCATGGCCGCCAATTTAGCCGGTTGGTGATCCCGCACGATGAGACCTTGTAAGTCTCCAGCAATAATCTGCAAAGGAGTCACAATAGCCGCAAAGATAACCGTCATAAACAACATAAAGCGGGCTTGCGGCACAAAACGTTCACGCAATAGATACCAAGCGGAAACCCCACCGATGACAAAACAGGTAGTCAAATAAGCCGCTAAAATCATATGGACGAGGCGGTAAGGAAATGAAGGATTAAATACGACTTTCCACCAATCAGTGGGATAAAAGATGCCATCACGTAACTCAAATCCGGCCGGCGTTTGCATCCAACTGTTGGCGGAAATAATCCAAAAGGTGGATAGCAACATGCCTAAGGCCACCATACAGGTGGCAAAGAAATGAAACCCTTTGCCTACCCGTTGCCAGCCAAACAGCATGATGCCTAAAAAAGACGCTTCTAAAAAAAACGCTGTGAGTACCTCATAGCTCAGCAGGGGACCGAGGATATTGCCAGTGGCTTCAGAAAAGCGTCCCCAATTGGTGCCGAACTGGAAACTCATCACTACCCCGGACACCACCCCCATGCCAAAAGAGACGGCAAAGATTTTTATCCAAAACCGATAAAGCGCCATATAAGTTTCCCGACCGGTGATCAGCCAAATGGCTTCTAACATCATCAACCAGCTTGCCAGACCGATGGTAAAGGCGGGAAATAAAATATGAAACGCGATGGTAAAAGCGAATTGAATCCGCGACAGTAGCAGTGGATCAAATTCCATGGGAGAGTGTTCGAACTATAGTTGTTTAAGGACTATCAAAAGTCTGCGCAGTTCTTCCGCTGAGGGTTGGTCACCAACTATAATAACGCGATTGAAACGAATTTTTTCAGTCATGACAGTGCCTCCATATTCTTTAAGTCTAGGTAAAAATTTTGAAAAAATTTCAACTTTTTTTGCAAACTTTGCAAAGGCTAAACTGGGATAAGAGTAGGGAGTGGTAGATAGTGCAAGAAAAGTCATGACCAAAGAGTTGGCCTAAGAAGAATAGTTAACTTCAAATATGTATTCTAATTACCGAATAGAATAAATCAAAATAAGTGGCCGCAAACAGGGCCACCTATAGAAGTAACAAAGCAGAATCTAGCACTAAGAATCCATTAAACTTTAATACGCCGATAGCCGGCTTCCACCAAAGAATAAACACCAAATCCAAATAACCCGGCGGCGACGAGTCCTAATAGCCAGGGTCCATAGGGCTGTTGTGCTAAGGTGGAAAGGGCCTGAGCAAGTCCCCCTGCTTCGCTGGCATCATGACTAATGGCAGCTTGTATAAGAAAACCGCTGATAATCACATAGACAATTCCACGGGCTCCATAACCTATTCGGCCTATTCGTTCAATCCAGGTTTTAACCGTTAAAGATAATTCTCCCGGTTTGAACATTTTCATAAATTTACCGCTGTAACTTTGATAAAACTGATAAGCGGCCACACCAAAAATAATCAGTGCAAAAACACCAACTAGCCATTGACCAAAAGGTTGAGTTAATAGTTTTGCTGTCCAGTCTTCTTTGGAACTACCGCCGCCTGAAGACGCTAGAGAATTGACAATAATTTGTACTGCGGCAATACCTAAGCCTGCATAAGTTAGCCCGCTAACAATATAACTGATACGAGTGATAATGCCTTTGGCATCGGTCCCCTTGTTCTCAGGATCTTTTATGCCTTGAACCAGTCGCCACAGGGTATAAGCAAATAGACCGAAGGCCACGATACCTAACATAATTTGGCCAAAAGGTTGCTGGGCAATTTCAGTCAGCGCCCCTGTTTTACTGTTGGTTCCGCCACCTGACCCTATTGCTACTTGAATAGCTAACCAGCCTACCACCAAGTAAACAATACCTCTTGCCGCATAGCCTAGACGCGCCAGTACTTTAATCCAGGGCGCTACCTGTTGAGATGCTTGAGAAGCGTTGTTAGAAGCTTGCTTAAAATGACCTTCGGTAGTTGAATAGATGCGCATAGTTTATTCTCTAGTGTTAATTGTTTTACGGGATTATTAACATACATGTTCTCATCGAGTAAAATAAGCAATAGTTATGCCTAAATGATTTGTTTTTAATCAAAACACTTTTAAAAAAAAGCCCCTATTAGTGAGGGGCTTAAATTAACTACCTAGGATGGTGGTTATGGATAAAGGAAAAATTAGTTTATGTTTCAGTTGTCTTTTTTGATAAAAAATCTAATTAATAAATTAATCAAATCGCAATAAATTAAGCTATCAAAAAATGAGGTTTGCTCATGTAGCCCTTGACATATATGGGTAAATTATTTTGATTCATTATATATTTACCAAAGTCACTTTCTAATTCTGTCGGTTTCGGTCTTTGACCATACCAATAGGTATAGGCTTGTTCAAACAAATCAAATTCTTGTACACCCAATAAGTTGGCAAGTTCAGTGAGGGTTGTTTGCATAAATCCAGCTCCCATTTATTACTTTGAGCGATACAAACGAAGAAAGGTTTAGAGCTAAGATTAGTAGCAACTAATGTACCAGCAAAACACGCTAAGGCTTTAGTATGATCAATGGCGCGAGTGCTATAATCGAGTGCTATTATTATAAAGCTCCATTGGATTACCTTACGTGTTTAACGATTAATGTCAGTTAACATCCGCACCGCATTGGTTGCCTATAAAAGATATACCTCATAAAGAAAAAGATAATTTTCGGTAATGCGGTGCAGGATTACATAAAAAATTGATGGTATTTTTGAGCAAGCTACTAGTTAAAGATGCTTTTCGATGGCATCGACAAACGCATTTAGATCATCGGGTTTACGAGAAGTGATAAGATTGTCATCCTCAACCACTTCTTGATCGACCCAATTGACGCCAGCATTTTGTAAGTCTTTACGGACCGAAGCAAATGACGTCATGGTTTTACCTTTCACAGCGTCAGCTTCAATTAACAACTGCGGTCCATGGCAAATAGCAGCTACCGGTTTTCCGGTTTTACAAAATTCCCTCACGAAAGAAACTACCTGATCGTCGGTGCGTAAATGATCGGGTGAGAAACCACCGGGAATAACCAAGGCATCAAAATCATTGGGAGAAAGTTCTTGGGCTGTTTTTTCTACGGTAAAGCTTTCCTTACCCTGTTTACCCTTGACCGTTTCTCCCGCTTGTTTACCGAACACAACAATATTGTGACCCGCTTCCTTGAGTCGAGAGTAGGGTACGCTAAATTCACTGTCTTCAAAGTCTTGTGCTAAAGGTATTGCAATATGGGCCATGACTTAAGGTCTCGCTGCGTTTAGTCAAACTATAAATGGATTACCTAAACAACATTTACTGATAAGCGCAGTCTCTGCGCTGTTCGATAAACAAACTGCAAAAGTGATGCCAGTCCATAAAAGAACTCTCCTCGACTGGCATAGAGATTGTATTAGAAGTCTTCGAGAGATGGCCTATCAGTAAGAGGAAAATATATGATCTATAGCACAGTGACAGAGCTTCCTAAAACGATTCGAGACGAGCTACCCGAACATGCTCAAGAAATTTATCGTGCGGCCTACAATCTGACCGTCGAAGAACATCGCGCCGCTGACCATAGTGAACACAAACTACAGGAGATGGCCGATCAAGCTGCTTGGCAGCGGGTAAAAATGGAATATGAGCAGGATGACACAGGCCAATGGCGGTGTGTTTCTATCGGTGATTATATGGACAAAGGTAGTGTTTCCCATGGTTGATAAAGCGGCTTTATCGGCTTTAAATAAAAACAGTACTCAGAGGTTATGAAAATGACTTCTACTTCTCAGCAACGTCCCCCACAACATCAAGATCAGCAACCTGGCGCTGAACATGCTATGACGCCACAGCCGATTTATATTCGCGATGATTATCGCGGGAGTGGTAAATTGGCTGGTAAAGTCGCTCTTATTAGCGGCGGCGACAGTGGTATTGGTCGAGCGGTGGCAGTGCATTTTGCCAAAGAAGGTGCCGATGTCGCCTTTATATATAAAGAAGAAGATAACGATGCTAGAGAGACTGAACAGTTGATCAAAGGTTGTGGCCAGCGCTCTTTAAAGCTACGTGGAGATGTAGGCGACGAAGCCTTTTGCCAGCGTTGTGTGCAGGATACGGTGAAGGCGTTCGACAAATTAGATATTTTAGTCAACAACGCTGCTGAGCAGCATATGCAAAGCAATTTTGAAGATATTACCAGTGAGCAAATGCGGCAAACCTTTACCACCAATTTTTTTGCTTATTTTTATTTAGTGCAGAATGCTTTACCTCATCTTCGAGAAGGAGCCGCCATTATTAACACCACTTCAGTAACCGCTTATCGTGGCGCCAACACATTGGTGGATTATGCCTCCACAAAAGGGGCTATCGTGGCTTTCACTCGATCCCTGTCGTTGGCATTAGTGGAGAAAGACATCCGCGTCAACGGCGTTGCGCCAGGACCCATTTGGACGCCGCTGATTCCAGCTACCTTTCCGGCTGAGCGGGTGAAGAATTTTGGTACAAGTACTCCCATGAAGCGGGCGGGACAACCTGCTGAAGTGGCTCCCTGTTATGTATTACTCGCCTCTGCGGACGGATCTTATATGACAGGTCAGATCCTCCACGCCAACGGTGGTGATTTTATCACCACTTAAAAGGTATAGCGCATATCCTACAGCAGCGGAGCGTTGCTTATTGGGGAGTTAGAATGGCGCGCTCCCTGTACCATTTGATGTAAACAAAAAAGTCCTACGATAGTCCGTTTAGGGGAAAGTCACTGTGTGCAGATTTTACAAACAATTTTGTAAAATTTACTGTAGCAAGGGTTAAGTTAATTACAGTGATAGTGTGCGGACTACTAAAGCGTTTCCCATTCAACTGTGCACATCGTTAGCCTTCGGTATCGGTGTGCTCAGGTACGTTATGTCCATTCCGTGTGCCGATACCGACGCTGTCTTGTGTACAATTAAAGCAAAAACGCTCTAGCATTAACTTTTCTTCATAAACCGATAACCGATTAACAATAAAATAGCCCCGAGCACAGCAGTTATCATACTGCCTAGATTAAAACCGCTCACTGGTCCGCCTAACCCTATGAGGTTGCCAACGAACCCCCCCACAAAAGCGCCAGCAATTCCTAACAGCCCTGTAATAATAAAACCTCCTGGATCTTTACCCGGCATTAACATTTTGGCGATGACGCCAGCGATAAGACCAAAAATAATCCAAGCGATAATACTCATAGTTTGTTTTCTCCAAAAGTTTCTCGGTTTTTCGTATAGAGTTGAATAGCTCGCAAGACTTATACCAATGTTGTTAAATTGTTTTTTTAAAATGTCCATTCGGCGCATGAAACATATATATGTACGCCTAATCTAACGGATAGCGAATAAGAAGCTGTTTTAAAGCAGGTGGCTGGGTCAACGGGAACTAGACTGCACCACGGCATGTGGACCGACAAGCGTTTCCATGACCATCAACGAGTGAATAAAGAAGCATGCGAGAATATGCTAATAAACGTATTTTAGTAACCGGCGGTGCCGGTTTTTTGGGCTCTCATTTGTGCGAGCAGCTGTTAGAAGCGGCTGATGGCCGGGTGGTGTCAAATTTTATTGTCCAAGCCCTCAAAAATCAACCCATTACCCTCTATGGCGATGGCGCTCAGACCCGTTCGTTTTGTTATGTGGATGATTTAATAGGTGGTTTAATCGTATTGATGGATTCTGCTCCGACCCTCACGGGACCGTTAAATCTCGGTAATCCCCGGGAGTTCAGTATGCGCCAGTTGGCAGAGACGGTGCTGGCGCTCACGGGTTCTAAACCACTACCCACCGATGACCCTAAGCAGCGCAAACCTGATATTAAAGCCGCTCAACAACAATTGGGATGGATGCCTCGGGTAGAATTAACGGAGGGGCTGATACACACCATTGCTTATTTTGAGCAGCTCTTGGGGGTTAAAAAACGTAATATAAAACCCACCCCGCTTTTAGGTAAACCGGGTCAGCCTTTGGTTGCAGGGCGTTCCTATGCGGGTGGAAGTTGATTTTATGTAGTATTTACGGAGACGCTATTGCTTGTGTTACATCTGGGACTTAAACAACCGCATCGTAGTTTCCCCCAAGCGCTGTAAAGGACTACGTTTACGCCAGTTGTTTAGATCAATGTGCTCGCAGGCTTGCAAATCATCACTGTAATGCTGATCCAAAATAGCGGTAATTTCTTTATTTAAGATTACTAAAGCAATTTCATCGTCTTTACGCATGGAGCGCTGGTTGAAATTGGCAGACCCGATACAGGCTAGCAGATTATCCACGGTGATTATCTTTGTGTGAAGCATGGTCTTTTGATAGCTCCATAGCTTTACCCCCGCTTCAAGTAGGGGTTTAAAGGTTTTTTCACCGGCGAGTTGTGACATCCGTTCATCGGTATAGGGACCGGGCATCATAATCTCTACCTTCACCCCCCGTTCAGCCGCTTTACAAAGCACTTCTAAGGTGTCTTCGTCGGGGACAAAATAGGCAGTGGCGATGCGTACATGGTGGCGGGCTTGGATGACTAATAAACGTTGTAGGGTAGCAATATCGCTCCAGCCAATAGAGGCGGTAGTGTGGATGATTTGCACCCACGTATCGCCTTGGGGTTGTAAGCAGGAGATGCTATCTCCAGGATTATGCACGGAGCGTCCAGTCTCGGCCCAGTTACTAAAAAAGGCCCCCTGTAGCCCGTGTACAGCTGGACCTTGAATACGAAAATGGGTGTCTCGCCACTCTGTCGAATTGCGAGCATCTCCCTCCCATTCTTTAGCAATACCGACACCACCGGTAAAACCCAATTTTCCATCAATAACCAGTATTTTGCGATGAGTACGATTGTCAGACTGCCAAATTTTCCAGGTCACTAAAGGACGAAACCATTGTACGTCTACGCCAGCGTCGCGCATTATAGTAATCAGTTCATCTGCCATTTCGTTAGCGCCGATGCTGTCCAAAAGTACGTTAACTTGCACTCCGCTGCGGGCTTTGTCCGCAAGGGCATGGGCGAAGCGCTGGGCGATGGAACCCTTCCAATACACAAACGTGAGAAATTGAATTCGCTCTTGAGCCTGATCAATAGCTTCTAGCATTGCCGGAAAGATTTCGTCGCCGTTGCGCAGCACATCGATACAGTTGCCGGCACTGAACGGAACACCCAACACGCCTTCCAAGGTAGAACGCCAGCGTTGTTGATCGGGATCAAGATGATTATCAGTGGTTAACGCAGAAGTTTTATTCATAATAAGATGCTCTATAGTGGTGATAAAGCACCGTGATGCAATGCCTTCCATTTAGCTTTTTAGTTTCAGACTGGCGATCTATAGTACTAAGTTATAGACCGCCCTCAACACCGTTTGAACCTTTCTGGTTTGCAACATGGTTTTTTATTGTTTAGAAGTGCTAGATTGAACCGTTGAGTAAGTCAGGGGAACGGCGGCTTCGGGAGCCAATGTGCGAAATGTAAAACTTTCTTGTAAGTAAAGCTGCACCGAGTCGTTGTTGTGGGTTAAATAGCCAATGGAAAAATCTTGACCAACTACCAGTTCAAAATCGCCGCCTCGCAGACTTATCACCACCGCGCCGTCGACAGCAGGGGCCCATACCACAGGACCGTCCAGCAAACGCTGTACAAAATCAAAGACCCGGTAGCCTCCGCGGGTTGTGGTTTCGGTCAACCCTTTATAGCAGCGTGGTCCTAGGGCGATGGCATAAGGGCCTGCTATGCCTGCCTGGCGAAGTTTGCTAAGGGCTTCGGCCACTACATTAGGATATTTTTCATAATCATCGGTCAAAGATAGTTTCTCAGGAGCGGCTTTGCTGATGCCTTCAATATGACCTGCTGCATAACCATGAAAAATGGCCCGGTCCTCGGCCATTGCGATGGTCCGCGCTGCTTCTATGACCGGTTGCAGATCAGCATCTTTACTACCACGCGCAATGGATTCAAGCTCGCTCCGGGATAAAGTAAACGGAGCACGCAGTTCCACCAACGGCTGCACGCGCCGCAGTTGCGCATGAACGTTGGCGCCAGGTGATTCGTTGAGGGCGTCGATGCGACCACTATCCACAGCAGAGTAGGACCAACCTAGTGGACCTGTAAAATCCACTATTTTACGGGCGGCTAACGTCAATTTGAGGGTGCGCTTGGCTTCCTCTTCAATTTCTTCCCAGGCGGCTGGGGTAATGGGTGCTAATTCACGCAGCAAGTTATTCATGGTTTATTTCTTTCCCCGTAGACTACCAATGCCTAACGAACCGTTGCTTGCGGTGTATTGTTGTGAGTCTGCTTCGTGTTGTTCTTGCTCCATTTCTTCCACGTCGGTTATGGCAACTTTACTAAAAAGATACGTCTGGAGTTGCTCATCCCAGCCTGCATCATGACGCCGTAGCCACTCTAACACCATCGCGGCATGTTCTTTTTCTTCATCGCGGTTGTGGGCGAGAACAGCTCGCAAATCCTCATCGGTGGTGGCGTCCACTCGTTGATCATACCAATCGACGGCTTCTAATTCTTCCATTAGAGATACAATGGCGCGATGGCGTTCGATGGTCGCCGCTGCTAATTTTGTTTTGTCTTCATGAAGGGTTTCACTGGCGCTTGCCATAGTTAAAGATTCTCCTCAAGATTGGTTTGCTTGCTGATAAGTGAAACGTCCTAAGTTATCCGGTGTTATTCCAGGAACGCTGTGAATACGTCCGTGTACGCTCCATCGCCGTCTCCCAACGGCGAAGGCCCTTCCATAACATCGGATAACTTATGTTCAAGTACTTACTTAAAAATTTTGTACTGTTGCATACTATAGCGACGAATTAGGATAACATGAGACATCTTTAATCCTAAGATGTCCTTAGAGTGGACTACTTCTAATCTAAATAGTAGAAACTTACCTAAAATAAATGACTCTTTATTTTAAAGATACAATTTTTTATAAATCAACCGGTGATCTGTTGAGTCGCTAAACTGTATGATCTAGCAATGTAAAAATTTGAGAGTCTTTAAAAAAATGTTCATTTTCTAGAGACTTGCGGAAGGTGAGTGGCAGGTTAAAAGGTAACTGTTTAGTATTACGTTTGTAAAAATTATATTTAGCCAAAAATAGCAGGAATTATCTATGGATCGAATTTCAAAAGCTCTTGAACGCGCGAAGAAAAATCCAACCCCTTATCGAGATTCCAGAAGAACTAAAGAGTTAATTGAGGATATAAGTTATACACATACACAAACGGTTGATGTCTCTGAAGAGACGTTAGAGAAAAACCGTGTGATCAGTAGTGGTTCTAACAAAATGCTTGTGGATATCTATCGAGTATTACGTACCCGTGTATTGCATAGATTAAAGCAGAATAACTGGAAAGTTATTGGAGTGACCAGTGCGCGACCAGAGGAGGGTAAGACACTCACTGCCATTAATCTTGGTATCAGTATCGCTATGGAGCCAAACTATTCGGTACTGTTGGTGGATGCCGATCTACGCCGTCCTGGCGTTCATCAAGCTTTTGGTATAACGCCTGAATATGGTTTATCGGATTACTTGACTTCCGATATTGCCGTTGAAGAGTTATTTATTAATCCTGGCATAGAGAGCTTTGTGGTTTTACCCTGCGTAAAACCTAGTCCAACTTCTTCTGAGCTGCTCACTTCTCCTAAGATGGTGAATTTGTTGCAAGAACTCAAAGTGCGTTATGCGTCTAGATTGGTGATATTTAATCTACCCCCTTTACTGGTAAGCGATGATGTCGCCGCATTGTCTCCATTCTTGGATGCTGTTTTAATGGTGGTTGAGGACGGCAAAACACGATCCGACGATCTTAGTAAATCGTTAGAACTACTAGAAGGTGTTAATGTGCTAGGCACTGTTCTAAACAAATGTAAAACTACAAAGCACGACCTACATTATTACAAAGAGGGATATTATTAGAAATCACATTAAATCTAAGTTAATAAAAAATAGTTATTGGTTGGTTTGTCTTTTAAAAGTTATTGAAAGGTGTTATTGGTTTTTATGATAAAGTTCTTTTGGAAAAGTTATAAAGAACGCTAGATATTGAACATTAAAATTAAATAGAAATTTTAGTTAACATTTTCAAATAGCGCTTGAACAGTAAGTACTTACACAAATATTTTTAGAGATCAATAGGCCAATTTATAGATTGGCATTATTCGTTTACGGATAAAGCGGTGTTTCCTAGATACACATAGGATGCTACCGCTTTTTTTTGTCTCGCTTTTGTCGTCGGTTTGCAATCTATGAAGTATTAAAAAACAATTATTGTAACGTGAGTTCTGGATAAGCCTGGGGTTAATGGGTACCTCCTGAAGCCGAACT
>CAZGON010000070.1:0-18752 GCA_964527085.1 uncultured Candidatus Competibacteraceae bacterium
ATCGACTCCACGTTATAACCCCTCAGCTTATAGCTGAGGGTTGTTTAGTTAAAAATAACCCAGTTGTACAAACCATTATGCGCAAAAAACCGCCACCAAAAAAACCCACTGCTTTATTTATTAAGGATCATATCAGTATTTTTGGTCCAGCTATTTTACTCACTATTATAGGTTTCTTTGTCGCTTTTCAATTCGTACAACCTGCGCCACCCACTCGTATTGTCATGGCTACTGGTGACAAAAGTGGTGCCTATCATTTGTTTGGAAAACGTTATCAGACCCTTTTGGCGCAGCATCGTATTACCTTGGTGCTACGTAATACCTCCGGTTCTGTTGAAAACCTGCAGTTATTAAAAAAAGGTGAGGTGGATATCGCCTTTGTGCAGGGTGGGGTGCGTGCTTTTCCACCCGACACGACAACCTTTACTTCGTTGGCGAGTCTTTATTATGAGCCTATCTGGATATTTTCTCGTGCCCTAGAGTCACCCGAGCAACTGACTGCATTACGGGGTAAACGTATTGCGGCAGGCGCGATGGGTAGCGGAACACGGGCCATTGCCCTGCAGTTGTTGTCAGATAACGATATGTTGGAAGCGCCAACCCAGGTGCTGACATTGAATAGCAAAAGCGCTGCAAAGGCGCTAGAAGATGGCCAGATAGATGCCATGGTATTGGTGACCGGGGCGCAGTCCCCGTTAGTAAAAAATCTTGTTAGTAAGGACGGTGTAAGCTTGATGAATTTTCGGCGGGCGGAAGCCTATACCCGTCATTATCGGTTTCTCTCCAAGGTGGAATTGCCCGAGGGTATGATTGACTTAGAGGCAAATGTTCCCCAACAAGATACTCTGCTTTTGGCTTGTGTGGCCAATCTGGTGGTGCGGGAAGGCTTGCATCCAGCGTTGATCGACTTGCTGCTGCAAGCCGCGACTAAAGTCCATGGGGAAGGTGGTCTGTTTGAAAAATCTGGGGAATTTCCATCGGCGCAATACCTTAGCTTTTCCTTGCACCCCGAAGCGCAGCGATATTTTGATTACGGTCCACCTTTTTTACAACGCTATCTGCCTTTTTGGGCGGCAACCTTGATTGATCGTTTAAAGATTATGTTATTGCCTTTGTTAGCTTTATTAATTCCCCTTGCCAAAGCAGCGCCGGCGCTTTACACCTGGCGTATGCGGGCACGGATATACCGTTGGTACGATGAGCTACAGGCGATTAACTTGACCCTTCGTGATGATATGCCTATGGCGGTGGTGAAGGACCATTTGCGAGAATTAGACAAGCTAGAGATAGAGGTAAGCCGCATCCCTGTTCCCCTGTCTTACAACGATATTTTGTACAATTTGTTATTACACTTGGACTTGGTGCGCAGTAAGCTACAAAAAATTCTAACCAATCACCCTCAGCCTAACGACAATCAGCAGGATAAAGTGCTGCCCCAAGGTAATAACCTATGAAGTTCTTCATGATAGGAGTCATGCACAAAAAGGACTTGGGTAGCTTGTGAAAATAGCATTCTCTGGAACGAGTTACCTAAGTCCTAAGTCCTGAATCCCTCAAATGCCCCATCCCAAGGTACCTTTTCAGTCGATGTTAGGTTATGCTGCCCGATGTTATGGAGCTTATCGATAGTCACTGCCACTTTGATGAAGAGCGCTTCGATGCAGATCGCTGCACAGTTTATCAGCGGGCGCGAGATGCCGGTGTCGCTGCGCAAGTTTTGCCTGGCGTCGACGCTCAAGGTTGGCCAAAGCTAAAGCGCGTGGCTGCTAACTATCCTGGTTTGTATGCCGCCTACGGTTTGCATCCCATCGCCCTTGCTAACCACCGCTTGGAACATTTGGATGAGTTGGAGGCGTGGATAGCTCAAGAACAGCCGGTGGCGATTGGGGAATGTGGACTGGATTTTTATATAAAAGATCTGGATACAGATCAGCAAGTATACTTTTTTACAGCCCAGTTGCGTATGGCTCGTGCCTATGACATCCCGGTCATTATTCATGCTCGACGTGCGGTGGATCAGGTGCTCAAATATGTGCGCCGTTTTGCAGGGGTTCGCGGTGTCGTGCACAGTTTCTCCGGCAGTGAACAACAGGCTCGGCGGTTGCTGGATTCAGGGATGCTGCTGGGCTTTGGTGGCCCGCTGAGTTATCCCCGCGCAACCCGTTTGCACCATCTGGTGAAAGTGTTACCGTTAAGCAGCTTTGTATTAGAGACCGACGCACCGTTTCAGCCAGGTATTGAGCACCAGGGTCACCGTAACGAGCCAGGTTTTCTGACTGAGACTCTAGCGACCATAGCCCACTTGCGAGATCAGGATCCCACTGAGATCGCCACTGTCACCACCCGCAATGCCTGTGAGCTATTTGGAATCACACCATGTCCCACCCCTTCGCCCGCACCGAGATTCTAATTGGTAAAGATGGCCTGCTTAAGCTGCGGGAAAAACACGTCCTGGTGGCCGGATTGGGTGGCGTTGGCAGTTATGCGGCTGAAGCTATCGCACGGGCGGGCGTAGGCCGCATGACATTGTTGGATCACGATGTAGTGGACCCGTCTAATATCAATCGCCAGTTAGTCGCGCTGCATTCTACCGTCAATCAGCCAAAGACCCGTATCATGGCGGATAGGTTGCAGGATATAAACCCAGCGTTGCACATCAACCTATTAGAGGATTTTCTACAACCTAGCAAGGCTGAAGCCCTGGTTTTAGCTGGGAACTATGATTTTGTGGCGGATTGTATCGATAGCATCGCTTGTAAGGCGGCGCTGGTGGCGGCTTGCACTAAGCACGGCGTGCCTGTGGTTTCCGCCATGGGCGCTGGCAACCGCTTGGACGTTACCCGGGTGCGGGTGGCGTTATTAGCGGATACCCAGGGTTGTCCCCTGGCCCGGGAGATGCGGGCCCAGTTACGCGCTTTACAGGCAACCTTAGCCTATCCTGTGGTTTATAGCGATGAACCACGTCGCCCTCCTTTACCCCATCAACCTGTGGGGGGCGACACACCGGGTCGGCCTCGGGCAGTGAACGGCACCATTTCCTATATGCCCCCCCTGTTCGGTATGATGTTGTCTGGGATCATAATTAAGCAATTTTTGGATGAAGCCTGAAGCGGTTCGATGTCTGTGCTGCTAGGGATTTTTGAATGGTTAACCCAGAAGAAGAGTAGTTAATAACAATGAGCTGGCCTAAAACACCCCTTAGCGAGCACTTGCAGATTCGTTATCCCATCCTTCAAACACCGATGGTTGATGGCATCACTACGCCACGTTTAGTCGCTGCAGTATCTAATGCCGGTGGCTTAGGATGTTTGGCGGCAGGTCATTTACAACCAAGACAGATCCAAGCAGCCATTGAGGAGATCCGCAACCTCACCGATAAACCCTTTGCGGTGAATTTGATGGTTCCACCAAAAGCGCTGGAAGATGATGCGCCCCGGATTGAACGAGCCAATGAGCTACTGGCGCCGTTGCGCACTGAATTAGGTCTTGCCACCGTGGCTCCTGCTATAAAACATTTTTTACCCGATTTTAACGCACAGCTCGCCACACTGGTTGAGCAGCAGGTCAATATTATAAGTTTTAGTTTTGGTGTGCCCAACCCTGAAGATATGCTGATGCTTAAAGAGCAAGGCATCATTACCTTGGGCACTGCCACCCATCTCCTAGAGGCGATTGTCTTGGAGGAGAGTGGGGTGGACATTATCATTGCCCAGGGTGCTGAGGCAGGTGGCCATCGGGGGACTTTTATAGGCGCCCCTGAACAGGGTTTGGTGGGAAGTTTAGCGTTACTGCCTTTGCTGGCTCATCATATTCGGGTACCTCTGGTGGCTTCGGGTGGCATTATGGATGGCCGTAGCATGGCGGCAACCTTTGCCCTTGGTGCGGCGGGGGGGCAAATGGGGACTGCTTTTTTGACCTGTCCAGAAAGTGGCGCTCATCCAAAGTACAAGGAGCTGCTACCGGAGGGTACGGAAATTACCACCGTACTGACTCCAACGATTTCCGGTAGGTTAGCCCGGGTTCTGAAGAATCGTTTGATTACCGAGTTAGGCCCTTATACAGCTGAACTCCCTGGCTACCCGGTCCAATATGCGCTAACCCACGCTATCCGCCAATCTGCAACCGCTCAGGAGCGACCAGAATTCATGGCCCTTTGGGCCGGACAGGGGTGCGCACTCTGTGTTAATAAGCCAGTGGCGCAATTGTTCAGAGAGTGGGATGCGCAGTTTTTTGAAATCACTGGAGAGACCTTAGGATAAGAAGCTGCGCTCTTCAAATCTCGGGAATAGCATCGTCGTGGGCAAAAAACTTTGCTTTATTGCGCCCTTCGGCCTTAGCACGATACATGGCCGTGTCTGCGTTTTGCAGCAAGGTTTCAGTATCTTCTCCATCGCTGGGAAATAATGCCACCCCAATACTGGTGGTAACGGTATATTCGTACCCTTCGAGTATAAAGGGCTGTGTCAGCGCTTCCAGTATTTTTTGAGCTACGGAGATGGCAACATTTTCGTGACTCAGATATTCCAAGAGTATGACAAATTCATCGCCGCCTAAGCGAGCCACCGTATCCATTTCCCGAACATTTTTCTTCAAACGCATGGCAACGGCTTTTAATAAGTTATCGCCAGCAGCATGTCCCAAGCTGTCATTGATGGCCTTGAAATGATCTAAATCTAGGAATAATATCGCAAGTTGTTGCTGCAAGCGTTGTGCATGGGCAATGGCATGATGCAGGCGGTCGCGAAGCAGATTGCGATTAGGTAATCCAGTAAGGGCGTCATGATTGGCTTGAAAAGCCAGCTGTGCAGTTTGTCGGTTAGTTTCGGTCACATCACGAAAAACCGCTACGGTACCAATTACTTTGCCACTGCGATTTAACAGGGGTGTGGCCAGTTCCTCGACTAGATATTCATGGTTAGTAGGAGTCAGTAGTAACGACTGTTTTTGAGTGCGTGAAGCACACTTTAGACATTCCTCTACAGCAGTAGTGGTTGTCTGCCGAGTTTTCTCGTCTAAACTTGGAAAAACCTCGCTAATAGAACGCTGCTTTGCGGCCCTCCGAGACCACCCACAAAGTTGTTCAGCAGTAGGATTGAGGTACTTGATTTTTCTATGAGCATCGGTGATAACCACCGCTTCACCAATAGAAGCTAAGGTGGTTTGGAGCCGTTCCTTTTCCTGAAACAGGCTTTCTTCGATACGTTGCCGCTTGTAAACTTCGGCCACCAGGTCGCGCTTATCGAAGCGTAGACTTAACATATCGGTTATTAAACCTTGTAAGGTATGCGCGGCAATCAACATACCGGTTAGAAAAATTAAAACCATAGCGCCCATAAAAAGGGATAATTGATCTTGTTGCACGAAAAAGCGTAGCGACAGGGGGAGCAACGCAGGGAATAAAAACGCAGCACAAACTTCCACTCTGGCCGATGACACCACCACCGATCCGGCTGACATGCCTGCTAATACAAAAGCCACTAGCATCTGATGACTTGGCGAATCCATCGGAAATAGCAAGATGCCGCTGGATCCCCAGGCTAGACCGGCTAAAGCTGCGCCCACTAAGTATAGACGCCCCCAATAGAGCGCCTGTTTAGAGCGACTAGATGCGTGTAAATAGTGACGTACTAAAAGGATTCTGCCAGTGGTGACGAGAATGAGAAACGCCCACCAATAGAAAATACTTAAAAAAGCGATATGGGAGGCTTGCACAAGCGCAAGGATAGTTCCATTAATCACAGTGACAGAGTAAGCAAGGCCCGCATTACCATAGAGAAGCGCTACCTGTTCAGCATAGACTTCATCATCTGTCTCAAAGCCAAAGCTAAAGCGCCAAGCCATCAGCTAACCTATAGAGGCGTTTCCCTGCCCAAAGCAGTCAGTTTATTCACGACACGGTGTGTGTCGAACGCGGTTGAGCGAACCGAGTGAACCCTGTGGCCTTGCAAAGGTTAATCAAGTTACGGGCTGTCCTAGATGAAAAGGTATGGATGGTTTTTTTATCAAAGAAATTCCCCTCCTCTGTAGGGAGGAGGGAACGCCTACAATAAAACAGACATGTTGTTGTAAGGTTTTACAAACCTATGACTTACGCAAGTCTTAAGGATGGGTAAGTTCTCTCCCTTAAAAAGCTTCAGCTTCCATGGCCATTAAGGAGTCAGCGCCTGCCTTTAATTTTGCTAAATGGGCCGCCGTATCTGGCAACATACGCTCCATAAAGAACCGCGCGAGGGTCAGTTTGTTTTTATAAAACTGCTGATCACCTTCACCGGCTGCGAGCTTCTCCTGAGCCGCTTTTGCCATACGCACCCACATATAACCCAAGGTTACCAGCGACATAAGGTAGAGATAATCCATGGAGGCTGCGGCGGCGTGGTCCGGATTTTTAGGGCCATTGTCCGCCAGCCATTGGCCGGCTTCGAATAGGTGTTCCAAAGAACCCATGACTGGTTGAATAAAGGGCGCCAATTCTGGGTTACTCATATTCTGCTCGCAGAAACCGCCAATTTCTGTGAAGAACACCTGCATGGCGCGTCCTTTCTTGGCGGGCAACTTGCGACCCACCAGATCGAGGGCCTGGATGCCATTAGCGCCTTCATAGATCTGGGCAACCCGAGCGTCGCGGGTAAACTGCTCCATACCCCATTCGCGGATATAGCCGTGACCGCCCAAGCATTGTAAACATAGGTTAGCCGCTTCAGTACCCATATCGGTAAAGTAAGCTTTCGCAATGGGCGTCAGCAAACCCAGCATGTCTTCCGCCTGCTCACGCACCTTTTCATCCGGATGTTTGCGGGCTAAATCCACATAGAGCGCTGTCCAGCAAGACACTGCCCGGGCGCTTTCCGTGAAGCTGCGTGCAGTCAACAGCATACGGCGAATGTCGGGGTGAACAATGATGGGGTCAGCCGCTTGATCGGGCGCTTTGGGACCTGTTAAAGAACGCATCTGCAGGCGTTCTTTGGCATATGCAGCGGCATTCTGATAGGCCACTTCGGCCATACTGACACCCTGCACGGCAACCCCGAGCCGGGCGGCATTCATCATGGTAAACATGGCTTTTAGGCCATTATGGGGTTGGCCTATTAAGTACCCGGTGGCGTCATCAAAATTCATCACGCAGGTGGAGTTGCCATGGATGCCCAATTTCTCTTCCAGCGAGCCGCAGCTCACGGCGTTTTTCTCGCCTAAACTACCGTCTGAATTCACGATAACTTTTGGGACTAAGAATAAACTGATGCCTTTTACCCCAGGAGGCGCGTCGGGTATTCTGGCGAGCACCAGATGGATGATGTTTTCGGTTAAATCATGGTCGCCGGCGGAGATAAAAATCTTGGTGCCATTAAGGCGGTAGGAACCGTCCGGTTGCGGCTCAGCTTTGGTGCGCAACAGACCTAAGTCTGTACCAGCGTGGGCCTCGGTTAGGTTCATGGTGCCAGTCCATTCGCCGCTGATTAATTTCGGCAAATAAAGAGCTTTTTGTTCTGCTGAACCGTGCTGTTCAATGGCGTCGATGGCGCCATGGGTAAGGCCAGGATACATGGAGAAGGCGAAATTGGCTGAACAGGCCATTTCGTTCAAGATAACGCCCAGCACGTAGGGAAGGCCCTGGCCGTCGTATTCAGGATCACCCGTAAGACCGCTCCAGCCCCCTTCCATGTAAGTTTGGTAAGCTTCTTTAAAACCCTTAGGCGTGGTGACGTGCCCACCCTCTAAGTGGCAGCCTGCCTCGTCACCGCTTTGGTTGATGGGTTGTAAAACCTCTTGAGAAAGCTTAGCGGCCTCGTCCAGGATAGCGCTAACCGTATCCCGGTCCGCGTCTGCAAAACCGCTTAAATCGCTATGTTGATCCATATTAAGGACGTCATACAGGATAAACTGCATATCAGGTACAGGAGCAGTATATATAGGCATACTTTACTTCCTTCGGTTGGTGATTGCTTGCTCTACAGATAAGAGCATCGCGAAATATGAATGGGATAAGCTAAAGTGGGATAAGCTAAAAATCATTTGCTTTATCCGAATCAGGAATAAATGTTCTGCATATTCTTGACTCATCGGCAGCTAGAATTGTTCCAAAACCCTATCTAAACCAGATAACCAAACGGAACGACGAATCCAAATACTAATGGGTAAAAAAACCGTTACGACTGATCGTCAAAGTTAATTAATCAACCATAGCAGATGTCGTTAAAATTGTCATGACTTGACTTTGTCACCTTAAGGTTATCAAAGCAAACGTCTTTTCTTTATTAGCGCATTTTATAAAGGCTGTTCATGAGTGGGCTTTAACTCTAACTTATGCTGAGTGCGCTCCGGCATAAACGGGCCATGTGCCCCATTCTTCCAGTCTTTATGGCCCTTATCAAAAAAGGGTGAGAGGGGATGCCCACTTTGCCCCACCGGCATATGTAGCACACCGTTAGTCTCTTGGCCTGGCGCCACCACCAGGCGCTCCGAGGCGCCTTCACTGGGTGTCTGGAGCCGCGGCATGTGGTAGTCCCCCGGCAGGCTCACGGGTGGCATGTCAAGCCAGTACCCTAACAAGGGAAGCGCAGCGCTTAACGGATGACGAATGTGCACCCTGTTGTGTGCTCCCCAAGTATGCGCCTGCAGGGATGAACCATCCTGGGTAAAATGTTCCACAACCTCATCCACCACATCCAGCAATAAAGCCTGCCAATCTTTGTAGCGTGGGTCAAGGAGGTGTTGGGGACGTTCTGATACTAATCGCCAAAGAGAACCTTCCCGTTGCCTGAGATGGGTATAAGTAAAACGTTCATCGGCTTGTTTACAAGGAGCTGTCAGTGCACTAAAAACCCGTTCTTCAAGCATTAGCCGGAAAGCTCGCACCATACGAAACCCAACAGACTCCACACTCGCTCGACCACGCCAATTTTTTACCTGAGTGCGTAAGGTGTGTCGACGGGTATCAGCGGCAACCGCTTGTGGAGTCAATACAGTTAACAACAAGTCACGCCAACGGCTAAGAAATAGTGCTCGGTCATCTAACTGCAGTGCCAATAAATCTGTTTCCGTGACATTTTTAAGGGTAAAGAGATGATCGCGAATTTGTTGGGCCCGAGCGCCCAGGGCATAGCCGCCATTGCCGAGTTGCACGGGATTGGTAGGGCTAAGCACACGGGCGTTGGCCGTCCATAAGTGGCCCGATGGTGGATCGATAATACGCGGGTAGTCTTGTGGGGCAAGCCAACCGTTCCAGCCCCGCTGACCGTTGGCCCAAGATTGCGGTAACTGGCCGGTGTGGCCAAACCGGGTTGGGATGGGTCCAAGAATGCTCCAACCGATATGTCCGTCCTTGGAAGCCACGATAATATTTTGTGCCGGCGCCCCCGTTTGATTGGCCGTGTGTATGGCGTCTTCTACGGTAGCGGCGTTTTCCAGATCAAGAAGTTTTAAATTGATGCCTTCTAGATCATGCGCCACCCACCGCATAGCTCGTTGTCTGCCGCGATGGTCGTGATCTATGACAGGACCCCAAATCGTCCAAGGTACCTCTACTATCTGTGGGGGGGCGTCTTTTACTTGAATGATTTCTCGGAAATGTTGCACAGACTGGTGTCCAGCGGGCGTGATATACCTGTCGGGTGTTGTAAATTCCAACAGCACCAAATCCACCCAATCACCATAGGAATTGGTAAAACCCCAAGCGATCTCACCATTGCTGCCCGCCACGATGGCCGGGGCGCCAGGCAGGGTAACGCCCGCAACTCGACGTTCATGTCCGGTATCTTTGTCGGGAAACACGAAAACGGCACGATACCAGGTATTGGGGACATGCAGCCCCAGGTGCATGTCATTGGCCAGTAAAGCACTGCCGTGGTGGGTATGTTGACCTGCTACTGCCCAGTTATTACTGCCGGGGAAAAAATCTCCGGCGTTTTCCTGCCAGGCGTTGGTGCTGGCCATACTCGCCAGCGCGCCTGCTTGATCACGCAGGGAAAATACCTCGGGTTTAGGGACTGGCGGAGTAGCTAATGGTGAGCCTTCCAAGGGTGCATCCCACTCGGTGCCGGGGGGAGTTAAAAACTCCGCCAGCGGTTGGGGTAATAGATCGTAGACCAATGCGTAGGCGGACTCCCGCTCCGCCTGTTTATCCTGTAAGTCGAGATACATGGCGTAAAGCACCAGCAGGGTATCTTCTGGTCGCCAAGGCGCTGGTTTATCGCCCAATATCAAGTACTCTACCGGTGGGGCGCCAAGGGTGGTTATGCCCCTATTGACCCCCTTTGTGTAAGCTTCCAGTAATTGACGATGGTTGCTGGGCAAATTAGCCAGCGCCCTACGGGACAGGGTTCGAAAACGGTGTATGCGAACCTTGTGATCTGTCGGGAGGGCGGCAGCGCCAAATAACTCAGCGAGCTCTCCCGCCGCAGAACGCCGCAGTATATCCATTTGAAAATAACGGTCTTGGGCATGCAAAAAACCGGTAGCTTGAGCTACATCTTGTCTTGTCGTAGCATGGATCGTTGGTATGCCAAACCCATCCCGGTGAATCGTGACAGGCGCTGATAGCCCTGCAACAGAAACCTGACCGTCGAGTAATGGCAGACTTGCGCGAAGTTGTTGGTATAGCCAGATGCCGCTAACCGTAACTAGCAATACAAAGATGACCCCAACAAATCCCATTGTTCTTAGTATGAAACGCCGTTTTCTATAATCAAAAACACTCACTGGCAACAATCCTGGCAGCACTGTTTTGTTTTGTTGAAGTATCTGCTCAATTTTTTCCGCTAACTCTAGACTAAGTTTGAATTATGAAGGGGTTATGGATAAAGCGACAACAGGATGGATAACTCGGCATGATATAATGAACTTCGTTTTAATTAACCATGCGGCAAATTGTTTCAGAGATTAATTAATTGAAAAATTTAAAAAAATTACCTCTTTTTGGATTGCTTGTTTTAGCCAATAAAGCAGTTAATTTTTATAAGTTGAAAATTCCTTTGTCTGATCTGCAAAAACAAATAGTAAAAAATTTTCCTATTCAAAAAGAGAAATATTTTTTACTGATTACCCTAGCGGACCCTGTCGTCAAACTAGATGCTGAAAAAAACCGAGTCGGCATAATATTTACAACCTCTGTTAACACAGCAGGACATGTGACTGCCAGTTGGCGTAGCTTAATCGATGGACAGCTACATTACCATAGAGAAGCAGGAGCTTTTTATCTTTCAGAACTTAAAATCTATAACAATGAAAAGGGTGAAAGTTCCGACACGCCTGCTGCATCGGTGCTGTATTTTATGGAAACAATGCTAAATATGTTTTTTTTAGATGTGCCTATTTATAGGTTAGACGACAAAAACCTTAAACATATCCTTGCCCGCCTTTTACTGAAAACGATAAGCGTACAGAAAGAAAAGTTGGTTATTACATTTAATCTTTATTAAAAAAAATTAAAACTCAAATTATTTTCTTTACTGGACTGATGCTTACTAAATGGCTTCTTTCGTGTTGCTTTTTTTTTGAAGATTTGCGCACAGCTTTGGGCGTTGCTAAAGGAGTGAGCTGATCAGCACCAACGTAGCGATCGCGTTGTGCTCGAAGGGTCCGGCATCCAGCAATCCATTCATCCCATTGCTCATCGCTCAATACGTCTAAATTGACACCTGACATGAATCTATATCTCCAACAATTATCGATGGCTGGTTTGAGCACAATGACTGATAGATACGTGTGGTGTAAAAGGTCAACCTTTCTATCAAAAGTGGATCACTTGTGGATCACGTCGTTGATACTCGTGAACAGCTTTCCGTAATCCCTCTTCAAAGCGTCGTACTTCTAACTCGCGTTCTATCTTCGAAACTAAGTTGCGTAACTCATCCAAACACATATCGGTTAAGTCGATATCGTTTCTACGGATTACTGAAGCCATTGAAAACCCCTTTCTGTGGTTGGTAACCATTGACTTGGCTAATAATTGTTATGGCAATGACAATACAAACTAAAAAAACAACTTTTGTGGAAAATTATACTTATTGATACAAAAGATGATGCAAGGCGAGGCATTTGTTTGTTATGAATAAAAATCTAATTTTAAGTATTCATATGACTAGAGAGTAATTTTACAGATGCGCGCCTACATGACAAGTCTAAATTTTTTTAACGCACTTTTGTCGTAATTTATGGTTAGAAAAATCGAAGAGATGTTAGACAAACATCAGTTTATTAAAAATGTTTGATGAGGTTTGGTTTTGATAGAACAAATACCATGATTTGGTGATTATTAAGTCTACAAAATATTATAGGAAACACTTTCTAAAAATGCACACTTTAAAAAATTTTCTTTACCGAGGGCGCATTGGTTGTCTAATATCCGAACTGGTTTGCAGCAGGAAACCTACTCGGTTTGGGTTAACACTCATTTTGTTAGCTTTCCTCTATGGTTGTGAAAGTCTTATTGAACCCGATGTTAATTCGTCTTTTTATAAAGTGCCGAGGGGTTCAATATTAGTTTTGCACCGTGATGTAGCAATTCCTGCTAATCGTTTAAAAATCTATCTCCAAGATGGAAAGCTAGGTTATGGTGCAAATCAGTATCGCCCCTTTTGTAAATTTGAACTAAGACAAGCTAAAAAACAGCGGCAATTTGTAACACCTGATCAATTTATGATTACTGGAACTCGGCGTGCGGTAGGTTACTTTGTTGGGCTAGACCTTAATAGGCGGCAACTTTTTGCGAGTATTGGTTTGAAAAGCTCAGACAACGGAAAACCAAGTCCAGAAATTTATGGGACTCAAATGGATTTGCGCTCAACCAGGCAACCGCAGGTTTTTCGTTTGACCTGTGGTCATTTGCAAGATCCTAACTTAACGGCTCGCCATTTGAGTATTAATCAAATTCGCGAGGCTTTGGGCGCCGTTTTTACACTGCGGTTGCCGCCTGGACAGATAGTTGATGAGTAGCGTTTAAGAGGGCTACAAAAGCTGTTTTAAAAATAGCTTCTCAAGTTACTCGCTGAATGCCTAATCCTGGTGCATCAGTGGTGCGAAGACGCCCGTTCTCCAGAATAAAACCGCCTGTCACAATATCCCGCGCTAAGTCAAAGCTGCCATCCAAGTCGAGATAATGGGTTGCCGGTGAAGCCAAGGCGCCATGCAGAGCTGCACTGATACTGATGATGCTTTCATCCATACAACCCCACATAAGTTTAACGCCAGCCGTTTCCGCTAACGTTGCAATACGTAATGCGGGTCGCAAGCCGCCGCATTTCATCAACTTGATGTTGAAAATGCCGTAGGGGCGAGGTGGCATGACCAACTCTAAAGCGTCTTTTTCAGTGAGTAAACTTTCGTCAGCCGCAAGTTGCTTGCGCTGGGTTTCGGGGAGAGTGCGGAGAGTGCTTGTTTGACGGGTTGATAAAGGTTGCTCGACGAGTTCGATATTGAGAGCAGTGGTATGCTCAAAAAACTGTAGTAAATCGTCTCGGTTATAGCCTTGGTTTGCGTCTACTCGTAGCCTGATGTTAGACCCCACACATTCACGCAGACGCTGTAATCGTAAGATATCGGTTGCCAAATCATGGCCGAGTTTTACCTTAAGAATGCGAAAACCACGACCTATATATTCTTGCGCTTCTGCGACAGTATCCCCAGGCGATTTGATGCCAATGGTAATAGAGGTAGGCAGGCTGCTGTGGACGCGGCCCAGCAAAGCTACTAAAGGAACCCCTAACTGTTGGGCTAACAAATCGTGCAACGCCATATCCACGGCAGCCCGAGCAGCCGGTGTTGTGGGCAGCCGCTTAGCAAGTTCCCGGCAAAGGGCAGGCAGTTCTCGGGCATCCTGGCCTAGTAACCAGTCTAGCGAAGACTCCCCCAACACAGCTTGGCAGGTTTGGTTGTTTTCACCGGTTACATAAGGCTCTGGTGAAGCTGCCCCAATACCCACCAGGCCATTCTCAGTGGTCAGTTCTAAAATAACGTTATCGACGGCATCGATGGCGCGGAAAGCGATAACATAGGGACGGCGTAATGGAAAATGCTCGACACGGCTGCTGATTGCAGTGATTTTCATGCCTGTTCCCGTTGCATAAACTGACGCACCCCCTCTACTAATGGGTCAAGTGTCTCCTGCAGTGGACAAAGTACCGGGATTCCTAGACTCTCTTGTAATGCCTGCCGATACTGGGCCAACCTTGCAGTGTCAAAGCCCTGGGGATGGAGGGTGACGGCTAAGGTGCGGGCACCATACAAATTGATCAAGGCGATTTCTGTTTCTAAAGGGGGAATTCGCAAGCCTAGGGTTTCATAACCTTCGAAGAATTCACGTCCCGGGGCGTGCTGCAAAATAACCCCTTGAGCGGCGGCCGATACTAAAAACTCTGCGCCACAGGGGCCGCTAGGATTTTGTAACGACGACTGTCCTTCGATAATAATGACATCAGGCCGTTGTTGCTGGTCGCAGGTTACGATGGCATATTCCAATTCACCGCTCACATAATCGTTGACCACCGCATCCAATACAAAGCCATAACGCCCCCCCTGTAGCCAGCCGGTTTGGCCGGTGTAAATCATCTCCGCATGGACGCCTGCGCCATTAAGAGTTTCCACTAACAGTCGTGCGGTAGTTCGTTTGCCAATGGCGCAATCCATGCCAAGCACCGCGATACGGGGCGTCCGTACTTGGGTAATAGCGCCCGTCCAGAAGTGCAGTTGTTGTTTTGGTTTAGGTTTACGAAGATCGAGGCTGTGCAAACCCCGCTGTTGTAGTTCTGCAACAATTTCTGCTTCGTCAGCGATATAGTCATGCAGACCATTGACTAAAGAGAGGCTAGCCCTGGCTCCCTCCAGCAGCAACTGTCGTAATTCATGGGTAAATCGACCACCATGGGTAGCAATGCCAACGATGCAGTAGGCAGGTGGTTCAGCACAGCTGGCCAAGGCGGCGGGAATGGAGGCCACGATGGGGATGGCGCGGTATATACCATCCAAAAGCTCTCCTGCATCCCGCCCAGCTGAACTAGGATCTACCACTGCCAATATACGGAATCGGTCACTACCCCTGACAAGACCGTGGGCGACCTTACCGTTAGGCGACTGATAACAGCCGTTAGCAAGGACGATCGCTGGGGTTTGCATAGGCAAGTTGCTTTGACCGGTACCATGGAGAATTCAAATATCAATCTTCCGGGTATAGGCATGACGCCTAGTGAATAACGGCGGACTTATCCCACCAAGGACGACCCGCATGGTTAAATTCCTCCCAACGTTCATTAAACGAATGCTTGATTTCGTAGTATTGGCGAACGCGCCAGCCCACTAAACCCCCGCTATATTGTAAAACATCCGGATCTGACTCCGTCGCCAGCAGAGTTTCCAGCAATTGCTGCATAACGGCCACATCGTTCAAGGTTCCAAGGACATCCTGAAGCCGTTTCATGTGACTGATAAAGTTATCTATACCTTTAAAAAGGGGCGCGAAGAACTCAGCCCCATAGCGTAGCTTTTTGCATTCAATACGCAACTGATGCATTTCTGGAGGCGAATCCTGATCGACTTTATTGCCGATGGTTAACACACGACGTTCTTGTTTATCTAAAATTTTTTGAGCGCTGGGAACTACGCTAGCTAGCAGGCGCTTGCGTTGCGCATCGGTGAGGGCGTCTTCCGCTAACCAAGCTTGAGACGCTAACCACTTGGCAAAAGCGCGTTTAAAGCGGCTATAGTCTTTGCTATCCAGCATGGCGCGAACCTGTTGGTAAGCAATTTCCCGTTGGTTTTGGGCTAGCAATGCGAGTTTATCCTGACCCGGTAACGGCAGTTTGCCGGCAACGGCGTCTAACCCTTCTTCGATAAAAACATCTAAATCTCGGGCTGGTCCCAGTTGATTAGCTAGGTTTCGCATGTCTTGCGACCAGGAATCGGTGATAGGGCGTGGGATTGCAAAGCGAAAGGTCTTGAGCGCCGAGCGCATACGGCGAAAGGAGACGCGCATCTGATGGACCCCTTCGGTATCCTCATAGAAGCGGGCGGTGTCTTCCCATCTTTTTAAATAACTAAAGTTTTGACTCAAAATAGCGCCAAAGGTCTCGTTGAGGGTTTGTTGCGCGTGAACTGGTGCTGTTTTTTTCTTTGCTTGTTTTGCCATGGTAGGAAGTTCTATAGGGCTTGGCGTCTGTGGGTAAGTCCTGACACTAAAGAGGTTTCTCAAGATCGAGAAAAAATCTTTTCGTTCCTATTTTTTTTGCAACTGTTAAAACGATTAAATAATGACTATTAATATTAAATAACGTTAGTGCAGAACGCTAAGTTGTTTCAGCATTGCCTAGTCAGTCTGAAGTTTGCAGCGGACAGTGGTACTCGAATAGAGTGATTGCTTCTTTAAGGAGAATTAGTTTTATTATGTCAGAAAAAAATAAACATGGCACAGAATTATCCGAGTTAGCCCTTCAGTATCACCGAGTTGATACACCGGGAAAGCTGGCTATTATGGCCACCAAACCGCTGGCCACTCAGCGGGATTTGGCCCTCGCCTATTCCCCTGGGGTGGCGGCTGCCTGCGAAGCCATCGTAGAAGACCCTCGAGAGGCAGCCAACCTCACCGCCCGGAGTAATTTGGTCGCCGTGGTTAGCAATGGCACGGCCGTGCTAGGTTTGGGCAATATCGGCCCTTTGGCTGCTAAACCTGTGATGGAGGGTAAAGCGGTCTTATTCAAGAAGTTTTCTAATATCGATGTGTTTGATATCGAAATCAATGAACCGAACCCCGATGAATTGATTAAAACCATTGCCCGGCTCGAGCCTACCTTTGGTGGTATCAATCTAGAAGACATCAAAGCGCCGGAGTGCTTTTTGATCGAGCAGGCTCTGCGGGAACGCATGAAAATCCCGGTTTTCCACGATGATCAGCACGGTACAGCTATTATTGTTGGAGCGGCTGTACTCAATGGCCTGCGTTTAGTAGGGAAAAATATCACAGACGTCAAATTGGTCACCTCGGGGGCCGGTGCAGCGGCGTTGGCTTGTTTGAACTTGCTCATTAATCTCGGTTTATCCCGTGAGCATATTACGGTGACCGATCGGCTTGGCGTGGTGCGCAAAGGGCGTTTGGAGGAAATGGACACCTGGAAAGCGGCCTTTGCTCGGGATACCCAAGCCAGCACTCTAGCAGAGGCCATCGAAGACGCCGATATTTTTCTTGGGCTTTCGGCGGGGGGTGTACTGAAACCGGAGATGGTTCAACGGATGGCCCCTAGACCGCTGGTGCTAGCGTTAGCTAACCCTTATCCTGAAATCTTACCGGAAGACGTAAAAGCGGTAAGGTCCGACGCCATTATCGCCACGGGGCGTTCAGACTATCCCAACCAGGTTAATAATGTGTTGTGCTTTCCGTATATTTTTCGCGGCGCCTTGGATGTGGGCGCCACCACCATCAATCAAGCTATGCAGCTGGCCTGCGTCCAGGCGTTAGCGGATCTTGCCATGGCTGAGCCGTCGGAACTGGTCATTAAAGCCTATGGCAACGAGGCTATGAGTTTTGGGCCGGACTATCTGATCCCAAAACCTTTCGATCCGCGCCTTATTATTCAAATAGCCCCTGCCGTGGCCCGAGCAGCCATGACCAGTGGCGTCGCCACCCGACCCATCGCGGATTTTGAGGCTTACACTCAGCGCCTGAACCAGTTTGTATTCCGTTCAGGGTTAGTCATGAAACCGGTGTTTGCCCTCGCAAAACAACACCCAAAACGGCTCGTTTACGCAGAGGGTGAGGAACGGCGAGTCTTACAAGCCGTGCAACAGGTTATCGATGAAGGTATGGCGCGTCCCATTTTAGTAGGTCGTCCCGATGTCATCGAAACCCGTCGGCATGAACTGGGACTGCGCATGGAGCCAGAAAAAGACTACGAACTCATCAATATTTTGCAGGATGATCGGTTCCAAGATTATTGGCAAGCCTATCACCGCTTGACAAAACGCAAAGGCGTCATCCTTGAAGAGGCAAAAACAGTGGTGCGGACTAACGCTTCGGTGGTGGCGGCGCTGGCCGTGTTGCAGGATGACGCTGATGCCATGCTATGCGGTGTGGTAGGGCGCTTCACGCGACATCTAGAAGTTGTTTTAGATGTCATCGGTAAACGCGGGGGCGTACACGACTTGTCTACTTTAAGTGTGTTGATACTGACAAAAGGGACGTTTTTTATCTGCGATTCCCACGTAACACCAGACCCAACGGTGGATGAGATCGTCGAGATGACCTTATTGGCCGCTGAAGAGGTAAAAGCCTTTGGTTTTACGCCAAAGGTGGCTTTATTATCCCGTTCTAACTTTGGCACCCATGATTCACTGTCATCGCAAAAAATGCGCGAAGCCGTCGCTATTCTTCACCGACAGGCGCCTGATCTCGAAGTGGACGGCGAGATGCACGCGGATATGGCCCTGTCTGAAGATATTCGTCATGCAACGTTTGCAGATTCCCGTCTGACAGATCAAGCCAATCTGTTGATTATGCCAAACGTAGATGCCGCCCATATTGCCTTTAATTTAGTACGAATGTTGGGTGAGGGGGTCTCAGTAGGTCCGATTTTGCTAGGTGCTGCCCGTCCTGTGCATGTGGTGACCCAGTCCATCAGTGTGCGTGGTTTGGTCAATATGAGCGCCCTGACAGTGGCCCAAGCGCAGATGGCAGAGCCAACAGGAGTAAATTAAATAATAGCAGGACTATTTCGTAACACTTAAATAACGTCAGTTCTGGATAATTATCCTGTGATAGGCTGTGTCTCCAGTAA
>CAZGON010000071.1:0-18640 GCA_964527085.1 uncultured Candidatus Competibacteraceae bacterium
TCGGCTTCAGGAGGTACCCATTAACCCCAGGCTTATCCAGAACTCACGTTATTTAGCTAATCCAGTTCCCGCCAGCAATCGTAATTATTGATCTGGGCAAAGGTAAACGAAATGATTTTACGGGGTGTCAAACTAGGATTTATTGCATATATATGACTACCCCACCGGTGTTACCGACGGATATGGAAGCACTTGCAATCGACAATTATAAAAGAGATGGCGTAACAAAAATTATGACAAGTAATTTTAAATCCTATGCTAGGGTAGGTGTATATGTGGACGCAGCTAACATTTCTCGCAACGGCGGTCAACGCATGAAATATGATATGTTGCGTGAGTTCGCGTGTCGTGATAACGCTGAAGCCCTGCGCTTAAATGTCTATTTGTCTTATGATGAAGAACGCGCAGAGACAAATATGGTCTATCGAGAAAAAGCGCGTTCTTATCAATCCGCGTTGCGCGAAATTGGCTACAAAGTCATTGAAAAAAAGGTCAAATGGTTTGAGGATGAAACGGGTATGCGCTATGGAAAAGCGAATGCGGATCTTGATATGGCCGTGGATGTATTGTTGCAATCTGAAAATCTAGATCGGGTTGCTTTAGTAACCGGCGATGGCGATTTTGTTCAGGTGGTACGAGCCTTGCAAAACAAAGGTTGTCGTGTGGAAGTACTTGCCTTTGATAATGTATCCGAAGAGCTACGGCGGGAAGCCGATCTATTTATTTCCGGTTACCTGGTGCCAGGTCTTTTACCGACCCGGGGAGATGATTATTTTGCACCAGAATGGGGCGATTTGGGATCCCGGGTACGAGGTTATTGTTATCATCACGATGACAACAAGAGTTTTGGTTTTATGCGTTTTCTGGTGAATTTGTCACCTTTCCTTTGGAAAACCGATTCCCGAGACAGCGATTCACCCTACCGTACAGCATTTTTTCACGACTCGAATTTGCCGGAGGGTTTTAATGTTATGAAGCTGCCGTCGCGTAATCATATTTTTGAATTTACTTTAGCCGAACCCAATGGCAAGCAGCCGGTGGCTACCGATATTACCCTTGCGCATCCTCTTTGAGTGAGGAATCAAGTGACTATGGTTTTTTAAGCCTCTCACCTGCTGCTCAGTTATGGCTCAGTTATAGTAAATCGAGCTTTTTAGTTGCAATGCTTATAGGTAATTTTCATGATGGGGCTAATGTCAATATATCGTTCTATCGGTAAAGTTTTCTTGAGCTTTACCCTTATATTTTTGATTTTTGTGCTAGCCGCGCCACCAACGGTAGCCGGACAAATTCAATCACTAGCGCCTGTGGTCACTCAGCTTACACCTGCTGCAAAACACAGTAATCTCGATCAGACTATAGCTCAATTACTAGCCCAGTATCATTACAGCCAAAGCAAACTCGACGATCAACTCTCTAATGCTATTTTAGATAGTTATCTCAATGTATTAGATAGCAACCGCAGCTATTTTTTGGCAAATGACATTAAGCTGTTTGAAAGAAAGTATCGCTCTGCCTTGGACGAGAGTTTGGTGTCAGGCGATATGCAGCCAGCTTATGAGATTTTTAATATCTATCAACGTCGTCTCGGAGAGCGCACCGCCCATGTTTTAAAGCTGATTCGCCAGCATAAGCTTGATTTCACCATCGATGAGACCCTAGAACTAGATCGTAAGGAATTGCCGTGGGCCAGCAGTCAAGCCGAGCTCAATGAGATGTGGCGTAAGCGTGTTAAACACGAATTACTAGCCCTTAAGCTAGCAGGTCAAGACCTGGATGAGGCCCGCGAGACCCTGGAAAAACGCTATATTGGACGTTTACGACGCACCGCAAAGTCTAATAGTGATGACGTCTTTCAGCTTTATATGAATGCTGTTTCGCAGACTTTTGATCCCCATACGGCTTACTTTTCGCCGCGTACTTCAGAAAATTTTAATATTCAGATGCGGCTTTCTCTGGAGGGGATAGGCACCGTATTACGGATGGAAGATGAAATGGTCACGGTGGTTGAGTTGGTCCCTGGTGGTCCCGCCGATTTGAGTAGCGCCATAAAACCTGAAGATAAAATCGTAGCGGTTGGACAGGGTAATAAGGGGTCCCTTGTCGATGTAATTGGTTGGCGTCTCGATGATGTGGTCGATCTTATTCGAGGACCGCGCAACACCGTGGTTCGGTTGCAAGTGGTCCCTGCTAAAGAAGGGCTTGAACACCCAGGTAAAGTTGTCCGCTTAGAGCGGGATACCATTAAATTGGAGAAGCAAGCTGCCAGTAGCGCCATCAAAACCTTCACCGAGGGAGAACGTAAGATACGCATCGGTGTGATTACCATCCCCACATTTTATAGTGATTTTGCAGCCGCTCAGCGAGGCGATAAAAACTATCGCAGCACCACTCGAGATGTACGACGTATACTAAAGTCCCTTGAACAGGCCGGTGTCGAAGGTATTGTCATCGATTTACGCCAAAATGGCGGTGGTTCTCTGCAGGAAGCAATAGAGCTGACAGGTTTATTTATTGAGAAGGGTCCTGTGGTACAGGTGCGTACCGTAGATGGCGACGTGGAGGTGGAACATGACCCCGACCCCACCCTTATCTATGATGCCCCACTCGCTGTATTAGTAGATCGTTTTAGTGCCTCGGCTTCAGAAATATTTGCCGGCGCTATTCAAGATTACGGACGCGGTATTGTGCTTGGTGATCCTACTTTTGGTAAAGGCACTGTGCAGACATTGATCGACCTTAATCGCTTTTTGCCTGAGGCGATGGGGCCGGCAGGTCAGCTTAAAATAACCGTTGCCAAATTTTATCGTATCAATGGCAGCAGTACCCAACACCGAGGCGTGATACCCGATATTTTTCTTCCATCCGCTTTCGATAGCCATGAAGTGGGAGAAAGCGCTCAGGATAACGCACTGCCATGGGACGAAATTGATCCAACCCGTTATCGCCGCAGTCAGCATCTAGCCAGCCTTATTCCTCAACTTAAGAAACATCACCAGACGCGGATAAGCGCCAATCCTGACTTTGCCGCTTTTATAAAAGAAATTGAAGCGGCTAAACAGGCCCGCTCCAAAACTACTGTATCCCTCAACGAAAAGAAGCGTCGCAAAGAATGGAAACTAGCACAAGCTAATGGGCAGCAACAGGAAAACTTAGACGCCATGGCCGAGGGGCTAGAACCGTTGGATGCGGACCCAACCTTATCAGAAGATAACGATCAGCCGGATCTGCTGCAAGATGAAAGCGCCCGTATTGTTGCAGATCTCGTAGCATTATTGGGTCCCAAAGACAAGTATAGGGAGTTCGTTATGCGGCTAGGTGGATCAACTAACCCCTAGAGCATTTCCCATTCAACTGTACACAGCGTTAGCTTTCGGTCTCGGCGTGCTCATGTACTGCATGTACACTGCGCACGCCTCGCCTCGGCTGCCTTGTGTACAGTTAAAGCGAAAACGCTCTAGTTTTGTGGTGTTTTACTGTTGAACTAAACTGGCTGTTTCGCGCAACGCCACCGACAGCATAGCAAGGTCAGGCTGTCCTGCGCTGCGTAGATCGGTAAAGATATTTTGACAGCGCTCCACCTTGCTTTGGTTATTATTAAACCAGGTTGTCAGACGTTTTGCTGGAGCATCGTCTGGCGAAGTGGATTGAAACACATCGGCAGTCAGCAAGCGTCCTTGGTCGTAAAGTCCATTTAAGAGCGCTGATCGGGCCCGATTTTGCCAATGACTGGTAACGGGAAGTTCTGCAATGTTTTGTCGTAGCCAGTTAAGATTTAGATGGCTTATCAAGGCAAAATAGACGGTAGCGACAACAGTCACTGGAAGTTCCCTTTGCTCAGCCACTTCAACTAAATCAAAGGCACAATAAAGGGCGTCTAAACTCGCCACCCAGCGGGCTAATTCCTCGGGCACTTGGGTTTCTAAAAAACGTTGCTGGGCGGTTTCTAGCTGCTCTAGTTCAGCGGCTTTCAAAAGATTTGGAAGTTCAGCTTTTAGAGTAGCAACACCCGGCTGAAACTGACTTACAATAGCCTCGATGGCAAGGGGTGAGCGGCGATGCCGTAGTAACCATAAGCTTGACCGCTCCAACAACCGCTGACTGAGACTCATCATAAAAATCTGTAATTCTGCTGGTACTTGGCTATCTAAGCTTTCGATAGCGCTCCACAGTTGACGGATGTCGAATAACTCGCGGGCAGCCGTATAAGCACGGGCGATGTTGGGATACGGCTCGCCTGTTTCTTCCCAGAGCCGAAAGGCAAAGCTGCTACCCATACGGTTTAACATGCTGTTGGTAATGTAAGTAGCGATAATTTCTCGGCGTAGGGGGTGGTTGTCCATTTCCTGAGCAAATGTCTCCCGTAGGGGAGAGGGAAAATACGCCAGTAACTCATTACGTAAATAAGCATCTTCTGGAACGTCGGATTCCAACAGCTCTTCGTACAAGGCAATCTTACCGTAGGCTAACAGTACCGCAATCTCTGGAGTCGTCAGACCCTGTTGGGTAGCTTCCCGTTCGGTGATTTCTTGATCGCTGGGCAAAAACTCCAAGGTGCGATCCAGTTTGCCCATCTTTTCCAACCCCCGAATGACCCGGGCATGATCACCCAACAAATCGGCTGCGCGGGCGTGAATCATACTGATGGCTTGCGGTTGCAGATAATTTTGCCGCAACACCAGTTCACCCACCTCTGTGGTCATTTTTGCCAGCAACTGGTTACGTTGCTTTGCCGTCATATCGCCGTTTCTAACCGCTTGGTTGAGCAAAATTTTGATGTTGACCTCGTGATCTGAGCAATTGACGCCGCCGGCATTATCGATAGCATCGGTGAGTATTTTTCCACCATACTGGGCGTACTCGATCCGTCCTCGTTGGGTAAAACCGAGATTCCCGCCTTCGCCGACTACACGACAGCGTAGATCACGACCGTTTATCCGGAGCAAATCGTTGCTCTTATCGCCTACCTCGGTATGGGTTTCCGCAGCCGCTTTTACATAGGTGCCAATGCCCCCATTCCACAACAGATCCACCGGCGCCTTAAGCACCTGCTGAATCAGCTCATTAGGTGTGAAACGTTCTTGCTTGAGTCCCAGCGCTTGACAAGCCTCGGGACTGACCCGAATCGATTTGCTGCTACGGGTATAAATCCCACCACCTGCTGAGAGCAAATTTTTATCGTAGTCCTCCCAGCTAGAACGGGATAACTGAAATAAACGCTCGCGCTCTTTAAAGCTTATTTCAGGGTCTGGATTAGGATCGATAAAAATATGCAGATGATTAAAGGCCACCAGTAATTTGATATGCCGCGACAACAACATACCATTGCCGAAAACATCGCCGGACATATCGCCAATACCCACCACGGTAAAATCGTCCCGGTTTTGGATATCCATACCCAGTTCCCGGAAATGACGTTTGACCGATTCCCAAGCGCCCCGGGCGGTAATAATTCCCATACGTTTATGGTCATAGCCGGCCGATCCCCCGGAGGCGAAAGCATCGCCTAACCAAAAACCGTACTCTTTTGCGATACCGTTAGCCACATCAGAAAAGGTGGCGGTCCCCTTATCGGCGGCTACCACAAGATAAGGATCATCCATGTCATGGCGCACCACACGAGGTGGCGAGATCACCATATCCTTCACTCGGTTGTCGGTTATGTCCAGCATCCCGCGGATAAAAGTTTGGTAACAGTATAAAACTTCTTTATCCAACGCCTGGCGCTCGCTGGGGGGGCGTTTGACCACAAAGCCACCCTTAGAGCCTACCGGAACGATAACCGCGTTTTTTACCATCTGTGCTTTCATCAAACCCAGCACCTCGGTGCGGAAGTCTTCACGACGGTCTGACCAGCGCAGTCCGCCCCGCGCCACCGGTCCGCCACGCAAGTGAACAGCCTCCACACGGGGCGAGTAGACAAAGATCTCAAACATGGGCCGTGGCAGCGGCAGCTCATCGATGATGGACGGATCAAATTTAAAAGACAAGTACTCTTTCGGTTGACCCTTGCTGTCGGTCTGAAAATAATTGGTCCTCAGGGTCGCTTGCATAACATTTAAAAAACGTCGCACAATACGATCTTCATCAAGGCTACTGACATTTTCTAACGCTTGCTCGATGGCGACACCCAATGCGGTGGTGCGGCGGCCATGATCGCCGATGAGATGGGGGTCAAACTGGGCGCTAAACAATTCCGCCAGATGTTTGGCAATGGGTGGATGCCGGGTTAGAGTTTGTTCCATATAGGTTTGGCTAAAGGGTATCCGGGTCTGTAGCAGATATTTACAATAGGCGCGCAGTATCACCACATCCCGCCAGGCCAGACCAGCGCCCAATACCAAACGATTAAACCCATCGTTTTCCATTTCCCGATTCCAAATACGGGCAAACGCTTCCTGAAAAATATCTCTCACTTGGGTAGCGTCAACCCGTATGCCATCATCTTCTTGCATATCAAAGTCGACAATCCAAAGTGTGGTATGGGTAGCGCTCAGTTCAATTTCATAGGGTTTTGCCTTGACCACCCTGAGCCCTAGCCGTTCGAGCACCGGTAACACATCCGAGAGCGGGATAGGTTGAGAACTAAACAGTTTAAACCGCAATAACCCTTCCGGATCTTCTAAAGTGCGATATAAATGCATCGCCAGCGGATGGTCGGCATCGATCTCCTCCAAGCGGAGAATATCGTGCACAGCGGTACGAGTGGTAAAGTCGTCTTGATAGCCTACCGGGAAAGCATTCCCATAACGTTGCAACAGCACATTACCCTGGGCTTCACCGCAATGTTCTAATAAGGCTCGCTGTAGCTCATCCTGCCAGGAGAGCATGGCCTCCCGCAGACGAGATTCTAGTTCTGGGATGGAATAGTCGGGGATTTGATTGGCTTGCGTGCGTACATGGAACAACACGCGGGCCAATATGGATTCTGAAAATTGCGTGGTAAATTCCACTGCTAAACCATTGAACGCCTGCATTAAAATCGTTTGTATGCGCAGCCGTAGTTCTGTGTTGTAGCGATCGCGAGGCACATACACCAGACACGATACAAAGCGGCCATAGGTGTCTTCCCGAACAAACAACCGCAATCTTTGGCGTTCTTGCAGATGCAGAATGCCAATGGCAATGGTAAATAATTTATCCTCGGTGGCTTGCAGCAGGTCATCCCGCGGGAAGGTATCAAGGATATGTTGCAGCATCTTGCCGGAGTGGCTGATAGGCACCAATGCCGCCCGTTGCAGAATCCGTTTAACTTTATTGCGCAGCAGTGGGATATCAAATGGTCGTGTGCCATAGGCACGGGAGGTATAGAGACCCAAGAAACGCCATTCTCCCTCCACCTGGCCATCATCGGTTAGACGTTTAATACCAATATAGTCTAAGTGGGCGGGTCGATGTACTGTAGAACGGGCACTGGCTTTGGTAATAATTAACAAATTTGGCGCATAAACCAGCTTGCGTTGCAGTTCTGGCAACATAGCAAAACTACGGGAAATGTGGCCTCCACTGTCGTCACGGAGAATACCTAAGCCTTTTTCTTGGGCAGTTCGCAGCAGGAGTTGCCCGTTGCTGTCTTTGACAAGGTCATAGTTGCGATAGCCTAAAAAAGTAAAATGATTATTGGTTAACCAGTTGAGAAACGCTTTGACTTCGTTGATATCTTCTTCGATGGGCCAATTTGTATCCTGGGTATCTAATCCGTCGGCAATTGCCAGCATGCGTTTTTGCATGGCTGGCCAATCTTCCACTGCGGCCCGCACATCACCGAGAATGCGCTCAAGATCATGCTCTAATTGACGCAAGAAACTAGGGTCTGTCTGTCTATCCACCTGGATGTGCATGACCGCTTCAATCATGCCTGCGGTTTCTGATGGTGACAAAATGGTCTGCAAACGGCCCGTCTCGTCGCGCTTGACCCGAATCAAGGGGTGAATGATGCGATGCACCGTAAGCCCGTGACGATTGAGTTCCATGGTCACTGAATCCACTAAGAAAGGCATATCGTCGGTGACAATTTCGATAACCGTATGGGTAGACTGCCAATTATGAAACTCAAAATCAGGGTTATACACGCGGATAGAGGCGCTGCCTACTTGGCGATGCCGAGTAAAATTCCAGTGCGACAGCATTGCCCCATAAAGATCTTCTAGGTCGTCGTCCAAAAGATCTTCTGACGGTACCCAGGCGTAGTACTGCTGAGTAAACATTTGCACCATGGATAACTGCGCTTCAGGCAAGCGTTGCGCTAAGGCATGAATGAGTTTATCGATAAGTTTTGATTTTCTTTCCCCTGCAGTATCAAGCATTTTTTTTCCTTTTATCAAACGGTGTCGTTGACCCCTATCAAGCATAAACGTTGGCAAACCTCTCGGTATTTTTGCTGGGTTTTGGCAACGATTTCGTCAGGCAGTAGCGGACCGGGAGGACGCTTGTCCCAGGACAAGCTTTCCAAATAGTCCCGCACAAACTGTTTATCAAAACTGGGAGGGTTATCACCGACCCGGTACTGATCAACTGGCCAGAAGCGGGAAGAATCGGGAGTTAGAATCTCGTCCATAAGCACCACAGTCCCCTTTTTATCCAAACCAAACTCAAATTTAGTGTCGGCGATGATAATTCCCCGGCTAAGGGCATAGGACGCCGCCTCTTGGTAAAGACGTAAACTCACTCGTCGTATTTGCTCGGCTAAGTCTTGACCTAATAGCGCCACCGTTTGTTGAAAATCCATGGGCTGATCATGCTCGCCAACCGGTGCTTTAGTAGAAGGCGTATACAGTGGTTCGGGCAATTGTGCGGCCAGTGGTAACCCGCTGGGTAACGGAATGCCGTTTATAGCGCCTTGTTGGCGGTAGTCCCTCCAGGCAGAACCTATGAGATAACCCCGCACAATGGCCTCAACAGGCAGTGCCGTAAGCTTCTGTACCACCATGGCCCGGTCAGCGATCCGACGGTATTCGGCGGCGTCAGGCAATACCTTGGCCAACGCTAAAGAAACGCCTTGTAAATGATTCGCCACAAGGCTTTCAGTCTGTTTAAACCAAAATTTGGAAAGCTCAGTTAAAATCGCGCCTTTGCCAGGAATAGCGGTGGGTAATACCACATCGAAGGCTGATAGACGATCAGTAGCCACCATTAGGAAATGATGCGCATCTATTTGATAAACATCACGCACTTTGCCGCGATGGTAAAGCGGTACACTGTTAATATCCAGTGCAAAAATATCGCTCACGATAGCTATCCCCTGGAAACGAAGCGCTAAGCAAAAACACTAAATCAGTAGAGCTAACGCCTTGCCATAAAATTAGTCGAGGCTAAAGCGAAAAGCTATCCACCATCGCTTGCGATGGATGCTTTATGATTTTTTTCATTAAGTGATGACTGGCTTATGCATATTCCTAACCATCTGATTTCTGCTATCCCCTTATTTAGCGCCTATCTGCTTTGGTTTGCGGTGCTTGGGCGGGCCTTACAAATAGCCCCCTGGCGACAGCTCAAGACTTATGGTCTGTTAAACGTTTATTTAGTCGCCGTGGCGATGTTAATTTTTTTATGGTGTTTCGACGCCAGCGCGACGCCAGGACTCGGGTTTCATTTTCTGGGGTTGACTGTATTTACCCTGATGTTTGGTTGGAGCCTAGGCGTGCTTGGGGCAAGCTTGACATCCTTAGTGATCGCCGTGCAAACAGGTGTCCTAGATGCTCTACCCCTTAATGGGTTGTTGATCGGTGTGCTGCCGGTATCGGTGAGCTACGCTATCTATTATGGAGTCCACCATTATTTGCCTCGCCATCTCTTTATTTATATTTTTTTATGTGCTTTTTTAGGTTCTATTATAGCGGCTGGAGCTACGGTAGTCGCCTTAGCGAGTAGCTTGATTTTGATAAATGCTTATTCTTTGGAGCGCGTTATCCAAGAATATTTCCCTTTTCTGCCGCTGTATTTGTTTCCAGAAGGATTATTAAATGGCATGTTAACGACCATTCTTATTGGTGTTCGTCCCCAATGGCTTAAAACTTTTGATGATGCCTCCTATTTAAAGCCTTGGTGAAATTGTTGGCTGCTTTGAAATGGTACGCTTTATGCTTAAAAAAGATGGGGATAAAACTAAAAACTTATAACGGGGCAAGTGGTTTGAAGAATTGGGAACGATTTTTAAAGAGCGCTGCTACGGTTTTAGTCGGTGGTTTGTTGGGAGCGCTTATCGGGATCGTTACTGGTTTTCCCGTCGACATCATCACACTGATGGGTATTGGGATGGGTGTCGTAGTTAACCTCTTGACGAGATACCGTTTTTATCAAAAGGTTTACCAGGGAGAAAAACAGAGCAGTAGTTTTCACGGAGATGCTTCCCAGACCCACGCCTACCGAATTTTTCTAGCGACTATCTTTCAAGTGATGGGATATTTAGTTCAAGTCAAGGGTCGCAGCGAAGCAGATAACATACAGGCCGCTAATGTTATTATGGGTCATTTGCGTTTAACGAAAACTCAACAACAACAAGCCATGCGTTTGTTTAGAGAAGGTAACCAACCAGATTTTGCAGTAGACCCGGTGTTGGCTCAGTTTTACAGTGCTTGCCAGAGTCGCGCCCATCTCATCCGCCAATTCATCGAGATTCAAATGAGTGTTTTTTATGCCAACGGCTTTCCATCTCCCCATGAGCGCGCCATGCTATTGCACATCTGTAACCAACTTGGTTTTGTGCGCCGCTTTGAAGAAATGGAAACTTATATCAAGCGCCGGTTTCACACCGCCTCGGCGGGAACATATAGGGGTCATGATCACCGAAGGCGTCAACGTAAACCCATAAGCATGGTGCATTTACAGCATGCTTATGGAATTTTAGGGCTTAACCGTCATGCTACTAATACGGAGGTTAAAAAAGCATATCGGCGTCTTATCAATCGTCATCACCCTGACAAGCTTGAAGCGCAAAACACATCGTCGGACATCATGCAAAAAGCCACTGAAAAAACCCGCGCTGTCAAAGAGGCCTATGAATTAATCAAGCTTTATCGTCGGATGTAAAACAGACTGTTTTAGCTAGGCTTTTGATGTGCCCCACGATAAAAATGTCAAGAACTTCCCATACGGCTCTTCTGGGCGCCGCAAGCACCCGCCAATGCTTGCAAAGCATCGATTTGCTGTAGACGTATATACTTATAACGAACCTCAATAAACCCCTGCTGTTGGAAGCGAGTAAACAAACGACTTACCGTTTCTACGGCGAGTCCCAGATAATTTCCGATATCATTTCGGGACATACTTAAATGAAACTCCCGAGAGGAAAAACCCCGCTCTTTATAACGTCGAGAGAGACTCATCAACAAGGAAGCAAGCCGTTCCTCGGCGGATTTTTTACCCAGCAGCATCAGTAGTTCCTCATCCCCTTGAATTTCTCGGCTCATAATCCGCAGAAGCTGTCGGCCTAAGCCAGGTATCTGAGCAGCAAGCTCTTCAAGCCGGTTAAAAGGGAGTTCGCAGATGCTAGTTGTTTCTAAAGCTTTAGCCGCGCAAGGATGCTGATTTGAATTAATAGCGTCGAGTCCAATAATTTCACCCGGTAGGTGGAAGCCAGTCACTTGTTCGCCGCCATCTTCAGTAATGGTGTAGGTTTTGACCGAGCCAGAACGAATCGCATAAAGGGAGCGAAACTCATCGCCAAGTCGAAACACATGGCGTCCTCGCGCTAACGGTCGACGTCGCTTAATCAAGGCATCTAAAAGCTCGACATCTTGAGAAGGTATACCCAAAGGGAGACAAAGCTGACGCAAATTGCAACCGCTGCAAGCTTGCTTGACGGAGGCAATGTCGATAACGTTATGGGTAGGAGAGATTGTCATTGTATATTCTGCGATTTCAAAAGTGGTTTAACAAAGTCTCAGGATCTAAGTTCCCGAATCGCTAAGAAAAGACCGTGAATAAACCCAAGGTGGAGAACAACACGCTCTCATTTGAGAGGCGATGGCCCTCACAAACACTAGCTATTCTTCCTTAAAATTCCAGCTATCCCCTTGGAAAACCGGTCTTCCAGGAAGCATCCTCCAAAGTGAGCGTGGTAGATACCACAATGATAACTCGATTAAATTCATTGATGGTAGTCAATAGTTACGTATTTTCGCAGAAAAGAAGTATACACCATTGACTGCTGATTAAGAAAAGGATTCATGGGACGCATTAGCAATTAACATCCGCACGGTTTGTTTTTATAACCTAGACGCAGCGGCTTTTTTGGGGATCTTTAGCTTAAAATAGTTTTTACCATTTTTTTGCAACGGTAGGATTTAATCCTATGCAGTCTTTAACTGATAAACGGGTTCTGGTGGGTATCACAGGCGGTATCGCTGCTTACAAAAGCGTCGAGTTAACCCGTCGTTTGATAGAAGTCGGCGCCCAGGTGCAGGTGGTCATGACACCTGCAGCTACCCACTTTGTAGGACCGCTGACCTTTCAGGCAGTGTCCGGTGAACCGGTCCATGTGGATTTGCTCGACCCTACTGCCGAAGCGGGTATGGGGCATATTGAATTAGCCCGCTGGCCGGATTTGATTCTTATTGCCCCCGCCAGCGCCGATATTATCGCCCGGCTTGCCCATGGCTTAGCTAATGATCTCCTCAGTACCCTGTGTTTGGCCAGTGACAAACCCATCGCCGTTGCCCCGGCCATGAACCGCTTAATGTGGCAAAATGTGGCGACTCAAGAAAACTGTCGCCTGCTTAAGCAACGGGGTTTTTATGTCTGGGGACCCGGGTCCGGCGAACAAGCCTGTGGCGAAATAGGGGAGGGGCGCATGCTGGAGCCTGGGCAACTGCGTGATAAACTCATCGCGTTTTTTAACCACCTTGCTGTGTTGCGGAATATAGAGGTGTTAATAACGGCTGGTCCCACGCGGGAAGCCATCGATCCGGTGCGTTTTATCAGCAACCGTAGTAGCGGTAAAATGGGTTTTGCCGTAGCGGCGGCAGCTGTTCAAGCAGGCGCTAACGTTACTTTAATCAGCGGCCCGGTAGAATTACCGACACCCGTTGGGGTGCAACGCATCGACGTTGAAAGCGCCGCACAGATGTACGATGCTGTGATGTCACGGGTGTCCCATGCCCATATCTTTATCGCCAGCGCCGCAGTGGCCGATTACCGAGCTGCTTATCAGCTCGGCCACAAACTAAAAAAAGATTGCGAAACCATGACTCTCAATTTAGAACGAAATCCTGATATTCTCGCCCATGTGGCCCATCTGCAAAACCCACCATTTACAGTGGGTTTTGCTGCAGAAACCCAGCACCTTTTAGAGTATGCAGAGGCGAAACGGCGTCGCAAACGGCTGGATATGATTGCCGCCAATCACGTAGGCAAACCAGATAGCGGTTTCGAAAGCGATAAAAATGCCCTCCATGTGCTGTGGGAAGGGGGCGAAAAAGCTTTACCGTTGGCGGAGAAAACCCAGCTAGCAGTGAACCTGGTAGCTATCATCGCGGAGCACTATCATGCCGCCCACCGTTGAACTAAAAATTTTAGATCTGCGCATCGGCAAAGACATACCATCGCCCAACTACGCTACGACTGGTTCGGCGGGTATGGATCTACGGGCTTGTCTAGAGGCGCCCCTAAACCTACAACCAGGCGAGACTCAATTAATCCCCACCGGAATCGCCATTCATATCGCCGATGCCGGTTTTGCCGCGCTTGTTTTGCCGCGTTCCGGGCTGGGTCATAAACACGGTATCGTGCTGGGCAATTTGGTAGGTTTGATTGACAGCGACTACCAGGGTCAATTGATGGTGTCCTGTTGGAACCGGGGCTGTGATCCGTTTACCATTCAAGTGGGCGAACGCATCGCTCAGTTGGTCATCGTTCCAGTGGTGCAGGCCCAGTTTACCTTGGTGCAAGAATTCGCCGTGAATAGCGCCCGGGGTAGTGGTGGTTTTGGCCATTCCGGGCGACACTGACGGTTTATTCAGCGCTGCGCTCACATTCAACCATAAACCCTAGTGAAAGATTATGACATTGACCCCTGAATCTGCCCTGCAAGTGGCCCATGTCCTCACTGAATCATTGCCTTATATCCGCCGTTTTTCCGGCAAAACCGTGGTCATCAAGTACGGTGGCAATGCCATGGAAAACGAAAACCTAAAAAACGGTTTTGCGCGGGACATTGTGCTGATGAAACTGGTAGGCATCAATCCTGTGGTGGTCCATGGGGGAGGGCCGCAGATTGGCCAGTTGCTAAAACGTATTGGCAAGGAGACCCAATTCATCAATGGCATGCGAGTGACCGACAGTGAAACCATGGATGTGGTGGAGATGGTGCTGGGTGGCTTGGTTAACAAAGAAATCGTCAACAACATTAACCGTCACGGGGGAAGTGCGGTGGGTCTCACGGGAAAAGACGGCGACTTGATCCGCGCTCGAAAACTCACTGTGCAGCGTAAAACCCCTGATTTGGAAGCCTCGGAAATTATCGATATGGGCCATGTGGGCGATGTAGACAGTATCGATAAATCGGTGGTGGAGATGCTCACTCGAGACAATTTTATTCCAGTCATCGCCCCCATTGGCGCTGGTGAAGACGGTCGCGCCTACAATATCAATGCCGACTTGGTGGCCGGTAAAATGGCTGAGGTGCTGCACGCGGAAAAATTAATTCTGTTAACCAATATCAGGGGGTTACTGAACAAACAAGGTGATTTACTCACCGGTCTCTCGGCTGCCCAGGTTTATGATTTGATTGACGACGGCACCATCCAAGGCGGTATGTTGCCAAAAATCAATTGTGCCTTAGAAGCGGTGCGGGGTGGAGTAAAAGCCGCCCATATCATCGATGGCCGTATGCAACACGCTGTTTTGATAGAATTATTTACCGATGCTGGGGTGGGGACGTTAATTCGGGGTTGATGCTGGAGCACGAACTATGCCTATGTAGTTAACATCCCTGTAAGTGGCATGTAATAGTATATTGTGCCATAATCCGCAAACTATGACAGAGAATAACACACAAACTACCGTTCGTCTGGGTCCCCAAGGCCGCATCGTCATTCCGGCTAAATTACGGCAATTGCTGGCCGTCGAACCTGGGGATACGCTTATCGCCCGCTGTCAAGATGGGCAATTGGTGCTGGAAAAAGCAGAAACCATTAAGCGTCGACTGAAAACACGTTTTGCCCATATTCCAAAGGAAACAAGCTTGGCTGATGAGCTACTAGCCGAACGCTATGAAGAGGCAGAACGAGAAACCAGCGAGTGAAGGTAGTACTCGACGCTTCGGCATTGCTCGCCTTTTTGCAGGATGAACCGGGCAGTGATGCAGTGGAAAAGGCCCTGGCGCATGCTGTGATCTCGGCGGTAAATTGGTCCGAGGTTATCCAGAAATCCCTGGCCAATGGCGTGGATATCAATGGTATGCGGGATGAACTGCACGCATTAGGGCTGACGGTGGCGCCTTTTGCGGCGGCACAGGCTGAACGAGCAAGTATTTTGTGGCAACACACCCGCGAGAAAGGTCTTTCCATTGCTGACCGGGCTTGTCTCGCAACGGCTCAACACATAAACGCTCCCGTCTTCACCACGGATCGTATTTGGGCGGCCCTTGAATTGTTTTTAGACATACATGTCATTCGATAAACTTTATTCAAATTAACTTCTGATTAACGGTGCCCGTGAACACCGCTAATCTCATTGACTATCGAGTAGTGCGCATCGAGATGTGCCACATTTAGAACTTCTCTGTTCAATCCGGCAAAGGAATAAACTCGGTTTCTCCTGGGACGTTTGCAAATCGTTTTTCCTTCCAGTTAGCCTTGGCTTTTTCGATTCTGCTCATCGAACTTGAGACAAAATTCCACCAAACATGACGCTGCCCAACAGGTGCGCCCCCTATTAACATCACATGGCTATCTTTTATTGTCTGAAGTTCAACCAACTGGTTACCCTGTACTATCGCCATGGTGTGCTGTGGATAGGTCTGAGAACCCACAGCGATACAACCCTCCACCACATAAAAGGCTCTTTCAAGATATTGAGAGGGCAAGGCAATTTGCGCACCCTGAGATAACTTGAGTTCGACGTATAACGTGGGTGAATAGGTGGTTACCGGTGAGGTCAACCCGTAAGCGCTTCCCATAATGACACGCACATCAACATCATCAACGGTGGTTGCTGGTAGGTCTGTAAATGGGTAATGGATAAAAGAGGGTTCCCTTTCTTCTTCTGCATCGGGCAAGGCAATCCATATCTGCAGTGCATGAGTCGTAGACTCTATTTCGAAGTCGTCTCCCGCTCGTTCTGAGTGAACGATGCCTCGACCCGCTGTCATTAAATTCACAGCGCCAGGCCGGATAGTTTGTACCGATCCTAGACTGTCCCGGTGCACCAATTCACCGTCAAACAGATAAGTGACTGTGGATAATCCAATGTGCGGGTGGGGACGCACTTGGATACCCTCGCCAGCGGGAAACGTAGCTGGTCCTAAATGATCGAAAAAAATAAACGGTCCCACCATTTGGTGATGTGGGGCCGGCAATACTCGCCTTACACTAAACCCGCCGAGATCTTTTTGCTCAGGTTGAATGCACATGGCGATAGGCCCATCGATAGCGTTACATGACGGATCTGGTACTTCGCGCCTGCTCATTGAGTTCTCCAATATAAGTTAATTACTGGACTTACGCAGCTCGTTCCAGAAGACGCCGTGAACACGTCCCTGTGGGCTTGACGACGGCTTCCTTGCCGCCGACACTTCTTGCACGAGCTACCCAAGTCCTGTTTTGCGTAAGTTCTATTAGCCAAAAAGAATAGAAACCCCATTAACCCATATCAAACAATAACACTTCCGTTTCTGAGACGCCGGTTAGGGTGATGGCGCTCGCTGTATCGATGGCAACCCCGTCACCTGCTGTCAGCGGTTTGTCATTGAGCCGCATACTACCTCGCGCCACCTGTAGCCAACCTTTACGAGCAGAAACCAGCTGGTGAGTGACCGTTTCCCCATCACCCAGTACGGTGGCATATAGATCGACGTCCTGGTGGATTGTAATAGAGCCATCGCGACCATCACGAGATCCCACCAACTGCAAGTGACCACGTTTTGTCTCATCCGAGAACGCTTTTTGTTGGTAACTGGGTTTAAGCCCCTGGCGCTCGGGGAGGACCCAAATTTGTAGAAAGTGCACCGGTTCAGATGCCGAGGCATTGAATTCACTATGGCGCACGCCGGTACCGGCTGACATACGTTGCACGTCGCCTGGTCGGATAATGGACCCGGTCCCCATACTGTCTTTATGTTCCAGCGCCCCCTCAAGCACATAGGAAATAATTTCCATATCCTGGTGACCATGGGTGTCGAAACCCTGGTTGGGTTTGACATGGTCCTCATTGATAACCCGCAACGACCCAAAGCCCATAAACTGAGGATCGTAGTAGTGCCCAAAGGAAAACGTATGACGGCTATTTAACCAGCCAAAGTTCGTTGTGCCTCGTTGTTCTGCGTGTCGGACTGCCAACATAATGACCTCCTTTAAAAAGGTAGTACAGGTTTGATGCTTATTCTGATACCTTTTATATATAAAGACAATTAGTTAAAAAACTGACATTATGTCGCCATTTTAACGACAATCAGAGAAAGCTATGTATAAGTTCGAGAGCATGCGTGCCTTTACCCAAGTGGTGGAAGCCAGTGGGTTTGCTGCAGCTGCCCGAGAAATGGGTCTGTCGCGGTCTGTGGTCAACAAAGCAGTAATCAATCTGGAAAATGAGCTGGGGGCGCAGCTACTGACCCGCAGCACCCGTCAGGTGACGCCAACGGAAACCGGACTCGCCTTCTATGACCGCTGTGTTCAGATCTTGAGCGAACTGGATGAGGCTATCTCTGCAGTCAATGAACTACAGGTAACGCCCATAGGCAATTTGCGCATCAACGCACCCATGTCTTTTGGTACCTTGCATTTGGCGGGGATGGTAGCTGATTACATGGCCATCTATCCCAGCGTACATGTGGAGCTGGTGCTCAATGACCGGTTGGTAGATCCTATTGAAGAAGGGTTTGATGTCACCATCCGGGTGACGGAGCCGTATTCCTCTACAAGTCTGATTACCCGTGAAATCGTCACCGTGAAACGAGTCCTGTGTGCCTCACCCGCTTACCTCAAGACTCACGGCGAACCAGAACACCCAAAAGATCTAAAAGCACATCGCTGTCTGCACTACGGCTATCAAGAATCAGGTAATCAGTGGCGACTAGCGGGCGCTACCGGTGAGCAATCTTTCCCAATCCATTGCGTGATGTGGTCCAACAACGGCGAGGTTCTAAAACAAGCTGCGGTTAACCATCAGGGGATTGCGCTACTACCTACCTTCATTGTGGGAGAAGAGCTGCAAAAGAGGCAATTACAAACAGTTTTGACAGATTATTTACCGCCTCAAATAACCTTGTGTGCGCTTTACCCTCGCCACCGGCATTTATCGGCAAAAGTGCGCTTCTTCGTTGAATTGCTTTCTCGGCGGTTTGTTAATCGGCCCTATTGGGATGTGAGTTAATCATTACCCCGCTTTCTTGGCATCCGCTTAGCTAAGTTTTAAACAGTTCAGGACTTACGCAAAAAGGACTTGCGTAGCTCGTGAAAGAGGTGTCGACGGCCTGGACGGCCGT
>CAZGON010000072.1:0-17562 GCA_964527085.1 uncultured Candidatus Competibacteraceae bacterium
CAAACCTCGGTGAGTCCCCCGGCAGAGCCGGGGGCTTACCTCACTGAGTTATTACTATAAGACTTACGCAAATCAGGACTTGGGTAGCTCGTGCAAGAAGTGTCGGCGGCCTGGATGGCCGTCGTCAAGCCTATAAGGACATATTTACGGCGTCTTCTGGAACGAGCTGCGTAAGTCCTATACTATAACGAACCCGTTTTGGCGAGATCACCTCCATGACAGAAAGTGCTGCCTCAACACCTCCCCCCGAACCGAGTGTTCCCGCTTCATCGGTGGATGAAAAGGCCGCTACGCTGCTGGGTATCGTCGACGGTTTACTTCAAGAAACACAATCCCAGCGGGCAACCCTGCAGATCAGTTTGGATAGCCGTCTTGCTGAAGACTTAAGTTTAGATAGTCTGGGACGAACAGAACTGGTGCTACGCCTAGAACATGCTTTTCAGTTAAATCTTCCCGAACAAGCCCTACTTTCCGAAACACCCCGCGAACTGTTGCAGATGGTGCTCGCGGCTAACACGACGGCGACCGGAAAAGGACTTCCCCAGATTCATTATCAGCCACCGCAAGCCATCACCGCCACACCCGAACAGGCTGTCACCTTAATCGATGTTTTAAATTGGCATGCGCAAGTTCACCCGGAACGGGTTTGTATTCATCTCTATGGGGAAAAAGAGCAGGCCCAGACGTTCACTTACAAGGCGCTGCAAACCGGCGCCCGTGGGGTGGCGACAGGCTTACGGGAACGCGGTTTGCAACCGGGGCAATGTGTGGCCATCATGCTGCCTACGGAAGTCGGTTATTTTTTTAGCTTTTTTGGCACCCTCTTAGCGGGTGGCATCCCGGTACCCATCTATCCGCCCCTGCGTCCTTCCCAGATCGAGGAGCATTTACGCCGCCATAGTAAGATTTTGGAGAACGCCCAGGCGGTTATTCTGATCACCGTCCCCGAAGCTAAGAAAGTTGCATTTTTGTTGAAATCCCATGTAGACACCTTGCATCAGGTGGTGACCGTCGAAGATCTTAATAAAGTACCTCCGGCAGGAACCTGGATCAGCCCCCCAGTAGGACCCCAGGATATCGCCTTTTTGCAATATACCTCCGGCAGCACCGGCGATCCAAAGGGAGTAATGTTGACCCATGCCAACCTATTGGCCAACTTACGCACCATGGGGTCCCGGGTTGAGGCGTGTTTTACCGATGTATTTATCAGTTGGTTGCCCCTATATCACGACATGGGTTTAATCGGTGCTTTCCTGGGCAGTCTCTATCACGGCTTTCCCCTTGTTGTCATGTCACCACTGCGGTTTTTGCGAAGACCCGCCAACTGGCTGTGGGCCATCCATAACCACCGGGGCACCTTATCGGCAGGTCCGAACTTTGCCTACGAACTGTGTCTGCGGACTGTCCGAGATGAGGATATCGAAGGACTTGATTTAAGCTCCTGGCGGATGGCCTTAAATGGAGCTGAACCGGTCAGTTCGGTGACATTGGCTAATTTTACCGAACGTTTTGCTCGCTACGGTTTTCGCCCTGAGGCCATAGCGCCGGTATATGGTCTTGCCGAGTCATCGGTGGGTTTAGCCCTGCAACCGCCCAACCGGGGGCTTATCGTCGATTGCATCCAACGCAAAGCCTTTTTGGAAACAGGTCATGCTATACCCGCTAGCAGCGATGATCCCAATCCATTAAATATACCCAACTGCGGACAACCGTTAGAAAGTCACGAGATTCGGATTGTCGATGCTAGTGGTCGGGAACTACCGGAACGCCGGGAAGGCCGGGTTGAGTTTCGCGGACCCTCGTGCACCAGCGGCTATTACCGCAACCCCGAAGCCACCCGCCGTCTGTTTCATGAGGATTGGTTGGATTCCGGAGATCGTGGCTATATGACCGGCGGCGATATTTATCTCACTGGCCGAGCTAAGGAGGTCATCATCCGGGGTGGCCGCAATATCTATCCCTATGAATTGGAGGAGGCTGTAGGGGCCATTGAGGGGATTCGCAAAGGTTGCATTGCGGTCTTTGCCAGCACCGACCAGCAGTCCGGGACCGAACGTGTGGTGGTGGTGGCGGAAACCCGGGAGACTGCGCCGGAGACCCTCGATCAGCTGCGTCGCCAAATTCGTGAAGTCAGTCTAGATATATTGATGACGCCTCCGGATGATGTGGTGCTGGTCCCGCTGCACAGTGTCTTGAAGACTTCCAGCGGCAAATTGCGCCGCGGCGCAGTGCGGGAACTATACGAACAGGGTAAATTAGGACACGGCAGTAGGGCATTGTGGTGGCAAATTACCCGGCTCGCCCTGAGCGGGCTTGGCCGCCAAGTGAGCGGCATGATGCGACGCATTTCCACTACCCTTTATGCGGCTTATACCTGGGCAGTTTTTATCATACTCGCGCCTTTTGTATGGATGAGTGTGGCTGTCCTGCCACAGGTTGCTTGGCGCTGGCGGGTAGCGGGTGGGGCCGTGCGTTTGCTACTGAAATTAACCGGAAACCAACTTCATGTGGACGGACTAGCATCCTTACCCAAGGAAGTTCCTTGCATAGTAGTTGCCAACCACGCCAGCTATTTAGATGGTTTTGTCTTAGCTGCTTCAATTCCAGGCCGGTTAAGCTACGTGGCTAAACGGGAATTGTTAAATTCGTTGCTCCTGCGAGTGCCACTCAAACGCCTGGAAACTTTGTTTGTGGAACGTTTCGACTTGCAGCGCAGCACAGCCGATGCAGAACATGTAAAACAGGCCGTACATGCTGGCCGATCCTTAGTTTTTTTCCCAGAAGGCACCTTCCGCCGTATGCCAGGGCTGTTGCCCTTTCGTATGGGCGCCTTCGTAGCTGCCACTCAAACAAAGGCACCCATCGTTCCCGTGACGATTCGTGGCACGCGTTCTATACTGCGTGCTAATTCTTGGTTCCCGCGGCGTGGCGTCTTAAAGGTGACTATTGGAGCACCTCTCTCACCGGAAGGGGATAACTGGCAAGCCGCCGTTACGCTCCGCGATGCGTCACGTCAAGCCATACTGCAGCATGTTGAGGAACCTGATTTAGGCGCCGAAAAATTCATGTAAAGGATTTGAAATATCCGCAATGGAGATACACAAGGCTCATTTTTTGGTTTTTTTTCACCAGCCTGCTGTGAATTATTAACATTTTAAAAACGGGATCTATATTGTACCCTTTACAAGGTAACTGCAATTTGGTTGCTAAAAGCTTTGAGGAGTTTACCTTTTAAAGCACTTTTTTTTAAATGCACCCTCCGATTCATTGAATACCACAAAGGGTAACCGTTCGTGCCTAAAAAAAACAAAGCCAACAACGGTGAGTACGGCGAAATATGTTCGACCGCGTCTTATGCCTATCAAACCTTAAAAAAAACCTTTCCTGAGACAATACCCACTCCACCTCATCGGTCTCGGCGACTAAAGTTAAAATCTATTTCGCTTTTGTTATGGTTTGGCTTGCTACCCGCACCAGGCAATAGCGTGTTTGCTCAAGAAATACCTCCGCCCCAATCAGACCTGGGCGCACTCCCTGGGCTAACCGAGTCCCAAGCCATTACAGGTCGGGCTATTCAAGAAGTATGGGCTGAACTGTTTGGCTTGCGCGAGCAGTTGGATGAAGCGCAAAAAGACATGTTTGATCGCTGCCGGGAACTGGTGCAAACGGGCAATTTTCTGCAAGGGGTGGGACCAATAGCCTTTCGGCTTGAAGAAATTTCTAGTCCTGAAGCCCTAGCCGCAGCCATTCAGGAGGTATCCCAGGTAGAGCTGATGTCCCAAAAAACAGGGGCTATCGAATCTGCTAGCGGGCAATTCACCAATATAGGGGCACGGCTGCGGGCCGTTCGTTTGGGCGTAACCGGCATCACGCTGGCCGGATTCAACCCAACCCCTTATTCCCTCGCCGGGCGCACAGCTTCCCCTGCCCTCCCCCAGGGGGGTGGCGCCAGCGCCGATACAGAACAATTCAGTCGGCTTGGCGGATTTGTAAACGGGAGTTTTGTGACCGGTGACAGAGACGCCACTGACCGGGAAGATGGGTTCGATTTTGATAGTGGCGGGCTAACGGCCGGTGTGGACTACCGTTTTAATGACAATCTGGTGGCCGGGCTGGCCGTTGGTTTTGCCAGCACTGAAGTGGATATAGAAAATTCCGGGGGCGATTCAGAAATCGACAGTTATAGCCTGTCGACTTACGCTACTTACTACATGGATGATTTTTATGTGGACGCCATTGCCTCCTTGGCCTGGAACGATTACAACAATACCCGCAGAATCCTCTATCCCAGCGTCACCCGCAACGCGAAAAGCGATACCGACGGGCGTCAATATGCCTTTGGCGTAGGCGTAGGTTATGACGTTGTCCTCAATAACTGGCGTATCAGTCCTCTGGCACGTTTACAATATGTCAATGCGGATTTAGACGAGTTTGAAGAAACCAATGGTTTGGGTCTGGATTTAACCATTGGCGATCAACGTATAGAGTCGCTGTTATCCACCCTAGGAGCCACGGCATCCTATGCGGTGAGCACACCGGTGGGTGTCTTGTCGCCGCAATTACGGGTGGAGTGGCAGCATGAATTTCAAAATGACAGCCGCGATGTAAAAGCCATTTATACTAACGATCCTAATCAAATTCCCTGGCGTATACCCACTGATGATCCAGACCGGGACTACTTTACCTTCGGGTTGGGTGTCGCAGGCACCTTTAAAAGGGGCATGTCCGGGTTTATTGATTACCAAACCATCGTTGGTCTCGATGAAACCACGGCGCATTTGGTGAATATCGGGGTACGTATGGAATTTTGAGATTGTCTTAAAATACCCAGGCCAAACTGCTTGATAGCAGGTTATCTTGAACCGTTCAAATCCATTCATGATCCCTCAAATTATAATAAATAGCAATAAAAACAAAATTTTAAAAAGTTGGCATTATGACTGCACTAGGATGAGTGTTCTCCAACACTAGTTATAAATGTGCATAGTTCACAGCAAAAGAGAACAGCCTAGTTTATGTTGAAGATTATGGTGCCCATCAAAACAGGTGTTAACTAAACAATAATGAGAGGGATCAATAAATCATGATAAAAAAACCCGTCTTGCAGTACAAACTCTTATGCAAGCTTTTTTTAATATATGGCTTGCTTGCCCTAAGCATTCCTACTTGGGTTGCCGCAGCTCCCTTAGTGGAAACACCGATTGCAACCCCCAATCCTCGAGTACCTGTTCCTGGACCTTCAGTACCACCCGGACTCATTTCACCACCTAGGCAAGTGATTATTGAAGCAGAATCCATGTCCTTGAGCCAGTATCGCGTGGAGGACAATGAACATGCTTCTAATGGACAATTGATCACGCTACTGCAAACAGGTAGCAACGTTGGCGAGGCGACTACCGTTTTGAATGACGATTGGGATTGGGAGATCTACAGAGTTTTTGTGGACTATCTCGATGAAAGCGATGGCCAGGCAACCATCGAATTTTGGATTAACGGTAAGTTTGAATTTTCTTGGACTTTGGATAAAGATCCTGGTCCCAGTGGACCGCAACCTGAAGCTTTTCAAAAAATCCACGTAGGCGATTTTTCACTTCGCCCGGGCGACGAACTGCGTTTTAAAGGCTATAAGCAGGGTTCAGAGGAAACCCGCATCGATCGCGTTGTTTTAGAGGCCACGGGACGCTCGGAATTTTGCAAAGAGGTGAATACTTCTCGTACTGAACCTTATCAATTCTTGGCCCGCTTAGCGGCGAAGAGCGGCACTAACCCTAGCTCGCTGCGACCAAAATATGGCAATCCTTGTTTCGCTTCGCCCTATTATGTCAAGATTGACCCACAAGATAAACGCATTACCCTTAAGGGCTGGTGGGACGTCAATGGTTACAACGCTGACGGATCTCCTAAGGATCTGTCGAAACCCCACGCGGCAGCGCAATATATCAATGCTAATGACCTATACTTAGGTCGTGACATGCACTGCACCCAAAATCCTAATCCTGACACTGCCATAGCCTGTTGGGTGACCAATTCTCTGCATCCCGATAACTTAGACTATGAAGGCAATTACGCCGGCGAAGAGCAAATCGTTGCCACAGTGACCATGGAGCGGCGCAAAGATCTTAGCAATGCAGTGACTTATTATGTCTACGCCCCCGATGGTCGCCGTCTCAATGCCATCGCCCTGGATAAGGAAAAAGACAAATCCGTTCCTGAAGTGTGCTATGCCTGCCATGGTGGTAGCCACGACGCTGAATGGAATCCCAGCGGTGGGGCTTTTCTGCCCTTTGATTTAGATGCCTTTAAACAGTGGAATGCCAAAGGCATCGGTTTGAGTGAACAGGAATCACAATTTGCTCTGCTCAACCGGATGATTTATCAAGACAGCTACAATGGGGACCGCATTCGCACTGCCATCAGACATTGGTACAACGGTGTTATTCCTAACAGCAGCAGCCGATTTGACGATTCCCCGCCCGCTTCATGGTTTACTGATCCAAACGGATTTAATGGAAACCTAGATGACCTCAATAAGTACTGGCACGAGTATGGACTTTATACGGCTTATGCCACTAACTGTCGGCTCTGCCATGTGGTTGAAGAACCTGGACGCACCCCCTTTGTAAAGGGTAATATTTTTGAAGCTTATGTTAAATCAATTAACGACTATCTTTGCGGCGGTCGCAGTTATCCACCTGGCAATCCTCGCGATACGCTTGACGCAACCTTATTAGCGGAGGGGTCGATGATGCCCAATGCCGAAGTCACTCTGCATCGTATTTTCGAAAAAAATCGTTCCCACGGTAGCTTAATCTGGAGTGATCAAGATCACATCTGCGGTTGGCGCTAAATTCTAACCCGTTACTTATCTCATGAAAGAGGGCCCAATAGCCCTCTTTTTTGTTAGCACCTTAAAAGCTTGTGAATGTTTAAAAAATAGATCGAAAAATGCTTTTTAGTGTTAACAGGTCAGATCGGTTCTTGGCGGTTTATTTTGAACCGCCCACACAAACTCACTAATCCAAAATCCATTAAAAAATTTCTATAAACAACTGTTTATAATGTTGGCACCGAAACTGCCAAGAATTTTTTAAATTTAAGATATGTTAATTAATTTCATGCTTATTTGACTCAATTCAAAAAAAATCCAAAACAACACGCTAACAGATGGAGCACAAAAAATGGCAGCAACCCATTGTCAATGCTTACAAATTAAGATACCTAAATCATTGAAATTTTATCTACTATTTATGTTTCTTAGTTTCGTCACAGTGGTGTCCATGAGCGCTCACGGTGCATCGGCGCCCAGTGAAGTGTACACGGATACCAGCAAAAGTCGTCTCTCCTCGCCCGCGTTGAAAGGCATCCGCTACAAGAAAGAAGAAATTCCACTCAGTGTTGTGCTGGGTCCGGTAGCCAATACTGAAAAGTCACAACTCACCCAGACAAAAAATCAACCCCTTAAAATCGGTTTTGGACGCGACATTCCCCACTACTATCAAGGTGATGTGCAGCCTTTGTTAAGCTGGACACCTTTAACCGGTGAGGCGCAAACAGCCACCTTTAGCGTGACATCACCCGATGCCAAAGCGATCCGCTTGGCGTTACAGGCCGAGCGTTTGCCGAAGGGCGCAGAGGTGCGCTTTTTTAGCATTTCCCTGCCGGAGCAGGTATTTGGCCCCTTTACCGGGCAAGACATAATGAAGCGTTCCGTGCAGAAAGCACAGATCAACGGAAAAAACCCTTTGCACAAAGCGGATACTGCCGACGAACAACCCGATGATGAAGATTCACTTTTCTGGTCCCCGGTTATCGAGGGGGATACTATTGGTGTGGAAATCTATGTGCCCTCAATAGAAGCCCAATACGCCCTGTCCCTTAAAATTGCCCAGGTGTCCCATTTAGCCTATTCGGTACTGAGTCCCGATGAAAAAAGCCTCTCTGATATTGGCCAATCGGATAGCTGTAACATCGATGTGGCCTGCCGAGTCACTAACCCCGCAAATCTCAAGAACGGAGTAGCAAAGATTATTTTTTCTGAAGGCGGGTCGTCTTTTTTGTGCACGGGTTCTTTATTAAATGATAATGACCCTGGCAGTACAATTCCCTACTTTATGACCGCCAACCACTGTCTGAATACCCAGGCGGTTGCCAACACCGTTAATAGCTTTTGGTTTTTTGAACGTGCCGCCTGCAATGGCGCTAATCCCACCTCGGTAACCCAGTTAACCGGCGGCGGTGATCTGCTGGCTAGCGGGGCGCCGTCGGATTACACGCTGTTGCAGTTACGGGACCCTTTACCTGCGGGAGTTCTGTTAGCCGGTTGGACAGATCAGCCGCTTGCCCCCAATGAACCCCTGATCGGTATCCACCATCCGGCCGGTGATCTCAAGAAATGGAGTCACGGCAATGCCATTGGGTTTGCCGAGTTTGGCGGACCAATCAATGGCGCCGGGACCCATGCTGTGCTCCAATGGACCCAGGGCACTACCGAGGGAGGTAGCAGTGGATCGGGTATTTTCGATGCTCAGGGTCAATTTCGAGGCAATTTGCATGGTGGTTCCGCATCCTGTGCGGCTCCCAACGCCCCGGATTATTACGGCCGTTTTGATCTTACCTATCCAGCTGTCAAACGGTGGTTATTTGAGATACCCACCGCACTCACCAGTGGCATTGGGGTATCGGGCGCTGTGCAAAACGGCCAATGGAAGGAGTACAGCCTGCGTGTCCCGGCTGGTCAGGCTGGGCTGAGGGTTGAATTAGTGGGCCTGAGTCAAGATGTTGATCTTTATGTAAGGCGAGGTTCAAGACCTACCGGTAACATCTTTGACTGCCGACCCTTTTTGGCCGGCGTTAATCCTGAGACTTGCACCATTGCTAATAGTGGCGACAATATCTATTACATGGGTGTGTGGGGATATGCGCCTGGCAACACTACCTTTACCCTTAAAGCTACTCCGTTTTAGCGTTTGACCCTATAACTACACAGCAAGTAGCCAAATCGAAACCCATGCGAATTTTAGTGGAAAACCGAAACCGACGTATTTGGCACGAGTATCGTGACCCAGAAAATATGGTTACGGCGCGAAACCTGGCAGAAGTGCTGCCCGCATTAGAAGTAGTCCAGACCGCTGTCGACAAAGACGGACTCTTCGCGGCAGGATTCGTCACCTATGAAGCAGCTCCCGCCTTTGACCCGGCTTACCAAACTCTCCCACAGGGTTCGTTGCCATTGCTGCAATTTGGTTTATATCGGCGATTTTATGAGCTAGCGACGCTACCCGAAAATAGCGGTGAAGAACCGACCTGGCAAAGCACTGAGAAATGGCAGGCGGATATTGCAGAAGCTGCTTATCGGGAAAGTTTTGGCCGAATAAAAAACCACCTCCGCTTGGGGGAAACCTACCAGGTTAATTATTCATTCCGCCTATGTAGAAAAAACTACCCACCAGGCGCAGTAACTTTTGCAGATTTGGTCTGCGCCCAAGGAAAAGGCTACTCGGCGTTAGTAGAGACAGAAAATTTTGATCTGTTAAGCGCCTCACCGGAGCTTTTTTTTAGGTTATGCGGTGATGAGATTTTTACCAAACCCATGAAAGGAACCCGCAAGCGAGGACGCTGGCTAGGGGAAGACCAAAAAATCGCTGCAGCTCTCACCACATCAGAAAAAGAACGGGCTGAAAATTTGATGATTGTGGATATGATGCGCAATGACCTGAGTCGCATTGCTTACCCCGGTTCTGTTCAGGTTCCTGCCCTATTTACAGCAGAAAACTACCCCACGATCCATCAAATGACGAGTACCGTTTGTGCTAGAACCGGCGCCAGTTTTGTCGAAATCATGAAGGCGCTTTTTCCCTGCGCTTCTATCACCGGCGCCCCCAAAGTTAAAACCATGGAAATTATCGCCCAACAAGAAATAGCTCCCCGGGGGATCTATACCGGCACAATAGGTTTTTATCATCCTGGACGTGAAGCTCTCTTTAATGTGGCTATCCGGACCCTCTCTGTGGACAAAACCAACCACACCAGCGAATACGGCGTCGGCGGTGGTATCGTTTGGGATTCAAACCCTGCTAGTGAATATCAAGAATGCCTCACCAAAAGCCAAGTGTTACATCAAAAACGCCCTCCTTTTCGCCTTTTGGAAACCTTGCTATGGACAAGAGAAGACGGCTTTTTTCTGGAGGCGCGACATACCCAGCGGATTATGGAATCAGCTGCTTATTTCGGCTTTACTTTCAATCTTAGACACTGCAAAGAAAAGCTTACCAGGCTAGCCGCGACGCTTTGGTGGGAAAGAGGGACCAAGCCCCAAAAAGTGCGACTTTTGGTGGACCATCACGGCGACATTCAGTGGCAGTCAGCGTCTTTGGAAAACGATTTTTTGCCTGCGCCGAACCCCCTAGTAGCGCGTACACAGCCAACCTTAACAGCGGCTCTGGCCCGACAAGCAGTTAACTCCCAAGACCCGTTCCTGTTTCATAAAACGACCTATCGGCAGGTTTACGAACAACAAAAACGAGCCTCCTATGAGACTACCCTGCTCTACAATGAGCATGGCGAACTGACTGAATGCCTCACTGCAAATGTGGTGCTGCGCCAAAATGAGACATGGCTTACCCCTGCTCGATCATGCGGTTTGTTGGCGGGCGTCTATCGGCAAGAACTACTGGAAACCGGAGCAATTCAGGAAGCCATACTCACCTTGGAAGATCTGAAAACCGCTGATGAAGTGTTTCAGATTAATAGCGTGCGTCTGTGGACGCGACTGGCTATTTTAGCTTAACCGCATACAATAGATGATAATCGCGATGGATGAAGCAGAATAGCGTTTAAATCATGCTAACTATTGGTCTTACAGGTGGTATCGGCAGCGGTAAAACAGCCGTGAGCGATGCTTTTGCCCAGCGCGGCGTACCGATTATCGACACTGATGTACTGGCTCGCGAAGTGGTGCAGCCGGGTCAACCGGCGCTGCAAGAAATCGTTGCTGGGTTTAGTGCGGCTTGTTTGGACAGCAACGGTGCCCTCGACCGCGGTTATCTGCGACGCACGGTATTTACGAACCCTGAGTTACGCCAGCGATTGGAGGCTATTCTCCATCCCCGTATCCGTCAGCTGATGCAGGCTCGTATCGCGACGTTGACGTTTCCCTATTGCCTTGTAGTCGTACCCCTGCTAACGGAAACCGGCATGACTGAGTGGTTTCACCGAATTCTTGTAGTGGATGTACCAGAAGTAGTCCAGATCCAGCGGGTAATGGCGCGGGACAATGTGGATGAAAGCCACGCCAGAGATATTCTCAGCGCCCAGGCAAGCCGTGAACAACGCCTAGCAATTGCAGATGATTTGCTTGAAAATACGGGTGATCTTGACGCATTAAATAATAAAGTCGAGAGACTGCATCATACTTTTCTAGAACTTACCCAAACCCAGTATTAAAGTTAAAAGTTGTTCACTATGATGAATCCCGAGCTAAACGACGACGATATACTGATCGAACCTGAAGCAGTCGACGAGATAGCCCTACCACCCACACAAGACGAATTGCCTTGTGATGATGGAGTTCCTATGGAAACTGCACGCCATCGTATGCAGATGGAGCTGCTCATCAACACCCTAGAACCTTGGTTAGCCGAGCAGCAAACAGGTTATGTGGGTGGCAATATGTTTCTTTACTTTAGTATGGAACAGGTGCGTAACCGGTATTTTCGAGGCCCAGATTTTTTTGCCGTGCTGGGCGTATCCCAAAAAGAACGCAAAAGTTGGGTGGTTTGGGAAGAAAAAAAAGCGCCGGATGTGATCATTGAACTACTCTCTGAGAGTACTGCAGAGAACGATAAAACCAGCAAAAAAATCATTTATCAGGACCAGCTTCGCATTCCGGAATATTTTTGGTTTGATCCCTTTAATCCCGACGATTGGGCTGGCTTTGCGCTGCGTGATGGTATTTATGAACTGTTACCCTTTGATTTGAGCAATCGCTTGGTGAGTCATCGGCTTGGTCTTGCTTTGACACGTTGGCCGGGCATTTACAGGAATGTTGAGGCTGTGTGGCTACGCTGGGAAACCCTCGAAGGGGTGTTATTGCCCACAGACGAAGAAGCTGCAAAACAACGGGCTAAACAGGCTGAACAACAAGCTGACCAAGAAAAACAACGGGCCGAACAAGAAAAACAACGGGCTGAAGGGGCTGAACGACAAGCTGACCAAGAAAAACAATGGGCTGAGAAACTAGCGGCTAAGCTACGGGCACTAGGATTTGATCCGGATTAGAAAACCTTTAATGAACAGTCAGCGGAAATTGCACACCGTAGGGTGGCTCCGTTTCAACTTCCACGGTGGCGATCCAGTCACTTCGCCCCTTGGTGCACAGGGGCAATATGACTTCACCCTGCCAGTGTTGATCTAGTTTGCGCCGCAGGTGAAAACGGTTAATACCCATATCCATGCCGACCATAGTAAAATGCACGGCAACACCTTTTGCGGTATCCGCTAAAGGTCCATCTAAACCCACTTGAAAAGAAAAGGGTTTGAGGGCTTGCACGTTATTACTGGAATAAACACTGACCGATAACCCCTCGCTGTTTAGCGTACAAACTTCCTGGGACAAATCGCAGTCGGCGGATGCGGTGAGCATCACCCGCGGCGTTTCCGCCTGATCAAACCAATCCGCTAGCCGAGAATAGCCTATGCTTACTAAGAATCCTAGCAAGGCGAATAGGCCGACCATCAAACCCGTTAGAATCAGGCTTGACTTACGCTCGGCAACAACTACACCCATAAGGCTCGCACCGCCGCGATTCCCTGACCGCCATGATGCCATGCTTGATCCACATCGGCCATCGTCATGCCACCCAGCGCATAGATAGGCAGTGCCGCCATCTCCGTTAAGGCTTGTAAGCCTTGCCAACCCAACGGTTGAACGTCTGGGTGGCTAGGGGTAGTCCGCACCGGAGAAACCACGGCAAAATCCACCCCTATCCGACTTGCCTGACGCAATTCTTCTAGGTTATGACATGATGCAGCCACCCACCGGTCGGCAGGCAATGGTCGGGTATCCAGCACCATCAGCTGAGCTGTTGTCAAGTGTAAGCCATCAACGTCGAGGGCTCTCGCCTGAGCTGGGCTACCATTGAGCAACAGCCTGGCGCCGTAGGGTTTGGTTAATCGCTGGGCGGTCTGATAAAGAGTCAGTAAATCATCTTCGGAGAGGTACTTGGCACGTAATTGAATCAACCGAATACCCCGCGTCAAAACGTTTTCTAAGTGTCTTAAAAAAACCTTAAGCTGATCTCCAGGTTCGCTGGTGATGGCATATTCTGTAGGTAAACGCAGGGCGTTGATAATCGGCACATCGGCGGCGGGAAAATCATACTCGGCCAGGGCTTGGGGAGTTACCCAACGCAGCGGTTGCCCCTCTAAACCGCGAGGTTCCCCGTGGTAGCGATCAATTCGCCAAACATCCAACAGCACTGTCTTATCCGTATAAGCATGGTGGACCCTGATCAAGGGACGCATAGACGCTACGTCGGTTCCCAGCTCTTCCCGTAATTCCCGCGTTAAAGCGGCTTCCACATTTTCCCCAAGCTCCACCTTACCACCTGGAAATTCCCATAGTCCTCCTTGATGGACGTGCTCGGGCCGACGGGTAATCAACACCTCTCCGCCAGGATTAATCAGTGCGCCCACCGCCACATGCAAAAAACCATTCTTTGAAGGTGCTTGTTGGGTAGCAAAAACCATCAGGTTTAGGTTCGGTAGTCGGCGTTGATACGCACGTATTCGTAGGAAAGGTCTGTGGTCCAGATGCGGGCAGCTGCGTTACCCCGCCCCAACATCACCCGCACGGTGATCTCTTCTTGCGCCATGACGAATTGACCACGCGCCTCTGTGTATTCGGCTGCCAGGGCGCCGTGCCGCACAATACAGACATCATCGAGATAAATGGACACTGCCTCTAACGACAATCCTTCAATGTCGGCCCGGCCCACAGCCGCTAAGATCCGACCCCAATTGGGATCGGAGGCAAAAAAAGCCGTCTTGACCAGAGGAGAATGGGCGATGGTATAGGCCACTTGACGGCATTCGGCAAGACTGCTTCCCTGCTCCACCGTTACAGTGAGGAATTTTGTGGCCCCCTCGCCGTCGCGAATCAGCGCTTGGGCTAAAGTCGTACAAAGGGTTTGCAATGCTTCCTGAAAAGCACGGTAGGCTGGCCCCTCGGTATCCATATAAACAGCGCTCTGACCTGTAGCCAATACCACACAGGCATCATTGGTGGAGGTATCGCCATCCACGGTAATGGCGTTAAAGGATTCAGCCACCACTCCTTTCAGACAGCCTTGCAATAACGGCTGTGCAAGACCCGCATCGGTGGCCACAAAAGCAAGCATGGTGGCCATATCGGGTTTGATCATACCGGCTCCCTTAGCCATTCCGGTCAGGGTCACGGTATGGCCCTCGATAACCACCTGCTGACTAGTAACTTTGGGTCGCGTATCGGTGGTCATGATGCCCTCGGCAGCGGCAAGCCAACCTTTCGGTGTGAGTGCTGCATAAGCGTCAGGCAGCGCTCGCTGCACCCGCTCAAGAGGCAGTGGTTCGCCAATCACGCCGGTGGAAAAAGGCAATACTTCTTCATTACGACAATGGGCAATCTCCGCCAGCGTAGCACAGGTAGCCTGGGCATCTTCAACACCGAGTGTCCCCGTACCAGCGTTAGCATATCCTGTATTGATGACAAGATAGCGGGGGGCAGCCAGACTAAGATGGTGTTTAGCCACACTGACAGGGGCAGCACAAAAAGCATTACGGGTGAACACCGCCGCCGCCGTCGTCCCTGGTGCTGCCTCTACAAGAACCAAATCCCGGCGTCCGGCATATTTAATCTCCGCACAGGTACTACCGAGACGAATTCCAGGCACCGGCAGGGGATCGGGGAGCGGCAACATAGACACTACCCTATAACCTCAGGACTTACGCAAGTCCTGAACCTAAATGATAGGCTACTTCTCAATGAACACGCCCATGGCAGTGTTTATACTTTTTACCCGATCCGCAAGGACACGGTTCATTGCGACCAACTTTGCGTCCTTCCCGTACAAAGGGAGTATGGGCCGCCTTCTCTTCGACCTCGGCATGTTCGGCTTCTTCACCGCTGAGGGCTGAAACTTCCGCATGTTCGTATTGCAACGCCGCAGCGGGTTGGCGGACTTCTGGGACAGGTTCCGGTTCTGCCGCCTGAAACTGTACTCGTGACGCCATACTGACCACGTCACGCTTAATGCGCTCTAACATCGCCGAGAACATTTGAAAAGCTTCCCGCTTGTATTCCTGTTTAGGATTTTTTTGGGCATAGCCGCGCAAATGAATGCCCTGACGCAGATAATCCATTGCCGCCAGATGTTCCTTCCAATGGGTATCCAGCACATCCAAAACAATTTTCTTTTCAAAAAAGCGCATGACCGGCTCGCCTACCTGGGCTTCTTTGTCAGCATAGGTTTGTTCAAACGCTTCGAGAATCCGGGTTCGCAGGGTTTCCTCGTGGAGTTTGGCATCGGCGTCGAGCCAGCCTTGGATATCTAACGCAAGACCAAAGTCTTTCTCCAAGGCCGTTTGCAATCCAGTCACATGCCACTGTTCCTCTAGACTTTGCGGGGGAATATAAGTACTGATTTCGCGATCTAAAACTTCTTGGTGCATGGCGGTAATGGTGTCAGATACGTCTTCCGCTTCCATCAATTCGCTACGCTGAGTATAAATGACCTTACGCTGGTCGTTAGCCACATCGTCGAATTCCAGCAGATTTTTACGAATATCGAAGTTGTGGGCTTCCACTTTACGCTGGGCGTTTTCAATCGCCTTGGTCACCCAAGGATGCTCAATAGCCTCGCCCTGTTCCATGCCTAATTTTTGCATCAGCCCCGACACCCGTTCCGAGGCGAAGATACGCATGAGACTGTCTTCTAGGGACAAATAGAAGCGGCTTGATCCCGGATCCCCCTGGCGGCCGGAACGACCCCGCAACTGATTATCGATACGCCGTGATTCATGGCGCTCGGTGCCAATAATATGCAACCCACCGGCGGCAACCACGTTATCGTGTAAAGATTGCCATGCTTTTTTGACTTTTTGTCGAGTAATCTCGTCGGCATCCGCCGCCAGGGCATCCAATTTTGGCTGCAGGCTACCGCCCAATACAATATCAGTGCCACGACCCGCCATGTTGGTGGCGATGGTGACGGCGCTGGGTTGCCCCGCCTGGGCAATGATCTGCGCCTCCCGTTGGTGTTGTTTGGCATTGAGGACTTCATGGGGAACTTTATGTTTGGTCAATAGCTGGGAAAGCAACTCGGAGACTTCGATGGAGGTGGTGCCCACCAGCACCGGTTGACGCCGTACATAACAGTCACGGATATCCTTTAAAATGGCCTGGTATTTTTCTTGGGCGCTTAAAAACACGAGATCACCCATATCTTTGCGAACCATCGGCTTATGGGTGGGAATCACCACCACTTCTAAGCCATAAATCTGCTGGAATTCGTAAGCTTCTGTATCGGCGGTGCCGGTCATACCCGACAGTTTGTTGTAAAGACGAAAATAGTTCTGGAAGGTAATCGAGGCCAACGTCTGGTTTTCCGCCTGAACTTTGACCCCTTCTTTCGCTTCGATGGCCTGATGTAAACCATCGGACCAGCGTCTTCCCGGCATGGTGCGTCCGGTGAATTCATCCACGATGACTATTTGGCCATCCCGTACAATATATTCCACATCTTTTTGGAATAAAGCGTGGGCCCGCAGACAAGCATTGAGATGATGAAATAAACCCAGATTAGCCGGATCGTATAAGCTTTGCCCCTCGCGTAGCAGACCCACTTCTAATAGCAAATCCTCTACATGCTGATGCCCTTCCTCGGTCAAATAGACCTGTTTGACCTTTTCATCCACCGAGTAATCACCGGGACCCTCCTCTTCCGCCTGCCGGGTGAGTTGCGGCACAATGGCGTTAATGCGCCGATAGGTTTCCGAACTTTCTTCAGCGGGTCCAGAAATAATCAGCGGTGTGCGTGCTTCGTCGATGAGAATGGAATCCACTTCGTCGACAACGGCAAAGTTCAGTTCCCGTTGAACCTTTTGCTCTAAGGCAAACGCCATATTGTCCCGTAAATAATCAAAGCCAAATTCATTGTTAGTGCCGTAAATAACATCTGCTTGATAGGCTGCCCGTTTTTCCTCAGGGGGCATCCCGTTTACCACCACGCCGGTGGTCATACCCAAACTCTCATACAGCTGGCCCATCCACTGGGCGTCGCGGCGGGCTAGATAGTCATTTACCGTAATTACATGCACACCTTTACCGGACAGGGCATTGAGGTAGACTGCTAAAGTCGCTACCAGGGTTTTTCCTTCGCCGGTACGCATCTCGGCGATTTTACCGTCATGCAGCACCATACCGCCGATGAGCTGAACATCAAAATGGCGCATTCCCAACACCCGCTTGCCGGCTTCGCGCACTACAGCGAAAGCTTCTGGCAATAGCGCATCGAGGGTTTCACCCTG
>CAZGON010000072.1:17590-18632 GCA_964527085.1 uncultured Candidatus Competibacteraceae bacterium
AGCGACGACTCGGCTCATACGTTTGAGCACACGGTCGTTGCGACTGCCAAAAATTTTCTTTAGGACACCGGTTACCATCAATATGCCTTCCAATATACTGGCTAAAAGATAATTAAAATTGCAAAAATAATAACGTAATTTGCGAGATTTTCGGAGCGTCAAATTCACTGAAAAACAGTTATTACCCTAAACAATAGGACAAGACGCATAAAAGTCGTCTTCCAGCGAGCAGAAAAAAATAGTTTTCGACATGGTGATGTTTTAACTGCCGATTGTTTTAGTGGATCTACTGACAACTCCATGAGAGACAGGGCTCTGCGCCCGTGGTTTGAGACATATTGGGTAGTTTAACTTCTAATAACCATAACCTAGGGTTTTTATGTTTTGAAGATTACCGTTTTCAAAGCGTAACTTACGCATAAAACGCTGTGGCCCAAAATTGTAAATCCATTCTTCAATATAAATGGGCTTTACTATTTCTTCAAAAATGGGAGAGTACGAATAATAAACTCGCACAAGTCGATGCTCGACCCAATCGGCAACTTCAGTAGGATCACCGCAACTCCTGCGTACCTGGGATTGAGTATCGTCTTCTGTGATTAAATCACTTCCACAGCGCAACGCATAACTGGCGCTGATCGGCAGAATCCATAGTAAACAGACCATGATAAGGGTGGTTTTTGTCATTTTATATCCTGACAAATTAGATGGGCTGCAAGAGAGTTGCGATAATAAGACGATCAAAATGAATCTTGCCTGAATTATCCATGGCGTCTGGATGCTGGATGCAGGAATAACATTGGCCTAGTTGTTAAAAGGTCTGACAAAAAGACCAACATTGTCTATTGAAATTCAATTTTTTTTCCCCATAGATGCAACAAAAGACTAGGAAAGTACTTCATGGACGAGTATTATAATCAGCGATCATAGGATTTGGTCTTAACCAGATCAAAGTGGTGATTAGGAAAGGCGTTTTCCTATATTTATTGGATCGTCGATGGCAGGGAAAAGCTAACAAAGAGCATTGCAGCTGTTGCTGGAT
>CAZGON010000073.1:0-18543 GCA_964527085.1 uncultured Candidatus Competibacteraceae bacterium
CTTCGCAAGCCTTAGAATCTATCCACTCGCGTCGCAAACCATCTTGCTGGTGGAGGCGTTCTAAGGTAGTCGGCGATAAGCGCAACTCTAGCAACCAGTCTCCTTGGCCTGTCAGACGCTCCGCGACCACTGCGTTTAAACTAAACAAACGTGCCCGCAAACGGCCTGCTTCAGGCGGTAAACAAACCCAACTGTGTATCATCTCACCATAGACACGTTTCATAATGGCATCTCTCAGCAATTCTAAACCTGCTCCGGTTTGCGCCGAAACCCATACAGCTCGAACCTGGCCGGTATCATCTTCTTCCACCCGAGGGTCTATGTCCAAACCGTCGATCTTATTAAAAACTTCAATAAAGGGTATATGATTGGCGCCAATGGCGGAAAGCACTTGATACACCTGTTCTCGATAAATAGCATGACAGGGGTCACTGAGATCAACCACATGAAGTAATAAGGCCGCTTCACAAGATTCTTGCAGAGTGGCGCGAAAGGCAGCAATTAACTCATAGGGCAATTGACTGATAAAGCCAACCGTATCAGCCATGATAATGGGATTAGAAGCGGTTTGGGATAATTGTCTCAAGGTTGGATCTAAAGTGGCGAAAAGCTGGTTCGCCGTCTGGACATGAGCATTTGTCAGGCGATTAAAGAGGGTCGATTTACCCGCATTGGTATAGCCTACCAAAGACACGGTATGCACATCCGCTTTGCGCCTCGCTTGACGCCCCTGATGACGCTGCCGCTCAACTTTCTGCAAACGCTGCTTGATGCGCTTTATACGCTCAGCAATCAAGCGCCGATCCGTCTCAAGCTGGGTCTCACCGGGCCCACGTAATCCGATACCCCCTTTCTGGCGCTCCAAATGGGTCCAACCCCGTATTAAACGGGTGGACAGATGGCGCAGCTGAGCAAGCTCTACTTGCAGCTTGCCTTCAAAACTGCGAGCACGCTGGGCAAAAATATCCAAAATTAGACCCGTGCGGCCGACAACCCGACATTGCAGAAACTTTTCCAGGTTTCGTTCCTGACTCGGTGATATATCTTGATTAATGATCACTATCTCAACATGGCCATCCTCCACAGCCTGACGAATTTCTTCGGCCTTACCTGTCCCCACAAAAAGCCGTGGATCCGGATGACGACATAGACCTGTCACAAGCTGAACGGATTGCACGTTGGCCGAAGCAGCCAATTCCTGGAACTCAGCCATGTCGTCAACGGCTGGCGCCGTTCCATCCAGCGTGACATGGACCAAAACAGCACGCTCACTGGAGTGAGAGCTTTCAAACAAAAACGCGTTCCTTAGCGGGCCACCTTATAGTGTTTTTAAAGCTCATCGGTTTCATCACCATTTTCATCAGCTAAATGTAACCGCACATTACGTGCGGGAACCACAGTAGATATGGCGTGTTTATAGATCATTTGACTAACGCTATTTTTAAGCAGCACTACAAACTGATCAAAAGATTCTACTTGCCCCTGCAATTTGATGCCATTTACCAGATAAATGGAAACTGGAATTCGTTCTTTACGCAGTGCATTCAGGAAAGGTTCCTGGAGCGAATGGCCTTTTGCCATAGCTACTCTCCCTTATTGTTATGGAGTCGTGAAAACGGCATAGTACAAAAGCTATACCAAATAGGCGCCAAGCAGGAGTTTGCCAAAGTTAGCGTGCTGTTTTTCAACTTAAATGACTTTGCAAGACGCTGTTTATAAAGTGTTCACTTCCGCCCAGGTGATGCCTTAAAACCCAGTCGGGTGGCTTATTTAACATACAAGATGATCGGTTGCTCGCATATTACACTCCTGGCATTGAATGAAGAATAACCACTTTTATAACAACTTTTTAAATATTTTAACCAAAAACTCATAGTGAAAGTTTTTTACTCATTGATAGAAACTTGCCAAATTTTTCAAACAGCACACATGGCTTTCTTCTTGTAAAAAACAAGTACATTGAGTATTAGTAAAAAGTAATTAACCTGGGTTATAAAAAATAAAAAAATCAACCATTTATTTTCTTTAACCCTAACTTGTTAAAGTAGGCAAATTTTAGTATAGCATTGTTACTTTATAGGTTCGTTGTCTATTTAGGTAATAAACCGTTTTTATATAAATGATCAAGTAAGTGATTCCAACAGTCTGTTGCACAACTATCTAACCATAGCGCATCTTTTTCTGTACGTAACCAAGTCAATTGACGTTTGGCTAATTGCCGGGTCGCCACAATTCCCCGCTTTGTCATCTCAACGTAACCTGTAACGCCTTCTAAATACTCCCAAATTTGACGATAACCGACAGCACGCATAGCTGGTTTATCTAAACTCAAATCTTTTCGGTTAAATAAATTTTTAACCTCCTCGACAAAACCCTGCTCTAACATGTGATAAAAACGCTGCTCGATACGCTGATACAAAAACTCTCGTTGAACTGGGGCTACAATGATTTTAAAGTATTGAAATAAATTTTGTTGGTCTTGACTTTGCGCATAAAGTTCCGTAAGCGTTCGCCCGGTGAGATAGTAAACTTCAAGGGCCCGTTGGATACGCTGCGGATCGTTAGGGTGTATACGTTGACCAGCAATAGGGTCAACAGCAGCCAATTGACCATGAAAGGCTGGCAGTCCATGTAACCTGCGTTGCTTATCTAAGTGAGCACGCAGCGTCGGATCAGCGGCCGGCAATTCCGCCAAACCTTGCTGCAGAACCCGATAATAAAGCATCGTACCCCCCACCAGCAGCGGGATACGTCCCTGACTATGAATGTTGTTAATTTCTCGTAACGCATCGGCGCGAAATCGAGCAGCAGAATAAGCGTCGCTCGGATCTAAAAAATCAATCAACCGGTGGGGAGCCTGACGCAATGTGGCGGCGTCTGGTTTTGCCGTGCCAATGTCCATATCTCGATACACCAGCGCCGAATCGACGCTGATGATCTCAAAGGGAAATTGCTCCACAAGCTTGGCGGCCAAGGCGGTCTTTCCGACTGCCGTCGGTCCCATCAGAAAAATCAGTGGAGGACGGGTAGCGCAGGCCATTGTTAGGAAACCCTGTATTAAATAGGTACTCCTAAAACCTTTTTCACGGCTTGTCAATACTAAAAAAACTCATTGATTAGCGCCCTCGCATGAAGAGCTTATCCAGCTCGGCCAGGTTGACTTGTATCCAAGTTGGGCGTCCATGATTACACTGTCCACTCCGTTCGGTATGCTCCATAGTGCGCAACAGTGCGTTCATTTCCGCTAATGTTAATTTACGATTGGCGCGCACTGAACCATGACAAGCCGCTGTCGCAAGGGTTTGATGAATAACCTCTTGGATTCGAGTACTGGCGCCATGAACGGCTAAATCCGCGAGCACGTCTCGCAACAGTTGAGTTATGTCAGATCCAGCCAAGAGGGCAGGAATTTTTCTTACGATAGCCGTTTCCGGACCCATTAACGCTACGTCAAAACCAAACTCAGTCAGCAATCCAGCATGTTGCTCTAGCAAATCACCTTCATCACGATTGAGCCGCACTGTAATGGGCAACAGCAGTGGCTGTGAACAAACACGCTGTTGCGCTAAGTTGCTTTTAAGACGTTCGTAGACAATACGCTCATGGGCCGCATGGATATCCACGATGATCAAACCCGCCGCATTCTCCGCCAAAATGTAAATACCCTTGAGCTGAGCAACTGCATAGCCCAGCAGTGGCGGTGTTGCTGTGCTGGTAGGCGGAAGTTGAGAGAAACTGCTTGCTTCTAAAGCAGGCGTATCAATTTGTTTAAACAGCGGAAGACTTGCTTCTAAAACAGGCATATCAACTTGTTTAAACGGGGTAGAACTTGCCTCTCGAACACCCCCATGGGGGGTATCGTTCAGCAGCGGCGAGAGGGGCAAAGTTAACGACTCGTCTTGCGATACAGGAAAAGAATTTTCCTGACTATAAACAGACACCGCTAAATCCGTCGCAGGGGCCATAGGGCGAATTTGAGCAAGGTTTTCCTGCAATGTGCGATGAATAAAATCATGGACTAGGCGCGGCTCTCGCCAACGAATTTCCTGTTTTGTCGGGTGAGCATTGACATCTATCTGGGCTGGGTCGAGGGTTAAATAAAAGACAAAGGCAGGATGGCGACCGTGATACAGGACATCTTGATAGGCTTGGCGAACCGCATGGGTGATCAGCTGGTCCCGAACCATGCGATGATTGACAAAACAGTATTGCAGATCGGGGTGACTGCGGGAACAACTGGGAAACCCAAACCATCCCCATAGCCGCATAGCACCCCTCTCTCGTTCCACAAACAGGGTGTTCTCTGCAAATGCCTGCCCACATACTTCTCCAAGCCGCCGTTGCCGGTCTTGATGATTCGTGGTGCGGTGTAACATAAGCACCGGACGGCGATTGTGATGCATCTGAATTTCCACATGGAAGCGACTTAGGGCAATCTGTTTTGCTATCTTTTCTAAACGACTAAACTCTGTGCGTTCAGTACGCAGGAATTTACGACGAGCGGGTGTATTAAAAAACAGATCTCGCACAGCCACTGTGGTCCCCACAGGATGAGCAGCGGGTACCAGGGGATTTAGTTCCCGTGCGCTGCTTCCTAGCAACTTCCAGCCTGCTTGTTGGGCGCTGGTGCGGGAAATGAGCTCCAAGTGGGAAACGGCGGCGATACTCGCCAGTGCTTCTCCGCGAAAACCCAAGGTAGTCACACGTTCTAGGTCTTGGACTGATACTACCTTACTGGTGGCGTGGCGACATAAAGCAAGTTCTAAATCGTCTTTTTCAATACCGCTGCCGTTGTCCCGCACGCAGATACGTTTTACCCCACCCTTTTCTACCTCTATGTGGAGGTAATCAGCACCCGCATCAAGACTATTCTCCAATAATTCCTTGAGTACGGAAGCGGGTCGCTCGACCACTTCGCCAGCGGCAATATTGCTAATTAATTGAGGGGATAACCGTTGGATACGCATACTGAGAAGCACTAACAGTGGCGTGCTGTCTCCAGCCCATCTCGTGACAGAACATCAGTCACGTTTTAGACACCGCGACCAGATCGTAGCACAGCTAACCTGCTAATTTACTGTTTCCGATAGCGTTTCTAAAATGCGCATAGCGGTGGGTGATTCATCAGGTTGGCCTGCCGCATTTTGCACCACCACCACTGTCTGAGGCCCCTGCCCGGCCAAGCGGACTTGATAGCGCACACCCTCAGGGGGTGGCGGATCATCCTGCCAAAAGGCTAGACTGGAAAGAAACCCTTGCTCGGTGCCATCATCCAAAGGATCACGATACTCCACCACGTATTGGCCTTGTGATCGATCCTGATTTTCCACCAAAAAATTGTTGCTGTCTAAGGCCAAACCCACTAACCGCCAGGCGCGGGAATAATCCTCTTCAATTATCAAGGCACGCTGCCCTTCAACGGTGGTCAGTCGTGCTTGCTGGAGTTGCGGGGATGGCTCTATTGCAGAATCTGTTATTGGCTGAGAGGCTTCCTGAACCGACGCTAATTGCGCTTCCGCTTGACGCTCGGATGCCCCCAGATAAACCATTAAACGGGACAACATTTCTGCCTCCAGCTCTGGGTCTGTAGGCCGGGCGCGCCAAATGGTGGTTTGCGACGCTTGGTTGTTCCCTCTCCCCCCTTGCACGACTTCCTCAAGTCCATAATGGGTTAAATAAACGTCTGTGACTTCTTCGCCGGTGCGTTCTAGACGAACCCGAAACTTATCCCGGGTCGGCGCTGAATAAGCAAAATCAATAAATTTACTTAATACACTGCGTATGGGACCATCGGCAATATCCGCTCGGTTCTCCGCCCAATCCGTTTCCATAATCCCAATACTGGGATTATCCTGCTCCAACACTAATCCATTGCTGGTCCAGAAGGATTTGACTCTCGGCCACACCAGTTCCGGGCTTCGCTGCACTTCTAGCCAACGTTGGCTGCCATCCCGCTGGATACGCATACCCGGTTGTGGTTGCAGGACTTGCTCCGTTGTACCGATTTCAGCACCACCTTCTGGACGTTCCCTGGCGTAATCGGAAAGACTGGCGCTACCGGTAGGATCAAGCTCAGGGACAACCAAGGTGTCGTCAATATTGGACGCCGTAAGATCCGGTGGAATTTCTAAGGGTTGTACCCGCTGCGTTTCTTGGTAGTCAGGGCGGCGGTCTGGCAATACCTCACTAAGATTAGTGGTACACGCGGTTACGCCCGCTACCAATAGGGTTATTATGGAAATTTGGTGTAGCAATTTCATCAGCAGTGTTGGCTGCGACATAGTGGTATCAGTAATGATAAGTTAAGTAGAATTTTTAAAACTAATCAACGGAGGTGACACTCGCTTGCTCCATAGCATGCCACAGGTCGGCTTGAAAGTTTTCCGAAAGGGGTGTTAAAGGCAAGCGAATACCAGCATCCATCAACCCCATTTTTGCTACCGCCCATTTTACGGGAATTGGATTCGATTCTAAAAACAGTGCCTTATGAAGCGGTGCGAGCCGGTTATTAAGGCGCTCAGTTAACGGACGGTCACCAGCCAATGCCGCAGCGCACATGTCGTGCATCGCTTTTGGGGCCACGTTTGCGGTTACCGAAATGGTGCCTTTGGCGCCATTCAAGATAGCTTCAGCTGTGATAGCATCATCGCCGCTAAGAACGGCCATATGTTCACCGCACTTGGCGATCAATTCACAGATGCGCGCTACACTGCCACTGGCTTCTTTGATAGCGACGATATTGTCTAACGGGGCTAAACGCGCCACGGTGGCTGGCAACATATCGCAGGCAGTCCGGCCTGGCACATTATAAAGAATTTGAGGAATTGCCACGGCATTGGCAATACTTTTAAAATGCTGAAAAAGACCTTCTTGGGTTGGTTTATTATAATATGGCGTCACTAGCAGACAGGCATCAACACCCACTTGTTTCGCATACTGAGTCAAATGAATCGCTTCACTGGTAGCATTAGCGCCTGTACCGGCAATAACCGGCACGCGTTTGTTAACCAGTTCTACAACTCGACGGATAACTGTGCAATGTTCGTCAAAATTCAGCGTGGCAGATTCACCCGTAGTACCCACTGCCACAATAGCATCGCTGCCATTCTCCAGATGAAACGCCACCAAACGCGCCAACGCTTCATGGTCCAAAGCGCCGTCTCTGTGCATCGGCGTGACCATCGCAACCATGCTACCTTGAAACATCATGTGCTCCCCCGTTAATGCAACATAATAATCCCATGGTACGTAGGCAGTGCGACGTTGACAAGCATCTCATGAAATTGCTGCGACATGGGTTTTAATTGGAAGGCAGATTCGGCGTTTAGCAAATCCTCGGTTCAGACAACCTATTGGAGTAACTAGTCGTGAAAAATTATTTGGTCGTTTCCGCCTTGGGAGAAGCTCGTCCCAATCTGGTTAATGACCTGTCGCGCACTATTTTGGAATGTGACTGTAGCATCGTCAATAGCCGCATGATGATGCTAGGGAACGAATTCGCTGCTATGGTCATGGTGCAGGGAAACTGGAATACGTTAGCGCGATTAGAAGTACAACTGAAACGTCTTGAGCAATCGTTAGGGCTTAGTTTTATTTATAGGCGTACCGAGGAACACCAACGCCAGGAAAACGTCTTACCCTATGCAGTTGAAGTAATCGCCTTAAACCAGTTAAGTATCGTTCATGAACTAGCCAACTTTTTTACAAACCGTTCTATAAGTATTGAAGATTTGGCAAGCCATAATTATAGAGCCCCCCATACAGGTGCGGATATGTTTTCAGTCAACATCGTTGTTGGTATCCCGGTCGATACCCATATTGCTACTTTACGTGAGGAATTTATGGATTTTTGCGATCAACTCAATCTCGATTCGGTGATGGAACCCATCAAGGGTTAGTTACTTGGCAAAGCCCAAACCCACCATCAAGTCCAATTATAATAAAAGGCCAAGTATTTATAATTTCTTAAATTAAAAAAATAGACAATAATCCTAAGCATACTTTATGAGACGCGAATCCAAGTTAAATCGACGCCTGTTTGTGTTAGACACCAATGTATTGATGCATGACCCCACAGCGTTTTTTCGCTTTAAGGAGCATGATATCTATTTACCTATGATGGTTCTGGAGGAATTGGACCGAGCTAAAAAAGGCATGTCCGAAGTTGCCCGCAACGTTCGTCAAGCGAGTCGCTTTCTGGATGAACTCATCGCTGGCGCTGGCAAAGACACTATCGACGAAGGTTTAAACTTACCTAACTTGCGGGATACACAAGACAAACTTCCTAGCGGGCGGCTTTATTTTCAGACTCGAGCTATGCCATCAAACTTACCTAATCTGCCAGGAAGCACTCCCGACAACGATATCCTCAGCGTCGCGATAGCGCTGCAACAGGATCAAGCCGGTTTACAAGTGACGTTAGTCTCGAAAGATATCAACTTGCGCATCAAAGCCACTATCCTGGGTATCCATGCGGAGGACTACTACAATGACCAGGTCTTAGATGATGTTACCCTACTGTATAGTGGAACCCAACAAGTCGCCACCAATTTTTGGGAAATTCACAGTAAGGATATGGAGTCCTGGCAAGACAGTGGCCGCACTTTTTATCAGGTGCGTGGTCCTGACGTGCCCAACTGGTATCCTAATCAATGTATCCATATGGCCAATACCGAACAGCCCGCTTTCATGGTGCGGAAAGTCAGCGGCGAACAAGCTACCATTGAAATTTTGAAAGATTACATCAATCCAAACCATGCCATTTGGGGTATTACGGCCCGTAACCGAGAACAGAATTTTGCCCTCAACTTGCTGCTCGATCCAGACATCGATTTTGTTTCTTTAGTGGGTGCGGCAGGCACTGGCAAAACCCTTTTGACCTTAGCAGCGGGGCTCGCTCAAACCCTTGATGAAAAATGTTATCAAGAAATCATCATGACCCGAGTCACTGTACCGGTTGGCGAGGATATTGGTTTTCTACCGGGCACGGAGGAAGAGAAAATGACCCCGTGGATGGGTGCGTTAGTGGATAATCTAGAAGTGCTTGCACAAACCTCGGAAGCTGGACAATGGGGCAGAGCGGCAACCCAAGATCTGCTTAGCCATCGCATCAAAATCCGATCTCTCAATTTTATGCGTGGACGCACCTTTCAAAACAAATATCTGATTATCGACGAGGCGCAGAACCTGACCTCAAAACAGATGAAAACCTTAATCACCCGGGCAGGCCCGAACACCAAGGTGGTATGTCTGGGCAATATTGCTCAGATTGATACACCGTATTTATCAGAAACCACATCCGGACTGACTTTTGCCGTAGATCGCTTTAAGAACTGGCCCCACAGCGGACACGTTACATTACTGCGTGGAGAACGATCAAGATTATCTCAGTTTGCTTCAGATGCCTTATGATCTGAGTTAGCTTGCAGCAAGCCGTTTGAAGTATTTGGCTTTTTTAAATCGGATGGTCCTCGAAAAATCCGCCGTCGTGGCCATGCTTTTAAAACAGCTTGCACAACCGTGGCCAAAGGAATTGCAAAAAATACGCCCCAAAAACCCCAAACACCTCCAAATACCAGGACGGCAACAATAATCGCAATGGGATGAAGGTCGACCACCTCGGAAAACAACAGGGGCACTAATACATTGCCATCGAGGAATTGGATAATGCCATAGGCAATTATTAACCAGAAAAATTCTGAACCCCATCCCCACTGAAAGTAGCCCACCACCGCCACGGGCAACGTCACCACAGCAGCACCGATAAAAGGCACAATAACTGATAACCCCACCATTAGCCCCAATAACATGGCAAACTGCAGATCCATAAACCTGAAAACCACAAAACTCACGGCCCAAACGAGAAAAATTTCCCAGAACTTACCCCGCACATAATTGCCGATTTGGAGATCAATCTCCTGCCATACATTGAGCAAAAGGGTGTAATCATCGGGCAGAAAATTACGCGACCACTGCAAAATCCGCTCTTTGTCCTTAAGAAAGAAAAACACCAAAAACGGTACCAAAACGAGATAAACAATAATGGTAATAACGCCCACCACCGAGGCTAGTGACCAACTCAAAATATTCTGGCTCATACCCGACAATCGTTCATTCAACGTATTGGTAACCTGCAGAATCTGCGCCTCTGTAAAAAAACTTGGATAGGTAGACGGCAAACTCTCTATGAGGGAGTAGCCTTTTGCAAACATACTAGGAAACTGTTGCACCAACTGGATTAGCTGGCGGGACAACAACGGCAAAAGCCCCACCATCAGAAAGACCACAAAAGCGCTAAATAACATAAATACCAGTAATACAGAAAAGAAGCGAGGAACACCTAAGCGTTGCACCATCCTCACCAAACCCTCTAATAGATAAGCTAAAATCAATCCTGCCAACACCGGCGCCAACATTTCTCCCAGGAAGAGAATCACTGTCGTACCTAGCACTAGCAGCAGTATGAGAACCACCGCCTGGGGTTCGGCAAAATGATGGCGGAACCAATCGCTTACTATTTTCATTGAATTCATCAAAAATCTTTTTATCTAGTTTACTTACATTTGACTGTTTTCTGCATGCAGAAGCACTTAAAAAAACAGCGCTTTCCTCTCAGAATTCTCTCTAGCCACCCAGCTAAGCTATTATGTTACCAATAACCTACGCTGCACCCAATCTATCTCCAAAAACGTCCCTAAGTTACTAAGTACAGCGTTTTGAATCATCGTGATAAACAGTTTTGCAAGCCGTTCAAAGATACTCTCGTCAACAACGAATAGCGTACCATGATTGATGTTGTTAAGATCTGTCAATGAGTCATAGCGCCCAACCTTGGAATTCGGAAAAACATTTCCAAAACAATCGATTTGTAAGTCATCCCGCCTTGTTTGTCTTCATACTTTTTTTGTTCACGACCTCTGTCAATGGGCAGGAACTTTGCCGAGATCCAGTAGGACAGCTTACCAGCATCGAAGGTGAAGTCGCTATTCAGAATCACGATGGCAAGCGGTATGCTGGACAGCCTAACCTACCGCTGTGTGAAGGTGACACCCTTTATGTGGGCGGACACAGTCGAGCTGCGGTGCAATTGATTAACCAGGTGGTATTACGGATTGATCAGAACACCACTATTCGCCTCATGGATATTACAGATGACACTGAACAGCGATCTTGGATTGAATTGGTCAATGGCGCTATTCAATCTTTTAACCGAAAACCCTGGTTGCTAAGGGTGACCACACCTCACCTCAAAGGAGATATTGACGGCACCGAGTTTTATGTGCGAGTCACAAAAGAACATTCGCAATTCGTTATTTTAGAAGGCCATGTAGTGGTTACAAATGACAAGGGCCGGGTCACTCTTGCCCCCGGTCAGGCTGCCACTGCCAAAGCTGACAAGGCCCCTGTGCTAGATACCCTTGTTCGCCCGCGAGATGCGGTGCAGTGGGCTTTGTATTATCCGCCCGTTGTTTACTTTAACAGTGCTGAATTTCCGCCTGGACCGGGCTGGCAAGGGAAGATTCGCCAATCCATGGAATCCTATCAAAAGGGAGATCTTCACGAAGCATTAAAAAGCATCGCGGCGGTGCCGAAGACAATTCATGAACCAGGTTTTTTTGTTTATCGCGCCTCCTTGATGCTTGCTGTGGGTCGCGTAGATGAAGCCAATTTGGATATTAAGCAGGCGTTAAAGTTAGTGCCTAACAACAGCAACGCATTGGCGCTGCAATCAGTTATTGCGGTAACCCAGAACGACAAAGACAAAGCGCTCCAAGTCGCAAAACAGGCTGTTAAAGCGGCTCCTGACTCCGCTACCCCATTGATTGCCTTATCCTATGCCCAGCAAGCTAGGTTCAACCTCAAACACGCCCGCGCAAGTCTTAAAAAAGCCGTCCAGCACGATCCAAAAAATGCTTTGGCATGGGCACGTTTGGCAGAGCTTTGGTCTTCATTCGGTCGTCTTGAACAAGCGCTGAAAGCGGCACAAAAAGCTGTCGTCTTGGCACCTCATCTGTCCCGAACACAGACAGTGTTAGGTTTCGCCTACCTGACGCAAGTCAAGATAACTAAGGCAAAGGAGACTTTTGCTAAGGCGATTACGCTAGATCAAGCAGACCCTCTGCCAAGATTAGGACTTGGGCTGGCTAAGATACGTGAGGGAAAATTGCACGAGGGGCGCCGAGACATCGAGGTTGCTGCGGGTTTAGACCCCAATGACAGTATTGTCCGAAGCTATTTAGGCAAGGCTTATTATGAAGAAAAACGCTTACCTTTGAGTGAACAGCAATACGCGATTGCTAAACAATTAGACCCCCAAGACCCTACGCCATGGTTTTACGATGCGATCGCCAAACAGACGACAAATCGGCCGGTGGAGGCATTGCATGACCTGGAAAAATCCATTGACCTTAACGATGACCGCGCTGTATATCGTTCCCGTTTGCTACTAGATTCGGACTTGGCGGCACGCAGCGCTAGTCTTGGCAGAATCTATGAAGATTTGGGCTTCCAGCAGCTCGCCTTAGTGGAAGGCTGGAAGTCGGTCAATACCGATCCCGGCAACTTCTCTGCCCACCGATTATTGGCTGACGCTTACGCTACATTACCCCGTCATGAGATTGCCAGGGTCAGTGAGCTACTCCAATCTCAATTGTTGCAACCCCTCAATGTAACTCCTATTCAACCTCGGCTTGGCGAGAGTAATCTGTTCCTCCTCAGTGCAGGAGGCCCAAACAAACTGTCATTCAATGAATTTAACTCATTATTCAAACGGGATAGAGGAACGCTGTTAGCGAGCGGCCTAGCCGGAGAAAATGGAACTTTTGGCGGCGAGAGTGTTATCTCAGGCATCCACCAAAAAACTTCTTATAGTATAGGACTTAGCCACTTTGAAACCGATGGGTTCCACAGCAACAACCATCAACAAGACACTATTTTAAATGCATTTATACAGCAGGAACTGACCCCTGATACCAGCATTCAAGCCGAGTATCGCTATAGAGACAACGAACGCGGCGATCTTCAACAACGGTTTTTTCCGGCAGATGTGTTCTCTAATCTAATGGACAAACAACAACAGCACTCCTTCCGTCTTGGCGCACGCCATGCGTTCACACCGAGTTCTATGCTACTTAGCTCATTTATTTATCAAGAGGCAGATACTCGAATTGATAACGACGATTTTCCAGAAGCAGGTGGCTTTATTAATCTCAAAATTCCTGAGAATGCTTTTGGTGGCGAACTTTTAACGTTATTTCGTTTGCCGCACTTCAATCTAAAAAGTGGCATAGGCTACTTCGATATCGATGCAAAAATCGAATCGACGATAGGATTTGCCCCTCCTGATACTGGCGGTGAACCCATAACGGTACAATCCACCGTTAACGAGAATATCCGCCACCTCAATCTCTACGCTTATACAGATTTTAATCTTTTAAGCAATTTAACAGCATCCCTGGGAGCGAGTTTTGATTCTATCAACGGAGACTTGGAGAAACGCCAATTTAACCCTAAGGTTGGCATAACTTGGAGTCCGCTGCTCGGAACAATTGTTCGCGCGGCTGCGTTTAAAACGTTAAAAAGAACACTGATCAACAACCAAACCCTAGAGCCTACCCAAGTTGCCGGGTTTAATCAGTTCTTCGATGACGCTAATCTCAGTAAGGCATGGCGCTATGGAGCAGCCATCGATCAGAAATTCTCAAATAAGTTATTCGCCGGCATGGAATTGTCAAAAAGAGATTTAGCGGTACCCTTTTTGGATATTTCAGACGACGGTGCTAGTTTGCTAAACCGCACAGCCAACTGGGACGAAACTCTAGGGCGTAGTTATTTATTTTGGACCCCCCATTCCTGGTTGGCGCTTAGTGCGGACTATTGGTTTGAACGCTATAAACGGGAGGAGCAATTTGCAGCGGGTGTTAGAGAATTGGATACGCATCGGGTTTTGTTTGGCGTAAACTGGTTTGCCCCCTCTGGTTTAAGCGCTTCTTTGACGTCTACCTATTGGAATCAAGACGGTAGGTTTGAGAGATTGAGCAGTCCGACTGCCGTTCAATTTGGCCATGATGACTTTTGGACTGTTGATGCAGAGATTGGTTACCGTCTGCCCCAGCGCTATGGTTTTATCTCCGTAGGCGCCACAAACCTTTTTGATGAGCAATTCAAATACTTTGAGATCGACGTCAACAACTCGACGATTCAACCCGTTAGAACGTTTTTTGTGAAGTTTACGCTGGCATTGCCATAACCATGGGACAATACCTGCCTATAGTAGCGCTCATGGTAGAGAAATGCAGCAAAGCATAATCATTCAGCGTATCCTTTTGCAAAATGCTTGGATGTAATTTTAAGCGTCAAGATGCGGCAAGTCCTTGCCAATGATGAAGGCACTCACACAATGGAAATGGAGGTTATTATGGTTAAGAAAATCACGACAATAAGCTTATTGGGCATCAGCCTGTTCGTGATGTTTGGCATGACAGCCGAAGCACATTATATGTATGTCCGCGGCCGCTGGGTCTCCCACAGCGTCGGTTGTATTGCGGAAATCGAAGATGTGCCAAATCCCGGTACAGTTCCCGCATCGGTTGAATGCGTCGTGAACACGGCTCAGATAGAAACGCTTTGCGAGGGTCTGGGGGGGCTTTTGAATACAGTTATCTCAACAATCCCGATAAGTCTCGATGCCCAAACCCCAATAGTGCCAGAGGATGTTACAGACGGGATAGCAGAGGTAGAGGTGATTGTCCCCGATGAGCCGCTATTAGAGGTTGATCTAAATCCAGTTTGTGTTAATGGAACACCAACAGACATCTTAATTCGCGATATGGCATCCACAGTCACTGTATTTGAATGTGTCGGACCGGCTGCAGAACCCTGTTCAGTGCGCCTGGTGGCAAGCACCGCGACCGCCCAATGCGAACTGCCAGGGCAATTTAATTTAGACAACTATCCTGCCAACCTTCCTCCTGGAGGAACCCCCTATGCCTGCAGAAATCTCGTCGTAGAACATATTCATTTAGATTAACATCAACCCGTGGAACAGAGACGTTCAAGCATAACAAGTGACCAGTGTGACCAGGTAAAATCATAACCAATAATCGATCATGAACCTGAGTATAAGGAATGTTGCCAGTCTCCATACGCTATAGGATCCCGCTACTCATTGTGGCTTTTACAGTCATCCTTACGCTGTACACGGTGCAAAGGGAGTGGAGCGCAGCAGAGGCTTTTGTCCGGGGAGAGGCTGTTTCAGTCATGTTAGACCGCATGACATTGCTCCAAAAACAGTTCAACAATGCTATTGTCAAAAGCCAATACGAGCGTATTGCACAAGAGATGTCGTTTCTCAGTAGTGGACCGGAACCACAAATTGCAATGCTGGCCGATGATGCGGGTTTGGTACTGGGAGCAACAAATGAAGCATGGCTCGATCAATCGTTAATAAAGGTGGCCCGAACACAATGGCCAGATTGGTTAGGTGAGCCGTTTGAGGCAATCATAAACCGAGTCCAAAGGCAGTTTGCAGGTGAATTATTTCTTGTAGGTACTGGCCGTTACCTATTAGGAGTATACCCAGTTATGATGAGTGTCCGCGCTGACTCGCTTACAGCGGAGCAGGTAGGCATAATGGTCGTGCAAAGAGACCTTTCTCAGCAGCTTGACCGTGCCCGACGTATAGTTGGCAAACAATGGGTGGAGATAATTAGCGTCCTTGCTGGCTTAGCTGTCATGCTTGGACTTCTGATTCATTTTTTAGTGACACGCCGGCTTTATACGTTATTAAATGTGACCCAGCGATTCGCCGCTGGCAACTTAGCGGTGCGCTCGAAGCTGCGTGGTAAAGATGAGGTCGCCATCTTGGGCCATGCCTTTGATCACATGGCAGAGCAAGTTGCGGACACTCAGAAACAGCTTGAGCACCGCGTGCAACAAAGAACAAGGGAGCTTGCCGAAACTGTCTCCAGACTGCAAAAAGAAATAACGGAACATCAGCGTACTGGAGAAATACTTTTTGGCGAAAAGGAACGAATTCGGGTCACTTTGGAATCTATCGGCGATGCGGTTATTACAACTGACATGGCCGATCGGGTTGATTATCTAAACCCAAGCGCCGAGCGACTGACAGGTTGGTTAAAAGACGAAGCTACTAAGCAATCCCTTTTTCACGTATTTAATATTATTGACGATAGCTCCCGCGATCCCATTGCGGATCCTATGCAACGGTGTTTCCTAGACGGCCAAGTCATTGGTCTTGCCAGTAATACGCTCTTGCTCTGCCGTGACGGGCAGGAGCGCTCAATCGATTATTCAGCCGCTCCAATCCATGACCACGAGAACACCAAGGTTGGGGCTGTATTGGTCTTTCGCGACGTTACCGAGGCACGTCGAGCAGCCCATCAATTGAGCTATCAGGCTTCCCATGATGCTCTAACGGGACTTATCAATCGGCGCGAATTCGAGCGGCGACTCGAACATATCCTTGCCACATCAGCGCCAGAAGAACCACACGCCGTCGTCTACCTAGATTTAGATCAGTTTAAAGTCGTCAATGACACCTGCGGTCATATTGCAGGGGACGCAATATTGCGCCAAGTCAGCGGCGTTCTTGCCGCTCAGGTGCGCAAACAAGATACGGTGGCGCGCCTGGGCGGCGACGAATTTGCAGTACTGATTGAACACTGTCAACAGGAGCAAGTGCTGCGAATCGCTTATAAGGTGCATGAAGCGTTACAAGATTTCCGTTTTGTATGGCAAAACCAAAGCTTTACGATAGGGGCTAGCATTGGCGTTGTGCCTATTGAAGCGGGCGTCGATACCGTCGCCAGTGTGTTTAAATCCGCAGACATCGCTTGTTATACAGCGAAAGAACAAGGCCGCAACCGAGTGCATGTCTATAAATGCGATGACCAAGAGCTTGCCCAACGTCACGGAGAAATGCAATGGGTGCTGCAGATTCAGGAAGCACTGGCGGAAAACCGGTTTGTGCTGTTTTATCAGCCCATCGTTCCCCTCGATGGAAGCGATCAGCCTCATATCGAAGTGCTACTGCGGCTTCGCAACCGCGACGGTAGTTTTGCGCCGCCTGGCGCTTTTATCCCTGCAGCAGAGCGTTATAATCAGATGCAGGCTATTGATCGCTGGGTGATTCGTACCATTTTTGCTACTCTGCGGGATCTAGACGCTTTTCCTTTGTCAACTTGCATTGCTGTCAATATTTCCGGCCAATCCCTGGGTGACCAGCACTTTCTGGAATTTATCGAGCAACTCATAGCGGAGCAGGCAGTCTCGATTGAGCGAATCTGCTTTGAGATTACCGAAACAGCCGCCATCAGCAATCTTGACCACGCCATGCGCTTTTTCTCGGTCCTTAAACCACAGGGTTGCCGCTTTGCCCTAGATGATTTTGGTAGTGGTTTATCATCGTTTGCTTATTTGAAGTCTCTACCCGTTGACTTTTTAAAGATTGATGGAAGTTTTATCAAAGACATGGCGCGAGACCCTATTGATCGTGCCATGGTGGAAGCGATCCACCGAATAGGTCACGTCATGGGTATTAAAACCATTGCAGAATGGGTTGAGAACGCAAGTATCCTTACCCAGCTTAAAACGATTGGCGTTAATTACGCCCAAGGATACGAGGTAGGCAAACCGAGACCGCTAGAGTCGAGACTGGTTTGTCGGTAAAATCGGTTTTTTGAATAAATTGCGAGCTATCTTATGCTGAACTACGACATGCCCCTCTATCGTCCACCCTCCGAGGGCAATAACCTGATCATTCAAGTCACCTTAGGTTGCAGCTTTAATCGTTGCAGCTTTTGTTCCATGTATCGTAGTAAAAGTTTTTCGCTACGCCCGCTGGATGAGGTGCTTAGAGAAATTCAACAATTAGGCCAGACTTATCGCGGTGTAGATCGGGTGTTTTTAGCTGACGGTGATGCCCTGGTTGCCCCTACTGAACACTTAATGACTATTCTCAATGCCTTACAGATAGCCTTTCCCTACCTGGAACGAGTGGCTTGCTACGCCCTCCCCGCCAATTTACGTAAAAAATCCGTTACTGAATTAAAGCAACTACAGCAAAACAAGCTGAGTTTAATTTATTACGGCATTGAAACGGGCTCTGCGGATTTACTAAAACGCATTACTAAAGGCGCCACTCCGCAGGTAATGATGCAGGGACTGGGCAAAGCTAAAGAGGCAGGTTTGGAAATATCGGCCACGGTGATCTTAGGCTTGGGTGGCCAAAAGTATTGGCGGGAACACATAGACGCCACCGCTGATCTCGTCAACCAAGTGGAGCTGGATTATCTTTCAACATTACAATTAGGGCTTGATCCGGTTATTCAGGATGAATTTTTTCAAAAATTTCGCGAACCCTTCGAACCCCAAGACGATTTTGGCGTTTTGGAAGAACAAAGACGACTAATCGAACGGCTTGACCCACCTGCGCCGTTGATATTTCGCTCAAATCATGCGTCTAACGCCCTTGCCTTGGCAGGAACCTTACCCCAAGACAAAGATCATTTACTAGCCAGTTTG
>CAZGON010000074.1:0-16074 GCA_964527085.1 uncultured Candidatus Competibacteraceae bacterium
CAAATTTTCTAAAGCTGCTTCTGTATCTTTTTGTAAGCTATAGGGCCTTAGTGGTGCAGAAAAGTCCTGAAAGCATTGATATGAGTTGCTTCTCATCTTGAGAAGGGGAGTCCGCCATGAGAAGCTGAAGTTCCCCAACTACCAGCAACTGTCATGATGACTCCCCGGCTATATCGTCAACTGATGACCCAACTGAGTCAATGGGTGCACGCCAAAGAGGTGCGTCATCTGCAAGGGGTTTGCGAAGCGGTGGGGGCGATTCTACAATCTCAGCAAGCCGCACCCGCCCGTTGGTTGCCCTACCTGAGTCATCGTCGCTGTGGTGCGCGCGCCCATCTGGCACGCTTGCAATATCTGCTGGAGAACCCGCACATCAGTGCCGAGCGCTTCTATCAGCCATTGTTGCAGCGAGTCTTAGCCGCGTTTGCCCACACCGCGGTCACCCTCGCCCTCGATACCAGTCTGCTGTGGAATCAGTATTGTCTCGTTGAGGTGTCGCTGATTTGGGGTGGCCGCTCCCTGACGGTGGCGCAAACCGTGCTGGAGCATCCCAGTGCGAGTGTGGCGTTCGAGGACTATCAAGCCGTGCTAGAGCAGGCCTATAGGCAGTTGCCCGTTGGATGTGAGGTGACCCTCTTGGCGGACCGGGGCTTTGACCACAAGCAACTCTTACAGTGGCTGCAAGCTCATCAGTGGGACTGGGCGATTCGCCTCAAAGGGGATGTCTCTCTGCGTCTGGCGACCGGACGTCCTTGCCAGGTCGATGACCTCTGGCCGCCTCCGGACGAAGCCTATTTCTATCGTCACGTCGAGGTCTACGACGAGATTCCGGCGCACCTCGCCACCGCTCAGCTCTCAACGACCTCGGAGCCATGGGCGGTGCTCTCCAGTACGCCTCCGTCGCTGCACACGTTTGCCCACTATGGAGAACGCTTTGGCGGCATCGAACCGCATTTCAAAGATTACAAGTCAGCCGGGTTCCACTTGCCGCAATCCCGGCGGCGCAACGCTCAGCAGTTGACGACCCTAGTGATGCTGCTCGACATCGCTCATCTGATTGCGGTGATGCTTGGGGTGCGGCTGGTCAGGGCTGGAAAACGTTTGCAGCTCGACTGGCACGGTCAGAGAGGCTTGAGTTATCTACAGTTGGGCCTCCGAGAGATTGCCCGACGCGCTTATCAGCAACGGCCGTTGCCCCCGCTCACGCCGCTCCCCCAACGCAGTCCACCCAAGGCCTATGCTTCACACTGGCAACGATTCGAGCAATTTTGCCGCATTGAGTTCTCGAAAGTTACGACTTTCTCACGATGAGACTAACGATACTTTGCTCTCAAAACTTTTCTGCACCAGTGAGCTCTAGCTCTCACTCTCTAAGCTGACAGTGCCAAGATGACGTTCGACGGTAACTCTAAGGAATAACATCAACTTTTTGCGTTAGTCCTTCAGCCAACGGATACCATATGGAGGATTCTGGCTTTATCGGTTGCTGACCCTTGAGCATTCTGAAGCAGAGTACCTATGACGCCCTCACAGACCCTAAAGCTCTTCGAGGAGTTTTGGCGTGGTTTGATGGCTTCCGCATCATACCGATTCCTCAAGAAGATTGGTTACAGTGTCAGCTGGCTTTGATCGAAGGCTTTACGAATGCCGTACGTCATGCCCATCGTGGCTTACCACCCGATACGCTAGTTTCAATTGAAGTTACGGTAGCAGACGCCTATCTGGATATTAAAATTTGGGATCAGGGACCAGGCTTTGATTTTCAGGCGATGTTGGATCAAAAGCTAGAAACCACTACCGCAGATTCGGAAGGGGGCAGAGGATTACGCATTATGTATCGAGTAGCTGACATCGTAGAGTATCAGCAAACGTCTGAGCGAGGCAATTGCCTGCATATTCATAAACAATTTAGCCCTGAATCTGCTTGAGATCTGTCAACGATCGCACCTAGACATAGCGGCGATCGCTGATCTGAACCCCAAAACCTGACATCAAGGTAGACTATACATATCCTATCCAGACTATTGCAGCCACACCAGCAAGTATTGTCAGAGTAGCGACCAGTTTTCGAGCCGGATCTTGCCTCAGGGAAATACGGTTTTCTATATATCCGCGATAGCAAGCGCCCAATAGAGCCAAATTAGAGTGAAACGCTATGGCCTTAACATTTACCGTCAACGGAACCATCGGCAACGACAACAATTCCTAGCACGACAACATCAGTTCCTTCAATAATCCGGTCGTGATGCGGTCATCTACCTTGACGAGAGTGACTTTGAACCAGACTTTCAGACATTTTTGGCTTGAACGCTTGGGCACAACCCATTTACAGCAAGCGCTCTGGTCACAAGTGGCCCTGGTAAGATGTCACTGCATTTTCCAAAATGTTCCCACCGCGATCCTGATCCAGCAGTTCATCGGCTGTGATGGGGTAAAAAGCAAGGGCCCTTTAGTGATGCATGCGCTCTGCTGATGGCTGTGACAGCGATCGCAACTCGTGTGTCAAAAAGCAAAGGGGCAAAATAACTCCTCGGCCAGGTTCATGCAGAACGTCAGCGCTTGCCGCGCTGGGGTGGATAGCAGATCCTCCGGAACAAACGTCTTACATTGAGATGATGGATACCCTTCGCCTAATTTTAAAGGTCGTTCTGCAGCCCAAAAAGACTTAATTTACTACCTAAATGTTAGATCGTTGAGTATGTATACGTTTGACTGCATTGGTGCCGTCGTCTCGGTGTCAATCATGAACGCTTCCCAAGCTCGCCAGAGGCTTTCAGTCACATCTCACTGATGGTAAAGAGATTGGCTTGAAAAATCTACACGCCTCAGTATTTCCAAAGACCCTTTTTGGCAATCACGGTTACTTGTTGCTAGGTATGTCACACAACCAAGGTTAAAAGACACCTTAATCCTAGCTTTTGGATAAGCCCTAAATCTATCCCTCAATAGCTATCACTTCCTCATAAGAACCACTCTTCACAATTTGTCCTCCTTCAAGCTTGTAAATCACGTCACAGTCTTTGACTGTAGAATACCTATGAGCAACAATAATTAAAGTCTTCAGGCCAGCCAACGAGTTGATCGCCTCACTAATCAAGTTCTCAGTATTAGTATCAAGAGCAGAAGTTGCCTCATCCAAGACTAAAATCTCGCGATCCTGATAAAGCGCTCTAGCAATACCAATCCTCTGGCGCTGACCGCCTGATAGCAATACTCCCCTTTCGCCAACAGAAGTATCCAACCCATCAGGCAACTTTGAAACAAACTCATCTAATTGAGCTGCTTTCACTGCGTTCAACAGTCTGTCTCTGTCAACTAAATTATCCGGCACTCCAAAAGCAACGTTTCTTTGAATACTATCGTCCAACAAGAAAATCGATTGAGGAATATAAGCAAGTTTTCTTTTCCAGGCTTCAAAGTTTTCATAAATAGAAGACGAGCCAATTCTAATGTCTCCAGATTTAATCACCAGCAAACCAAGAAAAACATCAACCAAAGTAGTCTTACCTGCACCTGACTTACCAATAAAGGCTAAAGATTCTCCTTTCTTAATCTCCAGGTTTATATCTTCTAATACGTTACTTGGCGTGCCCGGATATCGATAAGACAAATTACTTACGGTGATGGTTTGCCAATCGAGATTGTCTGTGTTAACACCCGAAAAAGGATTGATTTTATAATTAGGCTCCTCGTATTTAACAGGCATTTCAACTTCTCGCAAGTCGTTATAGATCAGGTTCACAGAGTAGTTTCTTGACTGAATCATTGAGAATGCTTGAGAAATCTGACTTGAAGAGGGTACAAGCCTAATTGCAGCAGCTGCAAAAACCCCTAATACGGAAGTAAGCTCGTCAATATTTTGACCCAAAAACAGATAGGATATCAAAACATAAGATACTAAAACTACTATCAAAACAAGTTCGATCAGGCTGCGAGGGACAATACCGAAAAAGGAGGACAGTGTCTTCGCGTAAGAGTGTCTTCGCGCATAAAATTGAAGCTTTTCCTGAAAATAATCCTCACAGCTATTGACTTTTATCTCTTTTAGCCCCCCTAGAGCATGGTTGACTGACTGAATGATATTTCTCTGATCAATTGTCATACTTTTGCCCCACCCTCCTTGGAGTTTGCCAATCAGAAAAACTGCTGAGAGGAAGGGCAGAAAAACAATTAGCATCAAGCTAAGAAACAAAAGATCAGTTCGCGCAAGCAAAATAACAATCAGTGTCACAGAAATCAAATTCGCCACAATATCTAATAGAGGCAATAGACATCCAGCGCTAAAAGAGGTAGTCTCAGTTGTTATGAGATTAATGACATCGGCACTATTGCGCTTAAGATAAAGAGTATAAGGGAGATTGAGATAAGCTTTCATCAAGCGGCCTTGCAGCATCGTTTTCTGATAAAAGCTATATCTATAAATTGCATACTTTGTAGCAAGATATAGTGCCGTTTTAGCCGCAAACAAGATTACCAGGGAAATGCCGAAAACAAGAATTATCTCACCATTACTAGTTGCATTTAATGTCCGAAACAGGCTTGAGGTTATTGGGTTTTCTAATACGATTGAGGGATTCGAAACAACCGCCAAGAACGGCCCAACCATTCCTATTCCAATAGTCTCCAGAATGGAAGCCAAGATAAATAGGCTTAACAATAACCCCAACCTGTATTTTGGGCCAGATAGAATGAAAAGTATTTTACGGAGGAATTTACTCATAGTTCACTCATGAAGTCAAGATTCGCAATCAGCAATGACTCAAGATCTATAAACGATTTTTCCTGGAGACTATCTTTCCTGACCTTAAGACAAAAAAGCACGCGTCACTTCGAATATCGAGGGATCAAAAGAAGGCAAGATTTTTAATTCATACAAATGAGCATGTTTTCACATATCGAGTTTCTTTCCTCTTCCTAACATTATTCAGAATTAAGTTAAAGATTTTCCACTCCAGAGAAGATTCATCCTTTAGAGGCCCCAAAGAATCCAACCAGCTTGCGACTTCTGGATGCGTCAACCTTAAAGAATTTAGCAGTCTCGAAAAATTATTTGGCCATAGAGAGTCATGATAGTGAAGTATCTTAACCTCTTTCAATCGCTCTGGCATCATATACGCGGTATCTGTAGAAGAACCAGCATTGTAGTTGTAAGTCCATGGTAAGGATGACCAAGTAAGGCCCATTTTAGCAATGGTGATTCCCAGGGTATGTTGTGTAAAGAAAAAGCTCCCAATGTGCTTCGGGGCTAACCGTGTATCAAAAAACTTCAGAGTATTTTCTAGATGCAACTGAGACAAATTAGTAGACCTTTTATATATGAAGACACCACTATTGAAATAAAATCTAACCTTCTTTTCTTCGAGACAGGTCGTCACATACGGTAAAGAATCAATATCTATTCCTAAGCTATTACAAACACCTTGCCAATACAAATCCATAGGATCATTGATACCTGTGCTCGCTCCCTTTGCATCAGGCGTACATGCTTTAAAGTCAACACCTTTTTCAAGTGCAAGTTGAGTCGGTTCGCTCAAAAACAGCAAATCACTATCAAGCCAACAGATAGAGCTACTTCTTGCAATAGATTCGACTTTCGCAAGAGCATAATGCTTGTTCAAAAAGCCTTTCCAACTATATGGATTATCAGCATTGAAAGAAATATATTTCACCTCTAATTTATCAAAGGTGGATCTAGTCTTCTTGGAAAGTGGCGCTCCAAATCTAGGGTTGACTGCGAAAATAGGACACTCTGAATAAACCCCACCCCAGCGACGCAGGCTTTCTATCATACGAACACATTGTGCTTCTAAACCGCCGGATTCTACACAACAGACAAAAGTCACATCCATGAACATCCCTTCTGCAATCTAGAGTGCTTGAGACAATGTACTTAACCTACCCAATTATTACAGGACTTACGCAGTTTGGGATGATGGATATTATCTGCAGAGGTCGATCCTCCTTATCCCTTCATCAAGGAAGTGACAGAGTCTAAGGGAGATTGAACTCGCCAAGACTTCATCCAGCCCCTAAGTCCTAACATTACGCCGACAAGACACCTGGGCCAATGCAAGAGTCAAGTCAACTTTCTTTAATACCTGCCACAAAGTAGTTATTGCGTTTCAAAAGATAGTTCCATCTATGACTGACAGGCTTAGTTCTCTGCTAGTTACTTTTTTAAGCCCCGTATTTTTTTAGACCGGCACGCAGTATTGTATATTACTGGTATTCGAAAAGCGTTAAGCAATCGCAAGCTTATACTTCCTTTATTATTGGATGAAGTTTAAAGATTGATTCAATGTATTGATTCAAAAAATTTCCGACTATCGCTATAGCTTTTCAGCTTTATCCATTAGCCAGTAACTTTTATTGTTGTGCAAGAGTTTGGTTTTAGGCACCTCTCCTCGCCACTAAAACTTTAAGCTTTAATTTTACTTTTGTAGTGTTCACCTAGTAATGCATGCTCTTTAATCCAATTACAAGATTCAGCCGTGTCAGAGACCCATTTATGAATTAGATCTGCCCAGGTGACAGGAATTTGAAGCTTTTCCCACGCCGTATGCGCATTGTGCGACAAACGAGAATACAATTCTGGATCTTGCAATAACTTTTCAACACAGTTTACGAGTGCTTGTGTGTTTTTTTCTGGGAAAATCAAAGCACTGTAACCATCTTCAATATTTTCTAAGAACATTGGATGGTCTGAAGCTATGATTGGCGTACGTGAACATAGAGCTTCGTAAATAGTGGATGGTAATCCTTCAGCATAAGAATGATGGCTAGGTACAAAAACGATATCTGAATCATGCATCAGATGAATAACTTTATCGTTTGGTATTAAGCCTAAAAAGACAATTGACTCTTCAATATTCAAAGAATAAGCCTTTTCTTTGAACAAATCTAAGTCATTCGCTTTTCCAGCTATTTTAAGTGTCGCGACAATTCCCTTTGATTTGAGCAGTGCTATCGATTCAATTATGTCTAGCACGCCTTTAGATTTTGAAATCAGACCAACATATAAGAATTCAAGTTTATCTTTTTCTGCCAGACCTTTTTTGGGTTCAAAATCTAAGGGCGTCTTTGCGTCACGAGGCCAATCCCAAGGAATTATTTTCCTAGGTGATACTCCAATTTCCTCAAGGGAACGGCAACTATTGATGTGATGATTGCCAACCCACTCAATTTGAGGATGATTTAACAATCGCGACAACCTAAAGTAGTTGAATCTACTTTTTAGGCTTTTATCTATAAATGAATCTGCAAAAAGTGTAATGACTCTTACATTATTTTTAATGGACCAGTCCAACACCGAAGGTAAAGGTGTTCTAAGGATAATATGCGTGGGTCGATATTGAGAAACAAGTCTGTTGATTTCTCTAAAGTTCTTGTAGGGATCCAAACCAACTCCCATAACTCGAAAGCCAATATCTAAGCTGTGGTCATAGATTTCTTGGGTTGCACAGCTTAAAACAGCAACTTCCTCAACATTTTCCTGTTTAGACAGCTGGCTTATTGTACTGAGGGCATAGTTATGATGAGTGTATGCTTCACCCAGACCATTAATCCAACGAGTGTAAGCATCATAATAATTACCAGAGTAGAGTATTATTAATACTCTCTTTTTTATTTGCGACATCACTACTGCCATCATCTACTTTTCTTCGAACTAGCTTTGGTATAACTCAGTTTTCTTATAGATGTTTCTACAATAGAAAGGAGATCTTATCCATAATGTTTCTACATATTGAGCTTTATGTAAATATTCACCTTTAGGATCAACCTAAACTATGTAGATATGCATTAGATCTGGAGGGGAATGAAAATATGCGCCCTTAAGGCAAAGAAGCCAATCACTGCTCTGAATTATTTGATGCTAATAGAGAGCCTATTGAATCTACAACTATTATCCATATATGCTTACTCTTGAGCATTTTTTGCTAGCTCAAGGGAAGATGTTAGGAAGTCCATAACCTTCGTTTCAAGTCTAGGAAATCAACTTTGCCGAGCACTCAGGCTATTCTGGTTCAATACCAACCACAAATCATATTTACAATTGTCACCATTATTCTGCGTCTTGGATACTTGATGCCTGTTTTGTTGAAGACACTTCATACAAGCAACACAGTTAGAAAATATTATTTAAGAATACTTGTGCATTTTAGGATTTTGCGTCTTATCCCAACCCTTTGAGCTTAAATTACAAGGCTTTTACCTCGCCCGCTCCTGCATCATAAAGCGAAGTTTGCCTGGTGTGGCTGCAACCAACTCTCTGAACACTCATGGTCACCGCTGCCATAGAGGGAACATCGATTACGCAAATCATATGCAGGCGATCGCGGCTCCAGTGGAATAAAAGCAATCGGTCAATACGACTGCAAGTCATAAGCTCGGACCGTCACCACGACCCCGACTAATCCCAGCAGCAACAAAATCCAGATACTGTAAGCGACCCATGTCGTTTGCTCGGCCTTAGGCAAATCCTGCTGTTGTCGAGGTCGTACATCCTGTAGCCAGAACGTGGTCACCGCAGATAAGTTCAAGCAGATCAGATTTGCCGTCGTGAGCAGGGCCGCGCCCAATGCTTGGGGCCAATAGCCAGCCCCCATCAGCAAACCCAGTACGACTAAAGGGGGCAGCAGCGCCACGGATACCATCACCCCCACAATGCTACTGCGTTCTTCGCTCGTGAGGGCAATCGCCCCAGCCGTGCCCGACGCCAATGCCAAAATGCCATCTGCCCAACCAACATGGAGACGACTGGCAATTTCAGACGACTCTAGAGATACCGGGACGCTGTAACCGATCGCAATTGCCAGTAACAGCGCTAACCCTATCCCTAGCAATCCTGAGAGCAGTGCTCGCAAGACAAACTGTCGTTTTCCCAAAGTCGTTGCCACCGCCAACGCCATGTTGGGCTTGAGCAAAGGTGCGATTACCATCGCCCCGATAACCACTGCCTGGTTATCTCGCAAAATGCCAATGGCTGCGATGGTGCTTGACAGTAATATCATGGCCAGTTGCACCCAAGACACGTTCGCACTGCTGGCCATGCGGTCAAAGATTTCTTCTCGATTGAGTCGTGCCGCTTGGGGATTCAAATCTTCTCTGATGTCGGTTGTCAGAGATTCTATTTCTGGTGTTTTCTTGGCTTGAGTTGGCGACGGTACTGATGCCTCCACAGAGAGTAGCAACAACCGAAATTCCTCAACCCCCTCAAAGTGATTCGCAAATTGGTCGACAATCGTCTCGACCTTAGTGGATTCTACGAGCAGCCGCACCCCCATTTGACTTTGCAAATGGGGGGTGTACCAGGTCTCGACCAACTCCGCATTCGTTAACAGCGTTTCTACCTCAGCTTGGTAGCGTTCTGGCAAAAACACCTCAATTAGGCGTAGGCTCATACCGTCGAGCGATCGCTCCCTGTTAGTGTGGCTATCGTCAGTGTATTGAAGAATGGGGTCAACGGTACTCTACACAGCCAAAACTACCTAACTGGCGACGGTGCCCCTAAAGGATTGATGGGTCAATGGAATAAGTCATATTTATTTGAGCTGCTCAGCCTGTCTCATGCTTCATCAAGGCACGATATCAATCTTTGCTGCCGAGAGTCATAGCTCATGAATTGACTATCCATGGCGTGTTTCGAAAAAGTATCGATACACAATGGCGAAAATTTCAATATCGATTAACCGACGAGACCTGACATCTAAAATCTTGTATCCAGAACCCAAAACCCATAACAATGAACCGTGTTGAAAGGGTAAGCATGGTTACGCGGCCCTTGGTGAATCAGTTACAGTTCCTAAAGCAAATTTTTGCAGCATTGTAAGTTAGGATTGCGGCAACTTTGACCGCTTGACTGTCGTCTTGAACGTGTTAGCGTTGCCAACTGAGGTTTTATAGATTCTGTGGCTGCTTACGATCGCACCTCCAACAAACCTGCTAAAACGGATCGGGGCACAGTGCTCTTGACCGCCTGTATTATGCTGGGTACCGCCTGGTTGCTGGCAACAGAGAGCCCGTTTATCTTTGCGCGATCGCGACAGTTACTACCACCAGCCCCCGCATTGTCTCCAGTCCCGCTCAAAATGTCAGGGGGCGACCCCTATGTGAGGGCGCTCATGCGCACAATCTCAGCGGCTGAGTCCAACACCGCCGAGCCGTATCATACGCTCTACGGTGGGCAGCGTATCAATAATCTCACCGCCCATCCAGATGCCTGCGTGGATATCGTGGCTGGTCCTAACCTTGGCAACTGCACCACCGCTGCTGGACGCTACCAGTTTATTACCACCACCTGGCTAGAAAAAGCGCAGTCCTACCACCCAGAGCCACCCCAATGGTATTCGTGGTGGGCCGACTACAGTTTTGAAGCGGTTTATCAAGATGAAGTCGTCTATCGCTGGCTTTCAGATCCCTATGCCTGGGGCGTCAATATCCCTGAACTACTCCGTCAAGGACGGTTAGACGAGGTTTTTTATCTGCTGTCTGGAACCTGGACTAGCTTAGGCTATGGCATTGAAGATAATGTCATGACCCCTTATCTCCACCAGATCTATCAAGAAATGCTGGTAGAAGAACTGCAGCAAGGTTTCTAGCTGTGTTTATAGTTTTTAGCTGTCTTTACATAGGGGTCGATCAAACACGAGAGAATTACTAGCCCAGGCCCCGGAGCGATCGCCATGGACAACAAGCGAAGTGCAACCGTGAGCTACATTTAGTGCGAAGTCACTCGCATTAGCTGCATGGAACCTCCTAACAGTTCGCTTATGTAACGACCCTAACCGACCCCAACCAACCTCATGATTTATAGCAATCCGCAATCAGGTTGGGACACTCTCAATCGCCGAATCGCCTGCGGAAAAGTCTTGCCCTAAACCTCGAACCTTTCTACCTTCTGCTATATCAGCTTTTAATGTGTGGACAGGTGTAGCGTGGTGTCGAGGTAACGTTTGTCCCATGGACAGACTTTGCCCTGGCGCTAGCCATGCCCGAAAGGCTGTATGCGAGCGTCTCTGCCAGGAGAAAATCCAGGGTTTCAGAGGCTTTCACGGGTTACCCTCCGGTTGACCCACGCTACGGTTACCCAGCTTTAAAGAATTGACATAGCAACAAGGCATCGACGTCTAGCCAACCGAGATCAGACCTACGCTTTGCAGAATCCAGTTCAAGATGCTGTTAACAAAGGTCAGCGCGATCGCGCCAATAATGGCACTGATGAATCCCCACCGTAGGCGAAACCCCTCAACCAACATCGCGGCTAAACCAAAGACCACGATACTGATAATCAATGGGATCAAACCCAAGCTGATAATGGCTCCAAAAGCCCGTAGTCCTTGGGGCAAAAACTGATAGAGACCATTTAGAATGCCGATAATAGCCCCTCCCAACAAGGCTTTGATCGGGCTATCAACCTCTACGCCAGTAGGGAGAAGAGACACAACCCACAGGCTAATGGCTAGCACAACAACGGTAATCAAAAAAGCAATTAACATTTCCAAACTCCTTATGTCCTTACAGATGGATGTTTCAGCAGGAGATGAGACCGTCCCAAGATGTATTTGAGAGCCATATCCCGAAAAACTTAATCACGTCGAGATTTAGACCCAAATGCTCAGATTTAGCCTCAAAAAGGGGGCAAATTCTCCGACTGAGACATGCTTAAATCATCAACATTATTCCATCAATTCAACCGCATCATTCCAGACGAACCTTAAGGCGAGATAAAGACCTGATACTCAACAGGCCAACGTGATCGGTGTCAGAAGAGCGTCATCTCGCCGATTCGTCGATGTTCGGTAAAACGGCGACAGGAGGTATTCGCAGTTGCGATCGCTACGGGCATGTCGAGACTGGATTGCTGCACTGATCCCCTACGGCTAGCCAACCAGTGGTATCGGCGGTTTGCACTTCCAGCCAGTTACCCGAACAACTGAGCAATGTCACCTCCGTAAACTTCGGCACTTCAGTCACAACAGACGAGTTGCCATCTGGAGCTGCATAGAGGGCGGCAGGCGCATCTGGATCATTGATGTTGAGGCTGGTCGTGGTCACGCCGAGCAAAGGGGCATACACCCAACCTAATTGTTCTAACTCTGGCTGAGACTCGCTGTAGGCCTCATTGATTAAAAACCATCCCTGAGCAGTTCCGGCAATGGCAACTTCCACCGGTTCGTTCGTTGGCAGCGTTGCGACGACATCGTAGTTGCTCCCTGGTCCACTGCGCACATTTAATCCCGCTGGGTCGGTATCAGCGACAAAGGCAGACACTGAACACGCTTGCTCAGCTTGCGCCAAGGGAGCAGGTGCCGGGGACGGGGGCGTCTCGTCTATTGTTTCAGAGGGCGGTTCAGGGATCGGTTCGGCCGGTTCTGAAGGAGGTATTGAGTCAGCTTGGTCAGGCGATTCAGGAGCTTCGGTTGGGGCCGTTGCCGTCTCATCACTAGGGGGAGTCTCCGTAGATGGTTGGCAGGCGACCATACCCGCCAGCAACCCGCCCGCGATCGCGGTTACGCGCAACAATTGATTAAATCTCATCCAAACCATGATTGATGCAGTTAAGGGGCGATGTCTGATGTTTAGTGAAGCAGACTTTGCGAGTCATGCGAATGCATCATGACAGTTTTTAAAGGCTGATAGCCCCTCTCTTGAGGCGGCTAATGATGGACTCGATAGAGCGAAAGCAGTGCTGTAAAGTGTGGATATGTATGATGACGATGATTTAAAAATCATAGATCCGGAGGTCGAGTTCGACGATCCGCTGGATCACATTGCTCCTAACGGGGATGCCGCAGCAGAGCCTCAGTACGATGCTGAGGAAATGTTGACGCTGCTTGATGCTCCCCAGGCCCAGCAGCGCATGCTGGCAGCACGAGCCTTTTGTGAGCTAGAAGAGCCGCGAGCGGTGCCGCGACTGATTGAGCTGCTGCAGGACAGTTGTCCATTGGTACGGGTCAGCGCGGCCTATGCGCTCGGACGGAACTGTACCGAGACGGCGATCGCGCCCCTCATTCAGCAACTCCAAGATTGGAATGGCTACGTTCGTAAGGGCGTCGTTTGGGCCCTCGGTAATAGCCATACACCCCAGGTTTTAGAGCCCCTGATTGAGGCCTTGAAAACCGATATTCCGGCGGTGCGCCTGTGGGCCGCAAGTGCCCTGGCTCAAATGACCAAAGTCAACTATGACACTGTGGTTGCTGCGATTCCACCGATCATTGAAGTGATGCGGCGTGATCCCATCGCCGCCGTACGCAGTAACTGCGCCTGGGCGCTTGGCGAACTCTGCCGCGAACTCCCGTCCAACGTCGTGTACGCCACCGCGATTGATGCCTTGATTGAGACCTTTGCTGAGGATGATGACCTGGGAGTGCGGGAAGATACGCGCTCCGCCATTTTGCAGGTCGGCGATCCACGGGGGTTGCAAATTATTGAAGAACTCGAACAGGACGGCTGGTTCTAACCTAGCCTTCGCATTCAAACAGAGCGCACGTGACGGTGAATCGGGACGATTTGCCGGAACGCATCGAGAGCGCCGACGTGGATGAAACAAAGACCACCTCGAATGTTGCAAAACATTTCAATTTACTGGCAAATGGGGTGGTCGGCAACAAAACTTAAAGCCTGTACCCGCTGTAAGCCAAGAGTTCCGTAGTAGGCTGATGAACGAGTTATTTGTCCATAAACCTGTTTTTAAGAGGGCATTATTTATGGTTCAGCGTGGTTCTGTCGTTCGGATTCTTCGCAAAGAATCTTACTGGTATCAAGATGTCGGCAAGGTCGCTAGTATCGACCAAAGTGGCATCCGTTATCCAGCTGTTGTTCGCTTTGACAAGGTGAATTATGCTGGCGTCAATACCAACAACTTTGCATTGGACGAACTACTTGAAGTGGAAGCTCCCAAGAAGAAAAAATAAGCTTTCTAGGAATTGTGAGCGATCGCCCACAAAGGCCTAAATTTTCAACGATGGTCTTTACATGCCAGTTGTTAAGCCTATTTTGCGGCACCCTGTTAACAGTATTGTTCATGATTATGGGACAGGATTGACGACATTGTGCCGGAGCTACCTGAAGTTGAGACCGTTCGTCGCGGCTTAAACCAAGTCACATTAAATCGTCAGATACGGGGTGGGCAGGTGTTGCTTTCACGCAGCATTGCTTACCCCGATTCTATTGATGCCTTTTGGGCGGGCATGAGAGATGCCCGTATCGTGTTTTGGTATCGGCGCGGTAAATATTTGCTGGCCACGTTGCAAACACCGACGGCGCAACCTGCTGGGCACTTGGGGGTGCATCTTCGCATGACAGGACAGCTGCTGTGGCTATCGCCCCATGAGTCTGTCTCAACCCATTGCCGAGTCCGGTTGCAGTTGGATGAGGATTACGAACTCCGGTTTGTCGATCAGCGAACGTTTGGACGGCTATGGTGGGTGCCTCCCGGCATCGCCCCTGAAACGATCATGACCGGCATGGCCGCTCTAGGCCCAGAGCCGTTTAGCGATCGCTTTTCCGCCGACTACCTGTACCGGGCTACTCGGGGCCGCAAACGTCCGATCAAAAATGCCCTCTTAGATCAAACCTTAGTAGCGGGCATTGGCAACATCTACGCCGATGAAGCTCTATTTATCAGTGGTATTCGCCCGACCACCCTCTGTACCCGCATTGGTCGTCAGCGTATGGAGCGCCTGTACACCGGCATTCAGCAGGCTCTTGCTACGGGCATTGAGCATGGGGGGACGACCTTCAGCGATTTCCGCAATGTTCACGGCATCAATGGTAACTATGGCGGGGTGGCCAATGTCTACGATCGCGAGCAAGCACCCTGTCGCGTTTGTGCAACCCCGATTCGCCGTATTAAGCTAGCCGGGCGCTCGGCGCATTTTTGTCCCCAGTGCCAACGATAAGAGTCCAGGGTTTACAATATTTTGCGTAATGATAATTTGATGGAACGCGAGTAATGGCAGCAGAGTTGAAGCGTGGTGACTTGGTGCGGGCTGTCCGCGAGAAGCTTGAAAGCAGCACTGAAGCAACGGCAAGCGATACGCGGTTTCCGCCCTACCTGTTTGAGACTCGGGGCGAAATTTTGGAAACCCGTGACGAGTATGCTCTGGTGATGTTTGGTCACGTCCCGACCCCCAATATTTGGCTGCGTCTCGACCAGCTAGAAAAGTTTGGCTGATCGGCTATGGGGATGACTTCTCAGGCGGTCAGTCAACCGAGCGATCGCGCTGCTGCCGCCTGAGGTTTGAGGCCATTATCTTTGGAAAACGTTACAAGAATTATTGAGTCTTGTACTAGATTCCGAAGAAAACCCTAAAGCTTTCCAGGAATAAAAAGGCCCTTCCTTAAAGTGATAGGCAATCCACCTGAGAGCAATAGTGAAGGGCTGACTTTAGTTCAAGTCGCTAAGCGCGTATGTTGCCTTCCTTTGAACTCAGGAACGAGGTATTGGAAAGCCCATTGCTTGCTCTATGTCAGCTAATATTCCGTATAACTTTTCTCCCGGTACTCGGCTTCAGCCTCACACATCTGTATCCACGGTGGCGACGGTTCGGATTCGTCGATTAGTTTGGAAAATCGCGATCGCGACGGTCGCGTTGATGGCGGTTGGTAGCGCCACCCGCGTCATGAATGCTGGGTTAGCCTGCCCTGACTGGCCCCTCTGCTACGGTCAGCTCGTGCCCCGAGAGCAGATGAATCTGCAGGTCTTCTTGGAATGGTTTCATCGCTTAGATGCGTCGGTGATTGGGGTGCTCTCACTCTGGTTGACGGCAATCTTGGTGGTGTCGTCGTGATGTCCCTCAGTGGCTGCCGTGGGCGTCAGTTGGAGCGTTATTGCTCATCCTGGTGCAGGGCGCTTTAGGCGGCTTGACCGTCACCGAGTTGTTGCGCTTTGACATCGTAACCGCTCACCTCGGAACGGCCTTAGCCTTTTTAATCACAGTGTTAGTCATTGGACTAGGCTTGACACCCTACACCGGTTTGGGTACGTCAGGTAACTTGCCATTTATGGGTTTGGTGGCTACGGTCTTGGTGTATGGGCAATGCCTGCTGGGCGCATTGGTCGGCTCACGATGG
>CAZGON010000074.1:16142-17994 GCA_964527085.1 uncultured Candidatus Competibacteraceae bacterium
CGTAGTTCCACCAACGGTCTGTATTTTGGTGCTGCTGCTGACATCGTGGCGGACCCCAGCGCTACATCCGTGGTTACGACGGTTAACGATGGTGATTGGCACGCTACTGTCCATTCAAATCGTCTTAGGTATCGCCACCCTACAAATGCATTTACAAGTGGAGCCCCTGACGGTGACTCACCACACAGTAGGGGCAACTCTCACGGCGGCGCTAGTCGCATTTACTGTCCTCGCGTGGCGCGATCGTACTCAGCCAGCTCCTGCGTCAGTGGTGTTCAACGCTTCCCAAACGTCTAGCTAATTCAACGGCTCTCAGTACATCTAGGGTGATGAAATCCCGGATTGTTGCCGAATCAAAAATCTTCAGGGAATCATTCATCCCGTTGTAGACATTTGTTTGCTTTTTTAAATAAGGACTTACCTGCACATGCAGACTTCTCCCACCTGGCAAAGCCCGACTCCTCACCATGACAGCTTTTGGCAAGTTTGTCGGAGCTATTGGCAATTGACTAAGCCCAGAATCATTCCTCTGTTACTCATCGAAACGGCGGCGAGCATGCTAGTAGCAGCCCAGGGTACCGTCGATCCGCTGCTGTTGATTGTGACGCTCTTAACCGGAGCGTTGGCGGCGGCTTCAGCGCAATCGATTAACTGCATTTACGATCGCGACATTGACTTTGATATGGAGCGCACACGCCATCGCCCGATTCCATCGGGCCGTATTCAATTACGAGATGCACTAATCTTTGCGGTAGCTCTGGCGGTTATAGCATTTGCGGCTCAGGCCATGGTTGCTAACGTCCTGAGCGCTAGCCTAGAAATGTTGGGCATTGCTGTTTACGTGGGCGTCTATACGCACTGGCTGAAGCGCTCCTCAACGCAAAATATTGTGATTGGCGGAGCGGCGGGCGCGATTCCGCCACTGGTTGGCTGGGCCGCCGTTACGGGCGAATTGAGTTGGGCCGCCTGGCTATTTTTTGCCATCGTATTTATTTGGACTCCGCCTCATTTTTGGGCCTTGGCCCTCGTGATTCAGGATGACTATGCCAAAGTTGGCGTCCCGATGTTGCCTGTCATTGTGGGCGATGACGCCACGGCCAAACAGATTTGGGTCTACACGCTGGTGTTAGTCCCGATCACATTACTGATGACCGTGCCACTGCACGCTACAGGGTGGGTCTATGGAGCGATCGCGGCATACTTGGGCTACATTTTCCTCAAAAAATCCTGGGCTTTGTTACAAACTCCCAGTGATCGCGACCAAGCAAAATCGTTGTTTAAATTTTCCATTCTGTATATGATGGCGCTCTCTGCGGGCATGGTGGTGGATAGCCTACCGATCACTCACTCCACGGTCCTCGCCCTCAGCCATCAGGCGCATACGGTCGCGAATACTTTCATGGCGATGGTAACAGGATGACGATCTGACAAAATCCTTCCCTTTGTGAACTCGTTAGTCATTCGCCATCCTCACCGAATTAACCTCAAGGCAGCCATAGCAAGCCTTGAGGTTTTTGTTCACCAACACTTGGTTATTTATCCGGCAATAAACGCTTGAGCGGCCTCAAATAGCAACCGTAATCCCAAAAACATTAAAAACAGCGCAAAGGCGCGTTTCAAATGGTGAGATGGAATTTGGTGACATAGATACGTCCCCAACGGGGCACCGAGGATTGTGAAGGGAGCCACTAAAGCCACCGCGGGCCAGTAAATTGTGCCTGTTGACCAGGGAATTGTGAGGGTCGTCGGCAATGTGAAGGTTACACAACTGACCGTGCCGACGAGGGCAATAGGTAACGTAAACGAGGCGGACGTGCCGCTGGCTTGGCTCATGGGCAGCCCGGCATACAAC
>CAZGON010000074.1:18004-18270 GCA_964527085.1 uncultured Candidatus Competibacteraceae bacterium
GATTTAAGTCCCAAAACTGCGCCGATCAGGGTTATAATCCCAGCTTTTAGCTGTCCGGGGTTATCTGGTTTGGGCAACCAGTTCAGCAACATCTTGAGGGACACAAAGAGCAAAAATAGACCAAAAATGCTCTCCAGCCACTCAGTGTTGAGTTGGTAAGCCAGCGTTTTACCCAGCACTACCCCCGCAGCGATCGCGGGCAAGATTTTCCAAAAAATGGGCCATTGGACATCGCCGCGCAAATGATGGGACCAGGCGGATGACAG
>CAZGON010000075.1:0-7203 GCA_964527085.1 uncultured Candidatus Competibacteraceae bacterium
GATGGTATCACAGCATTGGCCGAGACACTCCAGACAACGCGTGTCATCAACCGTTCGGCAAAGGGACCTTGGATGGTGGCTTATCGGACGCAAACACCACTGCAGTTACTTGATCTCTCGGGTGCTTTTGCAACGCAGGTGGGTGCGTCGATGCTCATTAGTTGTGGGCCCCGTGCGCGGGCGCGCCGCTGGTCCCAAGCATTTTATGAGGCTTATCCTCTCATCAACGGTCTTTATTACGCATCGTCTATGCACGGCGGACACTATTGCGTGGCCCTCTACGAACGCGCACTAAGCGACGCTACACCCCAGCACCCTGCTTTTCATCGCGCCCTGAACGATCCTACGATTGTGGGTTTGCTTCGCCAAGCTGCGGATCAGCTTAACTATGGTTTGATTTGATTAGCAAAGGATCGTGCCTCATCTATGTGCTGTCTATGCCGATGCGCTAAAACGTCAGTCCCTAGTGCAACGTCAGGAAGGCTATCACTGAGCTGCTACCCAGGGGCTAATCGGTGTATTAAGAATTCAGAGACATAGCATAGTGCAAAGGCGGGGCTTACGTTTGCGGTTTCTTGCGGAGATTTGCGATTTCTTGCGGTTTTTAGAAAGATAAAAATATATAAAGAGAGAGAAAAGATAGTTATTATTAATATCACGAAAACAGAAAATACGGATCTAGGGCATCATAAACCACGTTAGATCCGTATATTGATAAAGGCCATTGCTTACTACTCATAAAGCGCTTTTTCAACGAGAATAGCCTAATCGCACATCATCCCTGGCATTAGAAAGATCCTGGCGCTCATTCACGACAACGTTGTTACGGTTATTAAATCCTCTTACCACCGGGGTGACATCGGCACGCGAGGTGTCAGCACCCACAAGTACCGTCTCCACGTAATCGATACCCCGGTCATTGAAGGTGTTGGCTTGGGCAGTTACAGCGTTACGGTCTACGCTCGTATCCGGTTGTGCAGTAGTCCTATAATCGATACCCCGATTCTTGAAGGGTTCAGCAGCTAAAGCAGCACCGGTTGACAAAGAAGCGGCGATCACAAAGCTTAAAGCAATCTTTTTCATGGTGTGGTTCCTCATTAAGTGTGTTTGAAAGGTAGTTAACATACGTTGTTTGTTTAACTTAAGATTCATCATAAACACGTAACCGTGAAATTTTTGTCAAAGTAACGTCAAAAAAATATTAAGGTGAATTTTTTTCTCCTTTCAGCTATCTAGTCTTAATTATGAAAGCAGATGTGTTTCAATCGAATATCCTGGGATATCAATTTTTGTTTCAACTATTTCTAGGAAGGCATGATAAGGTGACCGCTCACCTGTCATTCCGGCAGGGATTGCCGGAATCCAGTTGCCAGGGAGGATGGCAGGCGGTTGTCACCAACACTTGCCGTCCATGGCAATGGATCCTCGCTAGTTCATGGCGAGAATGACGGGAAGGGGAGTAGTTACTTATTTTTTAAGCTGTAAATTGAAGGGTCGCTCGAGTGCCCATTCCTTCCGTGCTGCTCAATTGTAATTGCCATCCAAAGCGTTGACAAAACTCCCGCACGATGGACAACCCGAGTCCATAGCCTTGACTTTGTTCTCCCCGCACTTGCGGTTCAGTGACATGGGCTAAGGCATTCGCTGGAATACCGATGCCGGTATCTTCTACAGATACACCCCAACTAGACACTAGGACCCGCACTTGGCCTTCTTCGGTATATAAAAATGCGTTACGAATAAGATTATTGACAGCAATAGAAACCACTGCCTCTGGCGCGTTTATAAGGGTCGATCCTGTGACGGCAATATCTACGGTAAACTGCTTACGTTCCATCAAGTGCTGGTGCTGTTCCACGGCGTGTTTGACAATGGGCGCCAGATCACAGCTCTGATCGGGCTCGCTACATTCCCGGGCTAAACATAAAAAAGCGTTGATAAGACTCTCCATATCTCGGATAGCCCGCTGGATACGTTCCAGCGAACGGCTAGCTGCTTTTTGCTGGCTCAAAGGCAATGCTTCCAATAGTTCCACAGCACCTTTGATGACCGTTACCGGAGTGCGCAGCTCATGGCTCGCATTGCGAGTGAACTCACTTTCGCGATTGATAAAAGCTTGGATACGAACCATTAATTCTTCTAGGGTTTTCGCCAGAAATCCCACTTCGTCATCGCAAAAACGGTCGCTAATGGTGTCAGATAGTTGGCTGGGTTCCACTGTCTCTGCCCAACGGGTAAGCCGCACCAATGGGGAAATGATGCGGTTAGCCGTCAAATACCCAAGGGCAACACCTAAACATACCACCAACAAGGTCGTACCGACCAAAACAGCGATCAAAAGATGACTAAAACCCTTGGTGCTAACCTCTAAGCGAGAGGCATTTAATACGGCATAAATTCGCTCTCCGTCGTCGCCCTGCTTTACAGCTACTAAGTATTTATAGTTTGGTTCCGCATGATATTCATAGAGCGGATGAATGCCCTCTGGAAGCGCCTCTGCTCGTTCACGAATGGGTCCCGGCAACTCATCGGCATGTAAATAGCTTTTTATAAAACGGCTAGACGTCAGCGGCACTTCATGACCGGTCTGGTAGCGATCCCAACAATATTCCAGCTCCAGTTCTAGCCAACGACCTAAAATACGGTTTTCTACCACAAAAAACGCTTGATAAATGGTAAACCCATAAACAGCCCCTAACACAGCGCCGAATAGACAAAAGGCAAAGGTAATTCGAGAACGAAGGCTACGACGATATTTCATTATAAGGTTCCACAAGACGGTAGCCGATACCGTGTACCGTGGTTAGAAGAGAATGGGAAAAAGGCTTATCGACGGTTCGTCGCAGTGCATACATATGGGAACGCAAAGCGCCGCTATCGGGAGGCTCATCGTCCCAGAGCGCCTGTTCAATATCGTGATGCAAAACCACCTTAGGTGAAGCCTGCATCAGGAGTTTAAGGATTTTTATGCCAATGGGGTTGAGCTTCAATGTTTGCCCAGCCCGTTGGGCAGTCAGCGTACCTAAGTTGAGTTCCAAATCAGCTACCCGCAACACTTCCGACGATGCCGGTTGATTGCGTCGGATGAGCGCATTGACTCTCGCGTGAACCTCCTGCAGAGCAAAAGGTTTAACCAGATAATCATCGGCACCCACACCAAAACCGGCCAGTTTATCGTCTAACGTATCCCGTGCCGTGAGCATCAACACAGGGGTGCGGCTGTTACCCTCTTGCCGCAACTTGCGGCAAAACGTGAGGCCATCCATTTTAGGCATCATAATATCGAGGATAATGACATCGTAATCATTAGTAATAGCCAGATGAAGCCCACCGATGCCATCCATAGCGAAGTCCACCGTATAATTGTGAGCTTCCATAAAATCGCCGATATTGGCGGCGATGTCACTGTTGTCTTCGACGATCAGCAAATTCATAGCAAGCTAACACTCTGTCTTGAGAATTTTTTTTGGGCAATATGACTATATAACCCACTTGGCGTGAAAAACGTGTTAAATCAATGTCAAAAAAGTGTCAAATTTGAATGACTCAATAGCCAACGGTAAGTCCACTTGAGCGGCGTGTATCCGAGAACCCCGTTATACTGCCTGGCAAACGTAAAATACTTTGCGTGGCTCCCATGGCATCATCAACTTCCAAGGTATGTCCTAAAGCCTTTAATCCGGCGATAGTATCGGGACTGAGACCTTCTTCCACACGCAGTTCATCAGGTAACCATTGATGATGAATACGGGGCGCAATGGTTGCTTCAGCGATATTCATGTCGTGATCGATGACATTCATCATGATTTGCAACACAGTTGTGATAATTCGGCTACCACCGGGGCTACCAGTGACTAAAAAGAGTTTATCGTCTTTGAACACCAGGGACGGCGTCATGGAACTCAAGGGTCGTTTGCTAGCCTCGACGGCGTTGGCGTCGCCGCCAATCAAACCATAGGCATTGGGAACCCCCGGTTTGGCTGAAAAGTCGTCCATTTCGTTATTGAGCAGAATACCCGTACCATTAGCAATAATGCCGGAACCATAACTAAAATTGAGGGTATAAGTGGTCGCCACTGCGTTGCCGGCTTGATCGACTACGGAGTAATGGGTTGTTTCGGTACTTTCAAAAGGGAGCGGATCGCCAGGCTTTATGTCATCTGCCGGGCGTGCCCGTTGGGTATCGATTTCTTTAACCAATACTCCAGCGTAGTCTTTGGAAATTAGCCCGTTCACGGGTACTCGGACAAAATCCGGATCGCCTAGGTATTCACTGCGATCGGCATAGGCTAGTTTCATGGACTCCGCCATGCGGTGAATGGTGGCTGCGCTGTTATGACCTAATTCACTTATCGGGTAATATTCCAAAAGATTAAGGATTTGAATCAGATGAATAACGCCAGAGCTAGGCGGGGGCATGGAGACAATATCATAACCCCGATATTGGCCTCGCACGGGTTTCCGCACCATCGGTCGGTAGTTTTTTAAATCCTTTAGAGTGATCAAGCCGCCATTGGCTGTCATATCCGCTGCGATTTTTCGCGCGATACTACCTTGGTAAAAAGCCTCTGCGCCTTGCTCGGCAATGGCGCGTAGTGAGGCGGCAAGATTTTTTTGGATAAGGGTTTCACCGGGTTCGTAGGGTACGCCATTGGGCTTGAAAAAGATTTTTAGGGAGGCAAGCCAAGGTTCCATACGCTCCTTGGCTGCTTTTAAGGAGTTGGAGAGATCTTCGCTGACAGTAATACCCTGTTCGGCTAACTCGATAGCAGGCGCCATTACCTCCTTTAGCGACAGTGTGCCATAGCGTTCCAGCGCTAGCGCTAGGCCAGCCACGGTGCCGGGTACACCCACCGCCAGGTAACTATAACGCGACAGCTCTGAGTCGGCATCCCCTTGTTCATCCAAAAACATATCCCGATGGGCCGCGGCTGGAGCCATCTCCCGGAAATCGATAGCAACAGTCTGTTTGGATTTGGCGTCATAAACCAACATAAAACCGCCGCCGCCTAAATTACCCGCTCGCGGTAACGTGACTGCAAGGGCAAAACCGACCGCTACACCCGCATCCACCGCATTGCCACCCTGCTGCAAAATGTCGAGACCGATATTTGTCGCCATGGCCTCCTGAGTAGACACCATACCCTGGGTAGCCACCACAGGATGAATGATGTCGCGTTGGCTAAAAATAGGAACATCGGCAAGCGCTATGGGAAACACTAACCACCAACCCGCTATCACCCCACCAGCAGCAGCGAGTATGTACAGAAAAGATAAATAAGCTCTTTTGAACTTACCATGAGATCTTATGATTCTGCGCATAGTGCGAATCCTATGGGTGATTTCATGAGTAATAACGTTAAAGTTAGTGTAATAAGAAATAATAGCGTGTTGATGTGAACTAATTAAGGGAAAAAGCAACAATCAACTTGATTAGATCCTGACGGAAGCCACATTTTATCGCTTTGCTGATTACGACCTGACCCCAGCTATTAGTCAAGTCGCCACATCATTGCTGAAAATAGCTTCCCATTGGCGAAAGCCTGTCACGTATCACTGAGACAATATTTTATGGCCTATCAACCTATCGAAAATTACGCCATGATTGGCGACATGCACACAGTGGCTTTAGTGGGCATGGATGGCTCTATTGACTGGTTATGCATCCCCCATTTCGATTCGCCAAGTGTGTTTGCAGCCCTTCTTGACGATAACAAGGGCGGCTATTTTCGGCTTGCTCCCGTAGATGGCAATGTCACCTGCCGACAATTCTACTGGCCCGATACCAATGTACTCATCACCCGCTTTCTTTCCCCCCAGGGGGCCGCTGAACTCACGGATTTTATGCCAGTAGGCAAAGCGATTCAGCCAGACAAGCGACACCGTCAAGTGATACGCCGGATCACCGCTGTGCGTGGCGCTATTACCTTTCGTTTAGACTGCCGACCTGCCTTTAACTATGCTCGCGATTCTCATACGACGACCCTTACCTCGGACGGTGCCGTGTTTCAGTCAGAAGCCCTCGAACTCGGTTTAGCCACCAGTGTGCCTCTGCAAAAGAAGGGAGACGCCATAGGGGCAGAATTTACCCTTAACGAAGGAGAATCTTGTGCGTTTGTGCTGCGCCACTTATCTCAAGAAAACGGCTGTGGACTTACCTTATCGGCTGACGAAGCCGAAGAGTTATTTCGCAGTACGGTAGACTATTGGCATGGTTGGATAGCTAAATGCCAGTATTCTGGCCGTTGTTGGCGAGAAATGGTCTACCGCTCCGCCCTGGCGCTAAAATTACTGACCTTTGAACCCTCGGGCGCCATTGTCGCTGCGCCCACCTGTGGTCTCCCGGAAGGCATTGGTGGCGAACGCAATTGGGATTATCGCTACACCTGGATACGTGATTCCGCCTTTACCATTTATGCGTTTTTACGCCTGGGTTTTACAGAAGAAGCCGGTCAGTTTATGAGTTTTCTGACCACCCTTTGTCAGGGTGCCAACCCCGATGGCTCGCTGCAAACCATGTACGGCATTGACGGTCGCCGGGATCTGACCGAGGTTAAACTCGATCATTTAGACGGCTATAAAGGTTCAAAACCGGTACGGATCGGCAACGGCGCTTATGATCAGCTGCAGCTGGATATCTATGGCGAGTTATTGGATGCCGCTTATCTCTATAATAAATACGGTGTACCGATTTCTTATGATATGTGGCTGACACTGCGCAGGCTCGTGGATTGGGTGTGCGACAACTGGCAGCAGCGAGACGAAGGCATTTGGGAAGTGCGCAGTGGCCAGCAAGAGTTTGTGTACTCCAAGCTCATGTGCTGGGTAGCCGTGGATCGTGGCTTGCGACTCGCCGAAAAACGTTCCTTTCCCACCAACCGAGAACGTTGGCTGAAGGTACGTGATCAAATCTACGAAGATATTATGGCCAAGGGTTGGAACGAAAAACGGCAAACTTTTGTGCAATACTATGGCAGCGATGCCCTCGACGCCGCTAATTTAATGATGCCGTTGACGTTTTTTATGTCTCCCACCGATCCCCGCATGTTAAAAACCTTAGACGCTACTCTGCTGTCACCGGAAAAGGGAGGTCTAGTGGCCAACAGCCTCGTCTACCGTTATAACGTGCAGGAAAACGCCGATGGCCTTGACGGTGAAGAAGGCACTTTTAATATCTGTACTTTTTGGCTCGTGGAGGCATTG
>CAZGON010000075.1:7213-18204 GCA_964527085.1 uncultured Candidatus Competibacteraceae bacterium
CCAATTTAGAAGACGGCTTAGACGGCAAGGAGGGAACCTTTAATTTGTGTACCTTTTGGCTCGTGGAAGCACTGACGCGGGCAGGCCGTTTTGACGACAGCCGTCTCAGTGACGCTCGCATCATATTTGAGCGAATGTTGGGTTTTGCCAACCATGTGGGGCTATACGCTGAAGAAACCGGCCATAGTGGCGAAGCATTGGGGAATTTTCCCCAAGCATTTACTCACTTGGCGCTTATAAGCGCGGCCTTTAATCTTGATCGAGCATTGACATCAAAGGGTTGAATGATCGTTAAAGGATCGGCAGTTATGCTAAGGAAAGCCTGGCAATCTTAGAAGATTCCTCAACATGCCAGTGGGCCTGCAGCGAATTACCCGTATGGTCCAAAGATAACCAATTACGAGCAGCCAAATAACGACACCCAAAACCCGGCAGCGGCAACATACGCAGGCTAACCTCTTTACTCACCGTGCGGCTTCCTCGACTAAATACATCAAACAAAGAGGCAAGCAATCGCGGCGGTGGATGGTGCACAATGCCGGAAGCTGTCAGCTGATAAATCTGGGTTTCAGCGTGCTTTAGAACCCCCAACGCGGCGAGATGAATTTCTCCCGATAAAATGGTGACTCGGGTTTGGGTTCGTTGGGAAAAATCCAGCAAATGGTTTACAAGTCGCCGCCATTCTCTACGGTGTTGGTAGCTACGCCATTGGTCTCGCAAATCATCTTGATAAAAATGACGCCCCGGTGGAAGCGGCGCCACCAACCGCTCTACCAGTGATAAATCCAGGTTGATCACTGGTACCGAAGAGACCAGAAATACTTGCTGACAAGCACTCAACCGTTCCAGGGCCGCTTCAAACCAATGCCAACCCACCTCTCCCATAACCCGCTGTCGGGTTCGTTCGGAACGCAGATCAGGGGCAATGATGCCTACATCGTTGACTTGAAAAGCCCACCCAAAATGGCTGCCCTGGGGATCACCAAACCCTGTGGGCAATTCCTCCGGGAGGGCAGCCAGTTGAAACAAGGCAAACTGTTCTCTGGCGGCAGCCCCTACACTGCGAAATACTGAACAATTTTGCAGCGCATAGGAGTGGCTTCCCCAGCCATCGAAGATATCGTGATCATCCCACATCATTAACGAGGGAATCGACGCCACCACCGGGGCCAGGGCCGATTGCGCCCACAACCGGCAGTAGCTATCAAAATAGAAATCTTTAATGGCCTGTTCTGCTGGCGACGATAACCGGGCTGCTATTTGAGCCTGTTGATTAAGCGTGCGCCATGTAGCTAATTCCGGTACTTTCCGCCACACGTCATCGGCATAAAGTTGATCACCGCCTTGAACCAGCAACTGAAACGGTGATTTGGCATGAACACTAGCAAGATGACGCCAACGTTCATTGCGCCACGGATCAACCTCGTCTAACTGATTATTATGTTCAAACCCATTACAGCTGGTATAGGCAATACGCAAACACTCCCCAGCAGGTGGAAAGATCCGCCAACGTTGTGCGCCGATCGCGTAAACAACCCCGTCTTCACCCTGTGTAGGCACTGAAAAGGTATAACGCCAAACGGTTTTACCTAACCGGTTCGCCAAAACTTCTGGAGATTCACCGACACCGTCCACTGCTAGGTCAGGTGGCGTTCTATCGCCATCAGTCACCACCAACGCCGCCAGTTGACAACGTTGTTCCGACAATCCTCGAAAATACAGTATGGGACCTGACAGGAGAGGGGTAGTCTGAGACATTAACCAGTATGACTCATCAATCAAACATAAGATTTTGCTGTTCCATGACTCTTACGAATGTGGTGCGTTTGGTAAGTTCCTTAAGTCTACGCGCCCCCACATAGGTACAAGTGGAGCGCAATCCCCCCAAAATATCTTTGACGGTGTTTTCCACCAAGCCTCGATAGGGAACACTGATGGTTTTGCCCTCGGCGGCTCGATAATCAGCCATGCCGCCGCTATGTTTCTGCATCGCTGTTTCTGAACTCATACCGTAAAACATGACTGTGGCTTTTCCATCCTGGTCCATCACTTCACCGCCACTTTCCCGGTGACCCGCCAACATGCCTCCTAACATGACGAAGTCGGCGCCGGCGCCAAAAGCTTTGGCAACATCACCCGGACAATTGCAACCGCCATCGGAAATAATTTGTCCCCCCAAACCATGAGCCGCATCGGCACATTCAATAATGGCTGACAGCTGCGGATAACCGACCCCCGTTTTGGTGCGTGTGGTACAGACAGACCCTGGACCTATACCGACTTTGACAAGATCAGCGCCCGACAGCAGTAACTCTTCCACCATCTCTCCACTCACCACATTACCAGCGATAATCACCTTATCGGGATACTTGCCGCGAATGCGTTTTACGGCCTCAACAAAAGGCTCTGAATAGCCGTTTGCCACGTCGATACAAATAAAGTTTAAGGCGGGATGGCACCCTAGGATTTGATCCAGCTTTTCGCAATCAGTATCTGTCGTTCCCGTACTGACCGCCAAATGATCCAGAACCTCGTCGGCAAATCCGCTGATAGCGTTTTCCCATTCCGCCAACGTGTAATGTTTATGTACGACAGTAAACAAACCCCAGCTGGCGAGGGCTTCGGCCATGGAGAAGGTACCCACGGTATCCATATTAGCAGCCATCACAGGTATCCCAGACCACACCCTATTGGTATGCAGAAATGTAAAAGTACGCTCCAGAGACACCTGGGACCGGCTGCTAAGTGTTGATCGTTTGGGACGAATTAAAACATCTTTAAAACCTAGCTTAAGATCAGCTTCGATACGCATCGTTTACCCTTTTTACGGCTACTAGCGGCCATTTAAAGTAGGTCTGCCTGTCTAATGACAAACCCTACCATATCCGATATTCTACCCGAAATTTTTTCCGCAAATTTTCCTTAGCGGTTCAGCGTCTACTTGGCCGACCTCTGGCAAAAAATTTAATGGACAAAATGCAAACCAGCAAATCCGTTGTTGTTACCCAATCGTTGCTCAATGAGCTGGGAACCCTAGCAGCTCCCTCTATGCTAGGCATCGCGCTTGAGATGGCCGCTGAACAAGTGGGTCCTTTGTATCCCTTAGGTATGATGCTGTATAGCTATCATGCCGAGTTTAAAGAAGGCGCCAGGGAGGGAGACACGGTGCAGGTGACCTGCCAAGAAACCTCTAGCCATCTATCAAACACTAAATCGTTTTCCTTTTATTTCAGCAAAACCGAAGAAAAACTGGGGCGGGTTGGAAACTGGCGTCTTGTGTTTTCGCAACCTATACCTACCCTGCCACTACCTTACGATATTAATCAACCTATTGCAGATGAACGCTCCGACCGTGAGCTTTGGAGAACACAACCCCTGTTTGCAACGGGTGAAATTGCACAAGATTCACAAGCATTGTTATGGCTGATTGGGCAAAGTAGTCGCCGCTATATGAAACGCTTGGATGAGGTATTTGTCTCCAAGGCAAACCAGGGCATCATTCAAGATGATCCTAAAACGCGTATTTATGGCGGTATTGCGGTTACTTTTAATGTAATTCACTGGCCAAAAACGGGGCAACCGTTACGCTGTGCTGTGCAATACCATTTGCCGCTAGCGCAACAAGCCAGTCAAGAAAGAAAAATGAATTTTCACGGCACTATGGTTTTCGAAGAACAGGGCATTACCTATCTGTTAGGTACTTTTGAGTTCATCGTTGTACGTTTAAATGCACAACGCGCCGCCATCTATGCTAACGGTAAAAAAAGTATTTAAATTATTGATATTTTTATTACTTTTATCAATAAAAAGCTCAAAAAACGTCTTCTGCTGGTACTCGTCGTCGGCAAGCGACAACATTATAAGTAAGGAAATCAATTCAATAGAAAGCATCCTACCGGGCCTGTCGTTATCAAGCGACATTTTATCTATATCCTACTCCGCTTTTTTCCAATTATTTCTGAGGTTGTTCAGTTAATATCTGTTTTTATTGATAATTTTTTGTTTTCAAAATAATGGCACAACCATTGCTACTCATTCAACGAGCAAGATGGAAATCTTGCGAAAAATAGTAAAGTTGTAAGTTAAAGTCAGGAGAAAGTTATGCGAAGAGTGCTGCTTACTATTGCTGGTTTTGCTCTGTCTAGTGGGTTAGCTTGGGCTGTCACATTCGAAGAAGTCGATGCTAACCAAGACGGCATAATTACCTCAGAAGAAGCCGCTATTGTTGAGGGTCTCGATTTCAGCGCTGCTGATACCGACGCCGATAACACTTTGAGCATGGATGAGTATCAATCCGCTACTGGCGAATAAGTTCTTTATTTTAAACCAAGTTTGTTTTAATACTTTAGTATTTGAGGAAAACACCATGAAAAAATTAGTTCTTACTGCTGCTGTACTAGCTTTGGCTTCCGGTTTTGCTTGGGCTCAGAGCTTTGAAGAAATTGATACCGATGCCGATGGCCTTATCAGCTCCGAAGAAGCCGCTGGCGCCGGTATGGACGTTAGCACCGCCGATACCGATGGTGATGGCGCCCTAAGCCAGGAAGAGTACGACGCTGCCATGGGTGCACCCACCGAATAAGCATCTTGTAATTAGCTTCCCTACTTGTTATTAATAATTGAGGAAAACACCATGAAAAAATTAGTTCTTACTGCTGCTGTACTAGCTTTGGCTTCCGGTTTTGCTTGGGCTCAAAGCTTTGAAGAGTTGGACGCCGATGCCGATGGTATGATCAGTGCTGAAGAAGCCGCTGGCGCCGGTATGGACCCTAGCACCATCGACACCGATGGCGATGGCGCTGTGAGCCAGGAAGAGTTTGACGCTGCCATGGGTGGTGAAGCTCCTGCTGAGTAAGGTTCTTTGATTGTTGTTAACTGTTTTTGACTTATGTTCTATTGAACAAGGATATGTTAAATAACCCAATGGAAAGGGAAAAGTGAGCAAGGATGCTCACTCATATTTAGCTTAAAGTAAGATTATTTGTTTCTTTTCTAGAGAGAGATAAATGGTTTTTTTGTAGTATACGTATTATTCCGCACCCCCAAAAGGAGAGATGGTTTACTCGGATTTCGATAAGCGGCTATGTTGTTTGTTATTGTAATTGTAAGCTTTTTCGTTGCACTGTTTTTAACCTATCTTTTTTGTAAACCTTCTTCTGCATTTCATATTCTAGACTATCCGAACGCACGTTCTCTCCACACAACGCCCATTCCCCGCAGCGGGGGGATCGCTGTACTAACAGGCATTATCGTGGGCGGATTACTGTTATTTTCTTTTCCTCATCACCAAGAGATTGGGCTTACCATTGTCAGCGCAGTATTGCCCGTTGCTGGTGTATCTTTTTTGGAAGATCGCTATGGGGTACATTTTGGGTTACGCATGTTATGCCATCTTTTCACAGCCATCGTACTTTTTTATATGGGTTATGAGATTTCACGGGTTGAGTTACCCGGATTTTCCTGGTCTACCCCCTCGTTTTTAGGGTTTTTGTTATCAACGTTGTTCGTTGTCTGGATGATTAACCTCTACAATTTTATGGATGGTATGGACGGTTTTGCCAGCGGCATGGCCGTCATCGGTTTTACCAGCTTTGCTTTCTTAGGTTGGCAATCAGACAATATATTGTTTATGGGCGCTAGCCTTATTGTTGTGGGGGCTAGCCTTGGTTTTTTGATTTTTAATTTTCCCCCTGCCAAAATTTTTCTCGGCGATACAGGATCATCAACCTTGGGAATATTAGTCGCTGCATTGAGCTTATGGGCTGCCCGAGAAAAGATTTTTCCGCTTTGGGTAGCGGGACTCATCTTTTCTCCTTTTATTGTCGATGCCACCGTAACGTTGGGGTATCGGACAATGACCGGCCAAAAAATTTGGCTACCCCATAAAACACATTTTTATCAAAAGCTTGTGCAAATTGGTTGGGGGCATCGTGATACCCTGTTCGCAGAATATTGGCTGATGCTAGCATGCAGCGCTTCCGCCTTAATAGCCATGCAGCTCTCTAACGATGCTCAGCTTATTCTGCTAATAGCCTGGTTATTGATTTATGGACTTTTGATGTGGGGTATACGTCGCATAACAGCCTAGACGAATTTATCGGTTAGCAACAACGCCTCTACTGAGTAGACTGACCTTCATCCAACATTTGAGCTAACTGGGCAGCAGGCACATAACCAGGAACCATTTGCCCGTTTTCCAAAATAATACTGGGAGTTCCCTGAACACCTAAGGAATTACCTAGCTGGGCTTGCTCTTGTACGGGGTTGGGACACTTCTTGGGAGTCACTGATTCACCGCGTTTGGCCTGGGTCATGGCTTCTTGACGATCTTCCGCACACCATACTGAAACTGCTTTACGGTACGACTCCGAATTCAACCCAGCACGGGGAAACATAAGATAACGCACCTTAATGCCCTGCTGTGTATAATCGGCAATTTCACTATGAAGCTTGCGACAATAACCACAGTCGATGTCAGTAAAAACGGTTACTGTATGCTGAGCCTTTTTGGCAGGTGCAAAAACCACCATGTCTTCTTCTTTGATGGCATTAACCGCGGCAACACGTAAGTCATTGCGACGAACCTCAGTAAGGTTATTTTTCGCTTCTAAATCAATAATATCTCCTTGAAAAACAAATTGACCGTCTCCAGTTAAATAAAGAATTTCTGAGCCACTGATAACTTCATAAAGCCCTGGTATCGGAGTAGTTTTTACCTGATCTAATTTTTGATTGCCTATCGCGGCTTGCAAGCGACTCAGATTAGGCTGCTTAGTTTCACTGCTGGCGACTTGAGAAAAAAAAGCTAAAACAATAATAATAAAACAAAAATTTTTTAAATTTAGCATAACTTCGTCCTTTTCTGATGACTCTATTGACTATTTTATGTTGGCAACAAGCTTTACCTAGATGAAATACGCTCAAAATCACTTATTAATCAACATTCACACTACATAATTTAGTAAGTTTTCAGGCATTCTAGCCTCGAGGATGGTGTTTTCCATGTAAAATTTTTAGCCTTTCCCGAGCTACATGAGTATAAATCTGCGTAGTAGACAAATCACTGTGACCCAAGAGTAACTGTACCACACGTAAATCGGCGCCGTGGTTAACCAAGTGCGTTGCAAATGCATGGCGCACGGTATGGGGTGAAAGAGGTTTAGTAATAGTCACTTCCCTAGCATAACGTTTCAGACGATACCAAAAAGCCTGACGCGTCATAGCCTTAGCCCGTTGTGTTAGAAACAAACCCTGACTATTACAACCCTCTAATAATTCCGGACGTGTTTTAAAGAGATAATTCTCTAGCCAATTCGCTGCTTGTTCTCCCAAAGGAACCAAACGCTCCCGGTTACCCTTCCCTAAAATACGTAGACAGCCTAACCGGAGATTCACTTGATCTAATTTAAGCGTCACTAATTCTGAGACCCTCAAACCGCAGGCATAAAGGACCTCCAGCATAGCTCGATCCCGCAGCCCCAAAGCAGTTTCTATGTTAGGGGCCGCCAGCAATCGCTCAACCTCTTGCTCGGTTAAAACCGTTGGTAGATCTCGTCGTAACTTAGGTGTTGAGATGCGTGCTGTTGGATCTATAGACAAGCGTTGTTCACGCACTTGATAACTGTAAAAATGCCGCAAAGCGGAAAGTTGACGCGCTAAAGAACGCGGTTTGATACCCTGATCCAACCGTTGACTTTGGTGAGTCAACAACAACTCCTGATTAACCTGTAACAAACTGCAATCCTGCCCCGTTAACCAGTGCGCTAGACACGTCAAATCAGTCCTATAGGCTGCCAATGTGTTTGCACTTAAACCCATCTCCATCCACACAGCATCAAGAAATTGTTCAATTAAAAGGTTGTTTTGTGACAAGCATTCCAATTCATCATTGGATAACTTCTCTTTCAAAGAGTTGCCTCTTGGATATTTCCCGCCATACTTAATCTTTTATCACTTTTTATTGCCCTAATCTCTAACCTTATGGACTTTACTATTCCCTTACTGGGGTTTGCCGCCTTTAGCGGTACTGGTAAAACCACGCTTTTAACCCAACTCATTCCTTTATTGCGCCACAAGGGCTGGCGGATTGGTTTAATCAAGCATGGTCATCATTGTTTTGAAATCGACACACCTGATAAAGATGCCTTGCATCAAACCGGGGCCTCGCAAATGCTAATCGCGTCTGTTCAACGTACCTTGGTTATGGAGTACCATGACCCAATGCCTGATTTAAATGAGCTATTGCGATGGGTAGCAACAGACCCTATGGATATGGTTTTGATCGAAGGCTTTAAATATTATCCAATGCCCAAAATTGAGCTTTACCGTGCTAAGCTCGGTTGCCCTATGCTTTATCGGCACGATCCTTTTATTATAGCTATCGCTGCCGATACGACCCTAGAAGCTGACATTGCTATTCCTATTTTAAACATCAATGATCCATCGACCATTGCTGAATTTATTGAAAGCCGGTATTTACGACGTGGTTCTCGAAATGTCAATTAAACATGGTTAGCTAGCTACTCGCTGACCATGTATGGATAATGTGCTGCAATTGACGTAATCCGTCCGTCAGCGCTGCGGGACCGGGTTGAAGGATATCACAGGATTTGATTTCATAAAGATGTCCATTTTGAACAGCGGGTATTTTCTCCCAATCCGGTCGACTGGAAACTTTGTCGGGACGAAACTTTTTACCACACCAAGATCCGATTATAATGTCGGGACAACGTTCAATAACCAGCTGATCGGATGCAATAATCCGGTCCTTGGCGTTAGTTTGGTTGGCCAGTTCGGGAAAACAGTCCCGTCCACCGGCGATGTCTATTAGTTCTGAAACCCAGCGTATGCCGCTGATTCGAGGCTCATCCCATTCTTCAAAATAGATCAAAGGCCGTTTTTCTAAAGAGGGTCGCTGTTCCTTGACTTCACGCAGATAAACCGAGAATTTTTCTGCTAACTCTTGAGCTTTTGCGGATGCTCCGACCAGTGAGCCTACTATCAGAACCATATCCAAAATACCCTGTACCGAGCGCTGATTAAAGACATAAACAGACATACCCGTTTTGATCAACGCAGCCGCGATATCTGCCTGCAAATCTGAAAACCCTAATATCAAATCTGGTTTTAAGGCTAATATCTTGTCAATCTTGGCGCTCGTAAAGGCCGACACTTTAGGTTTCTCCTTACGGGCTTGAGGGGGACGCACGGTAAAACCAGAAATCCCGACAATACGATCTTGCTCACCCAGGCAGTAAAGAACTTCGGTGGTCTCCTCCGTAAGACATACAATACGTTGTGGAAATTGTGCATTCAAAATAAAAAACCATGCAGTTGCAATAGATTGAGAGTTCTAGATTTATTAACTTCACGCTCTAAAAAATCATTCCATATAAAAAAATCCGTAACTACTCACCCTCTCCGTCATTCTCGCCATGGACTGGCGAGAATCCAGTGCCATGGACGGCAAGCGCTGGTGACAACCCATGCTACCATCCATGGCAACTGGATTCCGGCAATCCCTGCCGGAATGACAAGTGAGCAGTTACAAAAATCCCTCAAATAACTGTGTATCCAAAATTTAAACAGGCATAAATATGGCTAAATCTATTCTTATCACCGGCTGTTCTTCCGGTATTGGTTTATGCGTAGCTCGTGGTTTGCATGACCGAGGTTACCAGGTATTTGCCACGGCTCGCAAATCAGCAGATGTAGAGAGATTGAAGTTAGAAGGTTTACACAGTGTGCAGCTAGATCTACAAGATTCAACTTCGCTCCGTCATGCGGTAACAAGGGTAGTAAAACATACAGGCGGCGCCTTGGATGCATTGTTAAATAATGCAGCCTATGGACAATGGGGTGCAGTGGAGGATTTAAGCAGAGCAGCATTGCGGGAACAATTTGAAACTAATTTATTTGGCACTCAGGAGCTTACTAATCTTGTACTACCAATTATGCGCCGCCAGGGATATGGCCGTATTATCCAAATCAGTTCAGTTTTAGGTATGGTATCCATGCCTTACCGGGGTGCTTATAACGCCACTAAATTTGCTTTAGAAGCGCTGAGCGATGCCCTGCGATTAGAGCTGAACGATACTGCTATTCATGTTTCTCTTATCGAACCCGGTCCCATTGTCAGTCGCTTCCGAGAAAACGCCTATGCCGCCTATCAACGCAATATCCAAACAGAAAACAGTGCCCATAAAAGAGCCTATACGGTGCTGGAACAGCGTCTTACGGCAACCGGGCCGGCAACTCCTTTTACCCTAAAACCGGATGCAGTTTTAAAGAAGGTCATTCATGCGCTGGAAAGTCCAAAACCTCGTATACGCTATTACGTAACAGTGCATACCCATATTTTTGGGGTACTAAGACGAATATTGCCTTATAAAGCTCTGGATTGGTTGTTACTTAAAAGATCTACGTGAGTAGAAATAGCTAGATCGGTTGTTATACCATTTAGCTTTTGGTTTGCAAGTGCTTTAGGATAAAACCTGCTCGCCTCGCGAAACGTCTCATCATGCCCGACAAGCCACATCCGTCATTCCCGCGCAGGCGGGAATCTAGTCTTAAAAACCCATGAAGATCGCTGCTATCAGGTGATTAGTTGAGAACAAGACAACAACAGGGGCGCCGCCATACATCGCAAACCCATGAGCAACTGCAACAACCATGGACAGTAATGCTCGCTAGCAGAACAGCATCGGCAATGGCGAGAGGTGTAGGATAGGTTGCTTCACATCTCTAGATTCCCGCCTGCGCGGGAATGACGGCAGAGGGAAACTGCGCGAGCATGCAAATATTTATCTAGGTGGTATTACTTAGAGGATCTAAGTGAGTAAAAATAGAAGTAAGGAAAGAAAATAAAAAGATTTGCAGAAAAGGTAGTTTAAGGAAAGGTTGAGAAGAAGAAGTTGATTACTGTGTATGCGTTGCTTACAACGGGTTTGGGTGTTATATGGTCAAGCCTCGCGGTCGATTAGTACGGGTAA
>CAZGON010000076.1:0-18168 GCA_964527085.1 uncultured Candidatus Competibacteraceae bacterium
TTCGGCTTCAGGAGGTACCCATTAACCCCAGGCTTATCCAGAACTCACGTTAACCCAGGGACCCCTTCAATCAATACATGGCCAGCCCCTATCAGCGCTATTAAAACCTGATCCACCACCGTTTCCTGGCCAATGATGGCTTTACAAATTTCGCTACGCAGAGCTTGTAGGGTTGACCAAGCGTCTTCCGCTTGCCATGGAGAGAGGGTGTTCATTATTCAAATCCTTAATGGTGGTGAGATCCATAGAAGCTGTTTCAAAAACGCGCGACGTTCGATGAATCAAGGCGCTGTAACGCCGAGTCAGCGGACATGAGCAGGTTTTGAAACAGCTTCTTAGCTACGCTCTATTGTACATGTCACAAGTACCTTTCAATGTGTTGTAAGGTGTGGATGCGCTGTATAAACTCGTCTTCGCTGAAGGTTGACCGCGTTGTTTGTAGAGCATTCGCTATCTGCTCTGGTGCGAGCCCGATCCGTTTCGACACCAATATATTTTTTTCTGCGGCGGATAAGCGCTGCCAGTGGGGAAAACACCGTTCTATCTGTGGCACAGTACGCTGGCGCACTGCGTTCAGCAAATCCGCCTGGCCATCTTGACGCCACAGAAAACGGCCACTGGCTTGGAGATGCTCTCGTAAGCTGCGCTGTGCATGGGTCACCGGGATAAGACGAGGTCCCAAACGATAACTGGCCGCCCAGAGACCGGCAATGGTGGTAAAGATAGCGCCGAGTAAGGGCATCCAGGCCAGCTCCCAGAGCAATCGCAGTAGCGACGGGACTTGGCGTATATACTGTAGCCAAACAATACCTTTCCTATCTGGGTTGCCCAGCAACAACCAAAGTAAATCGGCGTGGTCGTGGTCGGCGAGACGCTCGTTGTCAAACAGAGCAAGATCATTGACAACGGTAATTAAACCATCGCCCCAGCTATACTGGAGTAAATACACCCTGTCGCCATCGGTGGCTTGCCAAACAGCGTCGCCGCGCCTGCCATGGAGGCTTAAGTTGCTTTGTAACGCGAGGGTGAGTTGGCGAGTGGGGGAGCCGTGTTGGAGAGTAACCCGTTGCGGTGTTTTTTGGTTGACTTCTTCGACCTGTACAGAGAGGCTGTCCAGCAGTGGATTGCCGCCATGTCCCGGTGTATAGGGCTGATAAGTGCTGAATAAAAGATGCCCCCCTGTTGCTACCCAGCGCAATAGCGATTTAGCGCGAGCTTGAGTCAACCCATAACCTGGCGTGGTCAACAGCACCGTGTCGGTAGCAGCAAGGGTTCTAGGCAGCTCAGAGAACATGGCCACGCTTTGCACCGAGGCCCCTAAGCGCTCTAGTAAACGGTGCGCTGCATACAATCTATTGCGGCGTGCTTCTCCCTGGTAATCTGTGGCGATATAAACTGGTTTGTCAACCAGATGTTGGCGTAGCCAATAAGTGAGGGCTGCGCCTAAGCCTAATGCCAGCAAGAGTACAAAACCGCTAAGCCAAAAGGTGCGTCTCATGAGATCACCTGGAAATATGTAGACCATTGCTCACAGAGTTGGCGTACTTCGCCATCCGCCGGTAGCCGATGGCCATAAGCCATAGCGGACCAAATGCGGGTCAGGTGTTTTAAAAATCGCACCCATTCGTGGTCCGATGAAAGGTGGGCGCTGGCTATTTGCAGACATTCATTTTCCGTTGCAGCCTCCCTAAACTGTACGCCCTGACTTTTGCTGAGCGCTAGTAAGGTGTTTCGATAAATGAGACCCAGTGCTTCTCGTTTATGCCCTGCGCTCCAAAGCCTCCAGGTATCCTCCGCCGTCATTGCCGATAACCCTGTGGTAGGTTTGTCGAGACCCTGTAAAATAGCAGGTAGAGATGCGACGGCTGTGGTTTTGCGGCCAGGGGGTGTGGGATTATTCTTTAATAGATACCACACCACCACTGTTACAAACAGGATAACAGCACCCCACAAGCTGAGTTCAATGACCTTAGCAAAGCCTAGACCTAATGGACCGGTAGGCAGGTTTTGCGCCTCTTTCGGGTTGGTCTCCAAAGACCAGCGCTGACGCAGCATACAGTGAGGGAACGAATCTTCTTGTAAAACTTTCGCGAGGGTGCGTTTAATGTTGCTAGGGGATTTTTCTAGGCGAGTTTGCTGGTCTCGGAGGACTTGGCATTCAACTTTAATCTCAGCTACAGTGCTTGCAGACGCCGCGTTGACAGGCTGTAAGGGCGCAAGACTCAACAAACAAACAACAGTCATGACGATGATACCATGGGTTCCATGTTGCGCCAGACGTTGGGCAAGCCGCCGAAAACCGATTTCTATATCCCAACCCTCTAACCAGATGCGCCGGTTGAAGTAAAGGGTAAAACCCGCTGCCACGTAAAACGGCTCAACAAGGCAAAGCCCGCAAAGAAATAAACCGTTAAACCAGAGTTGCTGAACCAGGGATGTTGAGGTAAACAAGTCGAGAAACTCAACATCGGCGAAATCCGCCACTAGCATCCAAGCAAACCCAATAATCCCCAAATTAACCACAATTTCCAAATGAATGCAGACGATGGTCAGCCATGTGGCAGCGCCTCGGTCTCTAGCGCCTAAAATCTTTTGTCGTTGACGGCGCTGGTTGCCCTGCAGGCTCTCCAATTGTCGGACCGGTAGATGAAAAGATCGCGCTGGGTCGAGACGAGCCAAGGTCAAAACCGTCATCGCCTGAGAACGCAATAATCGTGGTAAGTCTTTAAAGGTTTGCCGCAATGAAGGCGTTTCGCCGAACAAAGCATGGCTTACAATATATAAGGGAATACGATCTAGGAGGGGTTTGAGCCACCAGATAAGCCAGGGTACTAGCCAAAGCGCTTGGCTACAGAGCAAGTGGAGTATAACGGTTAAGGGCAGCAGAACTGCGAACCAACTTTTATAAAGGGGTTTCCACCAACGTTGCACCAAGGCAAAGCCTAGATCGATGGCTTCCCAGGCGTTGCGAGGGCGCAGGGCGGCAGTGGTTGCTTCAAGGCGCACGGCGGCCAGCCAGCCCTAAATAAAAAATCATCAATACCCAGAAAACGCCACCTACACTATAGCGGAGGGTGGCGGAAAAGGTATCATTAGAGGACCAAAACGCCTCTATAAAAGCGGCCAACAAGAGCATTCCTGCGACGCCATAAATCAATCTTACGCTGTCGGCGGCAGCTCGGCGTAAGGCATCCAGGCGGTTATAGCGTCCCGGTGCGATCAAAGCCAAACCCAATTTTAGACCCGCTACGCCCGCTATGACGATGGCCGTTAATTCAAACGCGCCATGACCCACGATAAAAGGAAAAAAAGTCTCTGCGTAGCCTTGGGCTGCTAAATAACCAGCTACGGCGCCAATCAGTAAGCCATTAAAAAGAAGCGTGATAACCGTGCCGACGCCAAATACGATACCCATGGCAAAGGTGCGAAAGCCGATGCTGATATTGTTATAGATGTAGTAGCCTAGCATAAACACATCGCTGTCGGCAGCTCGATGGTGGACTTGCCCTGGTTGATACATGGTTTGGTATTCCGTCACCGTAGCCTGGTCGAGCAGCGTGTAGATCATCTCAGGGGTTATATAAACAACTCCCGCCATACTCATGAGGGGTAAATAGAAAAGGGCAGTGCAGAACCAAAACAGCGCTGCCTCTTGGCGCACCCTATGGGGAAAACCATGGACGATAAAATCCATCATAGCTGTAAAACTGTTTGGTCGGGTTTTGTGGAGCTGTTGATAGGCGCGCAATGCCAACTGGTTGAGGTGGTCAATGAGATTGGGACTATATTGCCGTTCTCTGGCGATGGCTAATTGCTGGCAAATTTGTCGATAAGCGCTGGGAAATTCTACGCTGGGAAGTGCTGTTTTCTGATCGCTTTTACCCTCTTCTAAGAGGGTCAGGCGCTCTCCAAAGGTACGCCACAGGGTTTGATATTGATTCTCAAAATAGCGTTGTTTCATTGCCTAAAACCCGTTTCTTTTGACGCTTCTCCCATCAACCAACGAGCATTTGCCAACAGCGCTTGGGTCGATTCAGGATTGCTGTTGAGGGGTAACAGCAAACTAGCCAACTCGTCTTGACGCTCTAGGCTTAATTTGGCGCTGCGTTCTGCAAACTGAATAATTAAACGTTGCTCGTTGGATGTCAGGGGGTATAGGGGTTTTTGTAAAGGTCCCTTGGGCAGCTGGAGATTGTTAGCTGGTTGATCGCGGTAAATAACCAATGTGCCTGCGGCCAAGTCACCAAGGCGCTGAAAATTGTGAGTGAGTAACATAGACACCAGTCCAAAGCCGTAGGCAAGGGGCAGAAAATCCACGACTCTGAGTAGATTGCGGATCAGAGAAGCGGACGTATGCACCTGTGTGCCATCCTCATTAATCACCTTAAGGCCGAATATCTTTTTACCCGGTGTCGTCCCTTCTCGGAGGACCTCAAATAGCACTGGATAAAACCATTCCATCGAAAATAATGCGATAAGCCATAGACCAATACCGGTTTGCCCTAGAAAGCCAAGCAACAGTAGCGCACCCAATAGAATAACGTATTTGATAAGACTATCGATGCCCCAGGCAAGCGCTCGGGGTACAGTACCGGCGATGCGGAGATTGACATTGATTCCCTCAGGGGTTTCGACCGCGCGTATTGTGTCGAGCAGTTCCATGATTTTTTCGAGCAACGATAATTGTGACTAAGAAGACTAGAGTTAATGGTAATCTGGATTTATTGGCATGAATTGTGCCAAAAACCTCTCTAGAGAACGGGGTGAACACTTCCCTCTCGGAAGGCTTGACGACGGCTTTTCAGACCGTCTATACCTCTTTCACGAGCAACTTTATTTACGTCCTGATTTATCTAAGTTCTATAGACTACCTATTTGGGTTTTCTGAGCCACATGCTATTCGGACAAAAAACACATCCAGCAAATTTTGAATATGGTGAGAAGTTTTCCCTGCAAGATGACAGCGTATTGATTTCAGGGAATGTTTTTTCTGCTGAAATCAGTTGTGATCAGATGACCGATTTCTGTGTTCGATTGCGGTTTAATAACAGCCAGGTTGTCGATAAATATAATTATTCCGACAGCATTATCCCTCATTATCGTCAAAGCCAGCCTATTCAACCCCAACTTAGCCAGAACAGGGCTGTATTTCCAATTCTCGGTGGATACGTCGAAATCTATGCGTCCCGATTTCGCCTGGAAATGGGGTCCGGTTTTCAACTGGAAACCTGTGACGAGGGTATTGGCTTTAATGGGGAAAAGTTTGCCCTTAATTTTAGCGTCGAGAATGCCTGCGGGTTCTATGGTTTTGGCGAACGCACCAAGCGCTTGAATAAGCGTGGTGATAGCATGGATTTTTGGAATGTGGACGTGGTGGCTGTTTTTCCCTATACCTACCAACGAGATGACTACGATCCCAGTTATGTGTCAATTCCTTTTGCCATTATTAAACAAGGCGAACAGTATGGAGGAATCTATTTTGACAATCCGGGACGAGCCATTATTGACATCGATAATATTCGTCCAGGTCAACTGATCTATCAATCCTTCGCAGGTTGCACGGATGTGTATTTCTTCAACGGTCCCACGCTGCGTCAAGTGGTTCAACAGTTTACCCAATTGACGGGTCGGGCAGCTATACCTCCCCTGTGGAGTTTAGGATATCATCAATGCCGTTGGGGGTATGCCACAGAAGCCGATTTCCTCGCCCTGAAAGATAACTTTAAGCAGCTGGATATTCCAGTCAGCGCCCTTTGGTATGATATTGACTATATGGATGGTTATCGGCTTTTTACTTGGGATAAGCAAGATTTTCCTGACCCTGGTCAGTTGAACCGAGCCTTGAAAAAAGCAGGCATCCACGCGGTCACTATTGTCGATCCGGGTATCAAGAAGGAATCTGGATATGCCGTTTACGAAAGCGGCAAAGGATTATTTTGTCAAACTGCTCAGGGTAAAGACTATGTAGGTAGAGTTTGGCCAGGGGATACAGTTTTCCCAGATTTTACTCAGGCGGCAACGCAGACCTGGTGGGCCGATAAGCTAGCAACTTTTATCAATGGGAGTAGCATTGATGGGGTATGGCTAGATACGAATGATCCTGCCACGGGTTTCAGTGATCCTGAAGATATGCGTTTTGCTCAGGGTAGTGTGGCCCATGACCGTTACCATAATCAATATGGCCACTTTATGGCTAAGGCCAGTCACCAGGCATTCGAAAAGCTTGATCCCGACGGTCGCCCCTTCTTGTTAACTCGCAGTGCCTGCGCCGGTAGCCAGCGGTTTACTGCCGTCTGGACTGGCGATAACGCCAGCAATTGGCGGCACCTGCGGATGGCGATTCCGGCTACCCTTAATTTAGGACTCTCCGGCATTGCTTTTAATGGCCCCGATGTGGGCGGTTTTATGGGACATACAACGGCTGAGTTGCTAATTCGTTGGTATCAGACCTGTTTTCTATTTCCGTTTTTTCGCAATCATTCCGTGTGGGATTCAAAACCGCAAGAGCCTTGGCAATTTGGTCCAACCTGTCTAGGGATAATACGCGCAACTATTCAAACCCGTTATCGGTTGCTGCCGTATCTGTATAATTGTTTTTTTAGCCATTATTTGACAGGGGACCCGGTATTGCGGCCACTGCTATATGAATACGAAGATCCGCAGTTTGAAAATCTTGATGATCAATTCTTGGTGGGAGACAGTCTCATGGTGGCGCCTGTGGTGAACCCTAAAAATCAGGCTAACCAGGTGAGTAGTATAGGCAAGGTGGGTCAAACACGCTATATCACTTTTCCAGAGGGCTGGTGGTTTGATCTGAATCGAGGCGAATGGCTCGAGGGTGGAAAAACACTATCCTATGTTGTTGGATTGGATGCTGTTCCCTTATTCCTGCGGGATGGGGCCATTATTCCGTACCATAATGGACCGATCAACAATGCTTCGATAGACCAAAATGACCTGGAATTGCATATTTTCAGTAAAGAAAAACCCGCTGCTTTAAAGTATTTTATTGATGACAAGAAAACACGGGCGTATCAAAAGGGCGATTATAATACAGTTCTTGTTACAGGCACGATAAGTCACTTGAAACTGCATTTAGATATTTCAGAAAGTGGTGGCTATCCTATTGGTTCTATACGCTTTTCACCTGTTTTGTACGGTTATAAAGGAAAAGAGAAAAAGAATTGGAAAGCGGTGTTAAACAATAGGAGTAATCTAAAAACAAAAACCTTTAACTTAAATCCTGCAACCCGTCAATGGATTTCTCAGTCCCTTACCGTATTAGCTTAAACGACATTATTATGTAGATGTGTTGATTTTAAAATAATGTTTTGATAGTTAAGCATTTTATATGGCATGTTGTTGAATAGATAAATAAATGCTTTGAGCGCCTTGATGGTTTTCAGTGGAATTTATAACATCTTCACGTACATTGACAGGTTCAATTTTGGGTGACAGTGTCCGGTTAGGTGTTTGAATAGCATCAAGCACTTCAGTTGGGTTTAATAATTGCGCGTCAGTGGGGCTTAGTACTGCTTCTTGTTGTGGGGTTTTGGGAGGAAACCAAGTTAAGGCCACCATGGCGCAGATAGCTAAAATACTAGGAAATATAAGAATTTTTATATCAATCGATTTATCATTAGCCATGTTTTCGGTTCTCATATTTTACTACAAATCAAATTATGTCCTCTTTGTGTGAACATTCCATGACTCCAGAAAAGGACAAATGTCATACGGTCTAGAGTAGGTTTTGAGCAGAGGAAACGATTTATCTACTATTAATAATTTTGTACTAGCATATGTTATGCCTGTTTTTTTAAGCTTTTAATAAAAAAAAAGAAATTTTTTTTGCCAAAAAGCAACACATACTGTAACAAAGCAACAGAGACATTAAAGGCTGTAGTTAATAATCAAATAGGTTCAATGTGGACCGAAAGTGGTTCATATTGAACCACAAGCCATCAATCATCGGCTCAAATCTGTGCAAAGCTTTGTAAATTTTTCATCTTAACGATGTAAATTTTACATACAGCCATGGATTCATGGCTTTGGTTCACAGGGATAAGTCTTTGAAGAAAAATTTGTATGATTTATTTGGATATCAATTACCGCACACCCTAGGGCAGGGCATGTAATAATAGTCTGATATAAAGGATGGGAAATTACAATGAAGAGTTATTAGAGGTTTTTTAAATATGGTCCTCCATTCTCTATGACAAACATCAAACTCAAAAAACTACACTAATGTTCTAATGGCAGGTAAATATTAAACCTTAAAAAAAACTACTTTAATGACGGGAATTTGCAACAAATGCCGTCTGGTTAAATCTGGTCGTAGGGTTTATTGGATTATCATTTGGCATGGTTTGAGAGTTTTCCTTGTCTGCTGAAACTGTTGTTGGTTGTCGAGATTCAATCCATTCGCTTAACTGATCTAAAGTATCGCTCAGTTTGTTTGTAACATGATTCTGCAATTTTCCCATTTTTTCGACTTCAGGTGGGATAGATAAATTGCTGTCAAAATGCAGGCTTTTATCTTCAAGTAAATCTTCTCGTAACGTTATTCCATAACGCGCTAGTAAAGGCGCTAATTCATGTTTGCGAGTCAGCATATCGTGCCGTGTGGTTTGATAGGCATGTTCACAGACATCACGGCGATTAGCAAAACTAAATACATTAGAAAAAAACATAACGGTATCACCGCTATTGGGTTCAAAAAGGATAACGTCCCGATCAGGATATTCTGCAGTGTATTTAGCCAAACCTATTTTCATACGCGAATAAATTAACGCATAAAAAGTTTGTGACATAACAACGGGTAAACCACCATCCACTAATGTTTTAAATTTTCTTTGATCATTTGGCTTCGCGAGACGCGCATTAAAAGGCACTAAGGGATTAATACAAAACAGTAGGTCAGCACCTTCATCTAAGGCTGTTGAAGCGTGTACGGTCTTTTTAATACCCCCATCGATATAATAATGCCCGTCGATTTTTACAGGTGGATAAAGCCCAGGTACCGCCGTACTTGCTTGTACAGCTTTAGATATAGGAACATGCTGAGAGCCTCTAGCGCCAAACTTAACAACCTCACTGGTATCTAAATTAGCTGCAACCACAAATAATTTTCGTTTTAATCGACCAAAATCATTAGTACGACCTCGGCTGGTAAAGATTTTTTCTAAGAATTTGGCTATCGGTTCATTATCCAAAAACCCGGGTGGAATAGCGAGGGCCAGTTTGCTCAGGGCGGCTATCAAGCTTCGGTCGTCGGGATCACGAATGAAACTCCATATTGCCTCGGAAAAGAGCCCAGGGACCGATTTAAGCCCTTGCAGATAGAGTCGAAAGGCAGGCCGCAGAAAAAGCCCTGGATCAAGGGGAAAAGCTTCCGATTCATTACTCACAAAGATTTTGCACATCTTTGCTGGTGTGAATCCATTTGCTAGCATTGAAGCATTAGCCGCGCCTGCACTAACTCCTACGTAGACCTTAAGATTGTTAAAATCTACGCCTTCAAGAGCCTCGTCGAGAGCAAGCAAGGCACCGATTTGATAGATAACCCCTAGCGGGCCACCACCTGCCAGTGCTAAACCTACACGAGATTGATTACCGGCTTTATCGCCACCCACCACCTTGGAACTTAACATGTCGGCTCCTTAAAGATCTTGTCTGACGCACTTGGTCAATGAAAGTCAGTATACATGATTAACTGTCTTCCGCGCTATCGTTAATAACCTGCACTCTCGAGTGTCGATGCGCTGCAAACCATTTTTTTTATTCAATTCATAAAAAAATTCATAAAAAAATTAAAAATAATATTCAAATGTATTACAAGCAAATTATCTTAATCAATTCTAATTTTGATTATTTTTTAATATGTTTAAATATTAGATTTAAAATAGGTTTGAAGTTGTATAAAAATACTTATCTTTAAATAATTGTTTGTTAAGTTTTACTGTTTTTATCAGTACATTAAGCTGACAATAAGTTTTATGAGAGGGCGGAGGAACAATCAAGCATATAGTAGAGCATTGCTCAAGCAGCTACCGGCAGGTTGTAAAATAAACAGCAAGAAGTTTCTAAAGTATTCAACAATCAACGTGACGCCCGACTATAGTAGTATCTTAAGAAAAAGTGTTAATTTGTGTTGTGGCGAAATCTAATTCAAAGCTGATCGTTGAGTGCTGTAGCGGAGAAAAGCCTATGTTTAGAACAGCGGAGCTTGGCCGCAAGGTGGTAAAAGAAGAATATAAGCAGCGAGAATCTGTATTACGTCAACAGCTTCTTGAGGTTCAGCGGAAAATGAATCAACTGGGACGGTTCTCAGTGATTGTTGTGTTTGCTGGGGTTGATGGCGCCGGTAAAGGCCAGACAGTGAATTTGTTAAATGAGTGGATGGATCCACGCTGGTTGGTGACTCGGGCTTATGGGGAAGCCTCTGAAGAAGAGCGGGAACGGCCAGAATTTTGGCGGTTTTGGCGAGATTTGCCGCCCCGGGGACGAATAGGTATGTTCTTGCGTTCTTGGTATTCAAGGCCCATTCTTGATCGAGTGTATGGCCACATTACTCCCGCAGAATTGGATGAACGTTTGGATCAAATTATTGCTTTTGAAAAAGCCCTAGCCGATGATGGAGCGATTTTCCTGAAGTTTTGGATGCATTTAAGCCGTGAAGCCCAAAGAAAGCGCCTCAAAAGCCTTGAGAAAGATCCACTAACCCGCTGGCAGATCAAAGATACTAGTTGGGAACACTGGCGTATGTACGACAAATTTTTAGAAGCAGCAGAACAGACCATCATGCGAACCAGCACCGGTCAAGCACCCTTTACCCTTGTCGAGGGCGCCGATTCTTATTACCGAAGTCTTAAAGTAGGTGATGTTCTTTTTGACAGTATCAGTAAAAGTATTAAACGGGTTGAAGTGGAGGATAAGCTCAAAGCTAATCTGCGCGTCAATCCCAAAATGAAAAAGCAAAGTATCGCTAAACAAAATCCTTCCTCGCCAGTTGATGCGGATAACCATAAAGCGAAAAGTCAACAGGTGACAATACTCAGTCATCTGGATATGTCTCAAAGTATAGAAAAAAGTGACTACAATCTAAAGTTGAAGAAATATCAAGGCAGATTAAATCTCCTCCAACGCAAGGCCAAGGAGCAGGGAGTGTCTACCTTATTGGTCTTTGAGGGTTGGGATGCGGCCGGTAAGGGTGGTACCATTCGGCGTATTATAGCGGCTTTAGATGCGTCTAATTATCAGGTGTTGCCCTTTGCGGCGCCAACGGATGAAGAAAGAGCTCATCATTATTTATGGCGTTTCTGGCGTCATCTTTCAAGAGCGGGCCGTTTTACAATTTATGATAGGAGTTGGTATGGTCGGGTTTTGGTGGAGCGGGTGGAAGATTATGCCAGCGAACTGGAATTACGCAGGGCCTATAAAGAGATCAACGATTTTGAGGCACAGTTAATTAAACACGGTATTGTTCTGCAAAAGTATTGGCTACATATTACCAAAGAAAAACAACTAGCCCGCTTTAAGGAGCGTGAGCAGATTCCCCATAAACGATGGAAGCTCACTGAGGAAGATTGGCGCAACCGGGATAAATGGGACGATTATGAACTGGCGGTTAACGATATGGTGCAAAGGACCAGTACTCGGATCGCGCCATGGATTTTAGTAGAAAGTAACGACAAACGCTTTGCACGGATAAAGGTGCTTAAAACCTTGTGCAAAAAATTGGAGAAAGCATTGGGAGGGGATTAGCAGCCAGTTTTATGAGCGATTTTCTCACTCTGTTGGTTTTGCTGGTTTTTTCTGGTCTATTTTCTGGTTCTGAAACAGCGTTGACCGCCCTTTCGTTGGCGCGGGTAAATGGATTGTACAAGGAAAACCGGCGTGGTGCTCAGGCGCTGATGCGTTTAAAAAGCAAACCTACGCAAATGCTCATCACTTTGCTCATCGGTAATAATCTGGTGAATATTGCCGCGTCAGCTATTGCCACCGTGATTGCGGTAGAACGTCTGGGCGATTTAGGCCCGAGTGTCGCGGTAGGGGCGCTTACCCTGGTGATTTTGATGTTTGGCGAGGTAACCCCCAAAAGTCTCGCCTTGCGTTATGCAGAGCGAATCTCTTTGGCGGTTGCACCCTTGATACTGGGTTTTCGCTGGCTGGTTTTTCCAGTAGTTTGGCTGTTAGAGCACTTTACTACCTGGATTCACCGCTATATGGGTCTACGTAATGATCCCACCGTAACCGAATCAGAACTCATTAGCCTGCTCGAGCATGGCGCCGAAGAAGGCGCTATCGAGCGGGAAGAGCGCGCTATCATCGAGCGGGTTTTTGAGTTTGGGGATCTCAAAGTAAAAGATGTCATGACCCATCGTCAGCAGATTTTTGCCCTTGAAGGCAACCGCTCTATTCAAGATGTGCTGCCGGAAATTCTGGAGGAATCTTATTCGCGGGTTCCCATCTTCCAAGACCATCCCGATGATATACGTCGTATTGTTTACTTACGGGATGTATTGCAAGCGGTTGCTAATGACAATCTGGATGTGCCGCTGAATCAAATCTCTCGGGAAGTACTGTTTGTGCCTGAAAATCAACCCATTGATGAATTGTTTTCTACTCTAGGTCGGGAAAAGCGTCATATGGCCATTGTGGTTGATGAGTACGGGGGCTTACAGGGCTTAGTGACCTTGGAAGATTTGTTAGAGGAACTAGTGGGAGAAATCTACGACGAAACCGATGAAATGCCCCTTGAGATGAAAGTGCTTTCGGACCATCAAATTGCGGTGAGCGGGACGGTAGAACTTCGCGTCGTAGAGGATTTCTTTCACATGCAACTTCCGGGCAAACCCACTGATACGGTGAGTCTTTGGATTTTAACCCGTACTGAGCGAATTCCAGATATAGGCGAGCAGCTCACCATCGATGGTCTAGATATTAAAGTAGAAAAGTCTTCGCACCGCCGTATTAATCAGGTTATCTTAAGCCAGGCACAGTCGCCATTGCCAGATCAAGATGTCGTTCCTGTTAGATAGAAAGTTGGCTTAATAAGCGGCCAGTGGCCCATAGCAAGGGTTAAACAAACATGTCGAGGCAATTGCTGATTCTCCGCCATGCCAAGTCGGCTTGGGACAGCGAAACAGGCACGGACTTTGACAGACCGCTCGCCAAACGTGGTCATCGGGATGCGCCGCGCATGGGAAGCTGGTTGAGCCAGCAGGATTTAATTCCTGATTATGTGGTCAGTTCGCCCGCTTTACGGGCAAAACAAACGACCCTCAAAGTTTGTGAGGCAATAAAAATAGATGCAACCCGTTTACATTGGGATAGCCGTATCTATGAAGCTTCTCCAGGAACGTTGCTACAGGTTTTAGCAAGTTGTCCCGAATTAGCTGCCGTTGTGCTGCTGGTAGGGCATAATCCTGGCTTAGAATTGTTGCTACGTTATTTATGTGGCGACATACCCTTTCCAGCTGACGGCAAATTACTGCCGACGGCAACTTTGGCCCAGGTGGTGGTGCCTGATCACTGGACTCAGCTCGATCCTGGCGTTGGGCGTCTCTGCTCCCTCATAAGACCACGCTCGTTGCCTGATTAAAGTATCAAAATCCCATCAGTTCGTTGCCCGCAGCAGGAGCAATTTGGAAACAAAGCCGCACATACAACAAATAGATGATATTTTGAGAGACAACAATTCTAGGGATTGGTTGGGTAAACTGCTAACCCGTGTGGGTTTTCTTGTTTGTGCTGCGACTATTGCCGGATTTGCCAGTCAATTCGGATGGCTTTTAGAATTAACCTCTCATTTTCGAGTTCAGTACTTCTTTACTTTAGTCATCATTACCATTTGGCTAGCGAGTTTAAAAAAGCTTGCTGCAGCGACCGTCTGCGCTGTCTTTGCCATCGTTAATTTAACCTTAATCTTGCCCTTTTATTTGCCCATGGGCGCCATGGCGCAGGAAAACAGTACTCCTGTTCTAAGAGCTTTATTACTCAACGTAAACGCCCGTAACCAAAACCATGACCGGGTTATACAGGAAATTACTGCCAATGATCCTCATATCCTGGTGCTATTGGAGGTAACACCAACCTGGGCAAATGAACTAGAATCTCTCCAGAAAAGTTATCCTTACCGCCTTATTGCGCCGCAACAAGGTAATTTCGGTATTGCCTTGTTAAGCAAACTGCCCTGGAAAACAGCAGCTATTGTCCCCTTTGGAGCTATTGATAGACCCTCTGTGGTTGCGGAATTTCAGGTTTATGATCAACTGGTTACATTGGTCGGTACCCATCCGTCACCCCCCATGAGCCCAAGCAAGGCTCGACAGCGCAATCAACAGCTCCAGAGAATAGCCAATTTCCTACGCCCTAAAGAAAATCCCGTTTTGTTAGTGGGCGATCTTAATATATCCCCTTGGTCGTATTATTTTGGGCAGCTTCTAAAAAATGCTAATTTACGCAATAGCGCCTATGGTTGGGGTGTGATGCCCACTTGGCCCGCTGGTTTCGCCGTTTTATGGATCCCTATCGATCATTTTTTGGTTTCCGAGGATATTACCATTCATCAACGGCGTAATGGTTCTGCCGTGGGTTCGGATCATTATCCTGTGATTGTCGATTTCTCGCTAAATCGTTGAGTCCAAGAAAAATTTAATTTATATTTTATTTCAATTGGTTACATTCAGGCTGCTCGCTACTTGCTGGGCAGCCTGAATGGGGTATAACGGTAAATCCAGAGAAACTAACTGTGTTTCTAAGGCTAGCTGAGTTGATTAAGCTGTCTCTGCAGGCACTAAATTAAATTCTTTAGTTTCTCCACCGGTTAATTCGTAGTATTCACCTCCAACCCCGATCTTAATGGGTTTTTGTCGGGGCTTGATACTAGTCACTTTAAGCTTTTCATGATTAATCACCAACATCAGCAGATGATCCCGGTAGCGAATACGCATCCGCAATTGCTGTATTTCATCAGGTAAACAAGGATCAAAGCGAAGCGCGTCGCCATGCATTTCGATACCTGTGTAACCTTGCTGGATCAAATCAACGCTACCTGCCATCGCGCCTAGATGGATACCTTCTTTGGTGGTTCCACCTTGAGAATCTGAAACATCGCTCTCTAGGGCTTCGGTAAAAAATTTCCAGGAACGAGCTCGGTCGGAGCGGGCGAGCACCCAAGAATGCACAATCCGGCTTAACGTAGACCCGTGGGAGGTGCGATGCATGTAATAATCGATATTTTTTGGAATAAACGAGGCGTCGAACTCGTAGCCGAGTTTTTGCAAAAGCTCTTCAATCGCTTCTGGTGAAAACAGATAGAAAAGCATTAACACATCGCCCTGTTTGGACAATTTATAGTTATTAGCGCTATCGCCTTCGGCTTCTAAAATCCGGTCCATGCGATGGATGTCACCGTATTTCTCGCGGTAGGCATCCCAGTCCAGCTCTTCTAACTTTTCATAACCTTCAAATTGGCTAATAATGCCATCATTATGAAAACAGACCCGCATTTTACGGGTGATGTCCTGCCAGTGATTTAATTCTTCTTGGGTAAGGTTGATGGCTTTGCAAATTTCCTTACTGCGATAATCCGATAACAGATCCATAAGCTCCAAAGCTCGGGACAACACCCACACCGCCATGATGTTGGTATAGGCATTGTTATTCAAGCCACCTTTATCTGAATTCGGATAGGCTTCGTGGTATTCGTCAGGACCCATCACGCCTAAAATCTCAAAGCGGTCCAGTTTAGGATTGTAAGTGGCAATGCTGGCCCAAAAACGCGCAATTTCCAAAAACATCTCGGCCCCGTGGTAGGACAAAAATTCCATATCCAAGGTGGCTTGAAAATACTGCCAGACGTTATAAGCAATGGCCAAATTAACATGGCGCTGCAAATGACTGCTGTCCGGTAGCCAACGTCCTGAGCGGGGATTAAGGTGCACCGTTTGGGTTTCTTCGCGGCCATTGCTGCCGCTTTGCCAAGGGTACATGGCGCCCCTGTAGCCTGCCCGTTGCGCGGCTGCACGGGCCTCGTCAAGCCGTCGACAGCGATATAATAACAACGCCCGGGTAATTTCGGGGATGCGGAAATTCAACAATGGAAAGATAAACAGTTCATCCCAAAAGACATGACCGCGGTAGGCTTCGCCATGCCAACCCCGGGCGGGTACCCCTACATCTAATTCCGCCGTATGGGGAGAGACCGTCTGCAGCAGGTGAAACAGATGCAAGCGCACAATCATGGCGACGCGCTCGCCTTCGGGGTGAGCAAACTCACCTTCCGAGTTAAAGCGGCGGCCTAACAATTGCCAAGCGATGCGGTGTTTCTCCAGTAGCACGTCAAAACTACCTGCTCGGGTAAGTGCTTTGCGGCTATCATGACCGCATTCGGAAATGGCCGGGTCCCTGGAGGTAAATAAAGAAACGACCTTTTCAATGGCAACAGAACTCCCTTGTTCCATGTATAAGGTAATATCGTCGGCAATATAGCCTGGCTCTTCCACCTTATGCCGCTCGGTTATCTGGGGTTCGCCGCGCTGAAAAACCCGGGTTCTGGCGCTTTGGGCAATGCGTAGCTGCGATTGATTGGTTTGAACTTTTAGAAAAATCGTATCTTCGTTGACGATGCGGGTTTCTAGGGGTTCTAAATGTTTGCTGTTGAGGCTGCGATAACGCTCTACCCCTGCGTTAATGACCCGGCCATCCAGAGCGGAACGGATCTCAATCAGGCCCGACCAATTCTCCGCCGTCAAGGTGGTTTCCAGGGCAGCCAGGTGAGGATTGGCCATACTGACTAAGCGTCTTTCGCTAAGTCTGACAATGCGGGCGTCCTTATCCTGGAAACGCATCTGACGATACAAAACACCTTGCCGAATATCCAGCTCTTGGCGATAGGATAAAACCTCGACGCCTTGTAAACGGAACCAATTACCGTCGCCAATACGAAAGGTCAAGCAGAGCCAGTTCGGCAGGTTGACCAAATCTTCATTTTGTACCGTGCGACCCGCCATCTCCGTATTAAGACGGTTATAACCGCCCGCCAAATAGGTGCCGGGATAGTGGAACTCGTCTGCCTCCGTCTCCGGTGCGGCGCCACGGGTGCAAAAATAGCCGTTACCTAGGGTGCATAGGGCTTCTCGTAACCCTTCCCCAGCGGGATCAAAATCTTCATAAACAATAGACCATCCATTAGACATTAGGCATTCTCCTCTAACATAGGCATCAAGGCTTCTTCGAAAAAACGCCCTACTTCATCAGGATCGTGAATTACGTACTTAGCGGCGCTAGGTCGTGGGCTATCCATAACAACGATGCCTATGCCGTGATCTTGCAAAGCTTTAAACGCATCTTCATCGGTCACATCATCACCGATAAACATGGGTACCACATCGGGTCGATCCAGTTCCAGCGCTTTTAGTAACCAATGCACGGCTTTGCCTTTATGCCAGTCTATATTGGGTTGTAAATCAAATACCTTTTTTCCATAGGTTTTTTTGATTTTTGGTTGAGCGCCAACCAGCTCATCCACAATAGTCTCCACATCTGCTATGTGATTATCCGCAACACGGCGATAATGCACCGCAATGGAAAATTTCTTGCGTTCTACCAAGGAGCCCTCAATGGTTTTCAAGCGTTCCCGCAAGGTTTGCTCGGCAGCGTCTAAGACTGGCAAAAAATTTAGATCTTGCTGATTTTCTATCCGTTTGCCGGCAGGACCCGCGATGTCGAAACCGTGGCTGCCTGCGTAGAAAAGCTCTTCAACGCCGACCAATTTTTGCACATCTTTTAAATCTCTGCCGCTGATAATAGCCACGGTGCAGAGTTTGCTAAGACGGCGTACCGTGTCCCGCATGGCGTCCGACAAAATCGCCATTTCCGGGCGTTCCACGATGGGGGTAAGGGTACCATCGTAATCGAGAAAAATAGCTAGATGTTTGCCTTTTAGTTGCTCGGCTATACTGGCAAAATCCCTTAATGCCGAGGGTAAGGCGGCGTTACCGGGTTGCGAAGCTACATCACTCACGTTCACCTCCGAAAGATCGCTGACCACCACATCCGCACCATTTTTTCTGAGATCTTCTGGATGACCGGTTCGGTCGACACCCAGGACGCAGCCAAAATGGCCATCGCGTCCCGCCTGGACACCCGAGATGGCGTCCTCCA
>CAZGON010000077.1:0-18153 GCA_964527085.1 uncultured Candidatus Competibacteraceae bacterium
TGCAGACATATTAACAGGTTTTCAGAATAGGGTTTGGTTTCCAATAAAGTCTATACTACTGATTACCATCTACTCAAAAACTGAGCAGTCAGACATTAAGACGACCAAATTGGTAGATATCATTTGTCAGGAAGAAGTAAGCTAGAAGAAAGGGTTAGATCTAGAAACTAAGACTTCACCCAATCCCTACGGCAAGAAATACACTTTAGCCTTATTGAGCACTCAATATGACACAATCACGCAATTCAACTTGACCATTTTCAATGGTGTCAAAGCCCTCTTCGCAAACCTCAAAAACCTTGTTGGCTTCGGCGGTTTTTCCAAACTCATCGGTAGAACGTACTTTTAGAACGTGTACTCCCGGTTCCAGGTCGGTGGGAACGGTAGCGGCCCAAAGATGACCCGATGGATCCGGAGTCGGGATGGTGAAGCGCTGGGCCTGTGGCGTTTCCGTGTTCGCCTCGATGTCAGCCAGAAAATCCATAATGCGTTGATTGAAACGCACCATAAACGGATCGAGGCACCACGCTGTGCCTTCAGGTCTGATAATACCATCGGGCAGGGTCTCGACATCTTCCTGGCGCACTAGATGTTCCATGGGCTCAAACGGTCCGTCATTGAGCGACATGGACACCTCATGTAGTTCACTGCCGTCAAAGACATTAGCGACCACATAATTAGGATCACCCACTGGCTCGAAATCGGGTGCCGGACAAGTCACGTCAAGATTATCAATAGCATCGCGGTTTAAACTGACAGCGACGCTAATACGCATCTGGAACTCATTACTCTTAGCCTTTTTTAGCCGCTTTGTGGGTGTGTTGATACTCGACACCGCCGCCTCGAAACGGGTTTTGATCTGGTTGTCATTAAACGACATAAAATAATAGCCTTCGGGATTGCCGTCTTCCAAGTTAGAGACCCGCACACCCCGATCATCAAACGGACCCGGCAAGGATGTTCTAACCTCTGCCAGCGTCTTATGAGGGATGGGGGGTAGATTCGCGGAGCGCCCTTCTTTATCCCCTAGCAGCACTAACCAACTGTTGCTGGTATCGTGTCCAGAAAACGAATAAACATGCTCGCGACCCTCGAAGACTTTCAGCAATTTGTTGAGATTTAGGGTGTTGATATTGGCGGCGCCCACGGTTCCTGCGCTGCTGATGGCTAGGGTTTTTAATGGAATATGGGTATAGAGAACCACCAACTTGTCTTCCGGGACGAAGCGCAGATCGTTGGCAAGCCATTGCAATTGTTTTTTAGTGAACTCACCCCGGTAGACGGTTCCACCATCAGGCAAACCCGGTTCAAACGACTCTGGCGTGCCGAGTCCCTCGGCGAACGGGTCACTGTTGCCTTTAAAGAATACGTTGTCCATAGCAATAAAGTGCACGTCGCCATAGTCAAAAGAATAATCGGTCGGACCAAAGGTGCGGATAAAGGTTTGTGTGGAATATTTATCGTTAGGGGACTTGAAGTTTATATCGTGGTTACCAAGGGCATTCCACACCGGAATCCCTAACGCCGACATAATGCGATTGTGTCGTGGGTAAAGATCCAAATTATCATTCACCACATCACCCGCGACCATGACAAATTTAGCCGGTGTTCCCACAAGCCCATCGATAAATTCATCACGCAGATCGCTGAGTTGGCGGTTACCAAAGTCATCGGGTAGCAACGGATCTAAGCGTTGTGAAAAGTTACCGGACTGTGGATCGGCGAAGGCTAAGGCATGAAAGCGCGACTCGCTGGGTGCGTAGTAAGGAACATAGTTTTTTGGCTCATCGCTGAACAGGGCAAAATCCACCGATTCGGGCAACGGACCGGTTGGTTCGATGACAGGAAACAGGAAATCAGCGACTTGAGGCGTACCGTTAGGATAGTGGATGTAATAAAACTGAGGCAACTGGACATCATTGACCGGCACCTGAAAGCCCCGTGGTTTGGTGATAAAAATAACCGTTTCATGATCAACGGGCAGCCGATAGCGGCCTTGTTCATCGGTTTGCACCACGTCTAGTCCATTAGAAACCGAGACACCTTTAATACCATGCTCATTGGAATCCCGTACCAGATTACGATTTAAGTCGTTATAAACGACACCCTTGGCAGTGTTCTGAGCCATTGCCGGTGCGGCTAAAAATAAAGATACCAGAACAGTAAATCGATAACCCTTTAGAACAGCCATTGTTGTTTTCCTTATTATAGGGAGAAAAGACAGATTAGCGGGACTGTCTCTAGAGCATTTTCGCTTTGACTGTAAACAAGGCAGCCAAGGAGAAGCGCGTGGAATGTACATGAGGTACATGAGCACACCGATACCGAAGGCTAACGACGTATACAGCCAAATGGGAAATGCTCTAGTGAGAACATGGCAACGCTAAACCAAAGTTTTTACATTAGCTTTAAGGCATGATGACATTTTCATGACAGCGAGGGCCTGTCATATTATTCAGTTTGAATTAATCGGGAAAAAAGACTTTTGGGGAAAGTTTCGCCTGACGGTTTTCTTGTCAGGCAGTGCTGAAAATGGCGAATACATTAGCAGCACTGCATCAACTGTCTCTAAGAAGGAGGGCTTGAAAAATCAGTTGTATAAGGTTTGCAATATGGCATCGAGACCAGTTTGCCAGTCCCCAGGATCAATATCAAAACGTTCTTTTAGTAAACTGCCATCGAGTACGGAATTGGCGGGACGAGCGGCTGGCGTCGGATAATCTGCCGTGGTAATAGGAACTAGGTCATTTACGCGCAGCGTTTCATAAGTACGAGCTTTGGCAACAACAGCCTCAGCAAAACCATGCCAAGTGGTGGCGGGAGCACCACTATAATGATAAGTGCCCCAGTGTGCTCGAACCGGTTCCGTATGCCGCCCAGAGCGCCGCTTACGCGGCGCACTTTGCTCTGCCAGGTTGAGCAAAACAGCAGCGATGTGACCCGCATACGTAGGACAACCGTGTTGATCGGCAACCACGCGCAGTTGCTCGCGTTCCCGGGCCAAACGAAGCATGGTTTTGACAAAGTTATTACCGTGCTCGCCAAACACCCAACTTACCCGCAGAATAATGTGAATGGGTAAGGTTTGGCGCACGGCTTCTTCCCCCTCCCACTTACTCTGTCCGTAGACTCCTAACGGCGCTACCGGATCATCCTCTTGGTAAGGGCTGGTTTTGCGGCCGTCGAAGACATAGTCCGTAGAAATATGCAGCAGAGGAATCTGTACCTGTGCGCAGGCGGCAGCTAGATGGCGAGGACCATCCCGGTTGACGGCAAACGCGAGCGCCGACTCCTGTTCCGCTTTATCCACTGCCGTATAGGCCGCAGCATTGATAACCACATCCGGTTTGTTATCCTGGACGGTTTTTTGCACGGTTATGGGATCGGTGATATCTAAACGACTGTGATCTAGCGCTAAAACCTCATGTTTTGAAGAACCTTGCTGAGCTAAGGCCCAACCCACCTGACCATTAGCGCCTGCTACCAGAATTTTCATGATTCGGTTTCCCGGTATACGGGTAATTTTTCGGGATCTTGTTCAGCCAAACGTGGATTTTCACTGTCTTTGCTGGATAAAATTATTTCTAGATCAGGCCACTGGATACCGATATTGGGGTCGTCCCAGGCAATGCCATGCTCGGACTGAGGATGATAATAATCGGTGCATTTGTAAACAAAATCCACTTCCTCGGATAACACCACAAAGCCATGGGCAAATCCAGGCGGCACATAAAGCTGGCGGCGACTGCTGTCATTCAAGACAGCCCCTGCCCATCGGCCAAAGGTGGGAGAACCACGACGAATATCCACTGCCACATCGAATACCTCACCCCGCATGACCCAGACTAGCTTACCCTGGGGCTGCTCAAGCTGATAGTGGAGTCCACGCAGGACACCACGGCGGGAATAGGAATGATTATCCTGTACAAACGTGGCCGGGATACCGGCTTCCTTATAGCGAATTTCGTGGTAAGTTTCTAAAAAAAAACCGCGATGATCCCCAAAAACCTTGGGTTCAATGAGTAATACACCGGGCAATTGAGTGTCGATAATTTGCATTACGCCTCTCGCTTGAGCAAGTCTAATAAATATTCGCCATAACCGTTCTTTGCCAGGGGTTTGGCAAGACAGGCTAACTGTTCAGCGTCGATATAGCCCATCCGAAAAGCGATTTCTTCAGGACACGATATTTTTTGCCCCTGTCGCTGTTCCACCACCTGCATAAAATTAGCCGCTGCCAATAGCGAGTCATGGGTTCCTGTGTCTAACCAAGCCTGACCACGACCCATTAATTCTACGTTTAAGGTGCCGTGCTCCAAATAGGTTTTATTGACATCGGTAATTTCAAGCTCACCCCGGGGTGAAGGTTTAATGGCTTTGGCGATATCGACCACCTGGTTATCGTAAAAATATAACCCGGTTACGGCGTAATGGGATTGTGGTCGCTGGGGTTTTTCTTCAATGTCGGTGACTTTACCTTGAGTATCAAAACTCACCACCCCATAGCGCTCTGGATCCCGCACGTAATAACCAAAGATGGTGGCGCCCTTGTCACGACTGGCAGCCCGTCGCAACATGTTGGATAGACCTTGACCATAATAAATATTGTCACCCAGGGTCAGGCAAACGGGGTTTTGATTAATAAAATTTTCACCGATGAGAAAAGCTTGCGCCAATCCATCGGGGCTTGGTTGTACCGCATAGCTAAACGATATTCCCCATTGTCGTCCATCACCCAGTAAAGACCGAAAAATATCTGCGTCATGGGGTGTGGTGATGATCAAAATATCCCGTACATTGGCCAGCATTAATGTGGTGATAGGATAGTAGATCATCGGTTTATCATAAACTGGCATAAGCTGTTTGCTGACGGAAATAGTCAGGGGATGTAGACGGGTACCTGAACCACCAGCAAGAATAATTCCTTTGTTAATCATCCTTTCAATCCCATTTTTGTGTTTTTAAAGTTATGCTGTACGTACTTGATTGCACATGTTATCAGTCGAAAAAAATAATCACGGTTGCAATACGTAGGTGCCTGGCGCATTCCCTAATATCACATAGCCTTTGTCAGGATTGCCTAGGGAGGGAACAGGTGTCTTATCACTAGAGTGTTTCATCAACCAGGCTTGCCATTCCAACCACCAGGAGCCTTCCTTTACTAAAGTTCGCCCCAACCAGGTCTCTGGATCCACATAGGCAGGGCCATCATTGGTAGTTGCCACCCGATAATGACGGTGGGCGTGACCTGGCTCGCTGACCACACCGGCATTGTGGCCTCCGTTAGTCAGCAAAAAGGTGATCTCCGTATCGGCCTGGAGATGAATCTTATAAACCGATTGCCAAGGCGCCACATGATCCTTTTCGGTGGCGACGACAAAAATGGGGGCTTTAATATTACTGATCGCTATGGGTTGGTCATCAACGTGATATTGCCCCTGAGCCAAAGCATTATTCAGAAAAAGACGTCGTAGATATTCTTTATGCATTTTGTAAGGCATGCGGGTAGCGTCGGTATTCCAAGCCATGAGATCGTTCATGGGGGTCCGCTCGCCCAACAGATAATCCCTTACTATGCGTGACCAAATCAGATCATTTGAACGTAATAATTGAAACGCCCCAGCCATTTGGCAAGTATCCAAATAGCCTTTATCCCACATAATGTCCTCAAGAAAGGTTAACTGGCTTTCGCCGATAAAGAGCAGCAATTCACCCGCCTGGCGAAAGTCGGTCTGAGCCGCTAAAAGAGTGATGGTTTTTAGTCGCCTATCATTGTCTCGAGCCATTGTCGCCGCAGCAATGGCAAGCAGGGTGCCTCCTAAACAATAGCCGACAGCATGCATTTTACTGTTGGGTATGACGGCTGACACCGCATCCACCGCCGCACCGATACCCAAACGAAGATACTCGTCCATCCCTAAATCATGATCTTCGGCCAAGGGATTTTTCCAAGAAATCATAAAAACAGTGTGTCCCTGCTCCACCAGATATTTCACCAACGAATTAGTGGGAGAAAGATCCAGGATGTAATATTTCATAATCCAAGCAGGCACAATCAAAATGGGTTCAGCGCTGACTTCCTGAGTCACAGCTTCGTATTGAATAACTTCAATAAGGCGATTGCGATAGACGATTTTGCCGGGGGTCACGGCTACGTTCTTGCCGACTTGAAAATGCTCAACACCGACAGGTTTTTCACCTGCCATTATACGGGTTACGTCTTCCAACCAATTTTGCCCGCCCTGAACAAGATTTAACCCGCCACGTTCTAGAGTTTTTTTGAGAATAACCGGGTTAGTCCAAGGATAATTGGAAGGGGAGGTCATATCTAAGAGTTGCTTAGCCACAAACCACGTTATGTTTTTATGACGTTCCGTCGGACCCCGTAAACCCATGGTGGCGCCATACCACCATTGCTGACTCAATAGAAAAGATTGATAGGATAAATTGAAAGGCCATTGTCGCCACTCTAGTTCGCTAAAACGCGAGTCTCCTGGCAGCGGTTTAACATAAGGTTCCGCGTCCACCTTGGAGGTTGCTCCTTGCGCATAAACTGCAAGCTGCATCCATTTTCTGACGGTTTTTTCCGCTAGCCCTGCCTGGGACCCCGGTGACATCATCAGATGCAGTACCCAATCCTGATAGGCTTGGGCCAGTTCCACAGGGGATATGCCTAATGTAAATCGCCCAATGGCTGCGCGAATCACCCGATCAAGGGCATTTTGGTAAGTATTTTTAGCATCGAAGTCACGCATGGTTGTTTCTCCGTTAGCGCGATCCGTCATTCATATGAGAAGCCATAATGATGGATTATCTACCACTGACCCTAGGTTGTTCATTGCATTATTATAAAGTAAGAGCAGGCAGGATAGTCTGAAAACAGTTGACATGAAAAAATAGCGGTGGGAAGTGGTATTGGTTTGCCCTGCCTTTTATAACAGGGCGTCATCAACATTTTAATAATTTAATTTACGATATGAACTTCAGCAAAGCGGTCGGTGAGAGATTGTAAATAGTTGCGAAATTCATCGCCTAACTCAGAATGTTTTAAACCATATTCAATAGTGGCTTTTAAATAACCCAGTTTGCTACCACAGTCATAGCGCTGTCCGTCAAACTCATAGGCTAAAACTTGCTCTTCCCGCAGCAAGGCTGCGATGGCATCGGTCAGTTGAATTTCATTACCGGCGCCACGAGTTGTATTTTCTAGAAGCTCAAAGATGCGCGGTGTCAATATATAACGACCTACCACGGCAAGATTGGAAGGTGCATCTTCCGGCTTAGGTTTTTCAACAATACCATCCACGTTACTTAAGTGATTGGCAAACGGCAGAGGATGCACAATACCATAATTGTAGGTCTCTGTTTCAGGCACTCTTTCTACACCTACCATAGCGCATTGATAGCGGTGAAAGTGGGTAACCATTTGCGCCAATGCGCCCCCCTGGGGTGCATCGATCAAATCGTCAGCTAAAAGCACGGAGAAGGCTTCTTCGCCCACCACTGATTTGGCGCATAGCACCGCATGGCCTAGCCCTAATGCCTCTGCTTGACGAATATAGACGCATTCCACATGGGGCGGAACAATACCCTGCACAACCTCAAGCAATGCTGTTTTCTTTCTGGCTTCCAATTCCGCTTCTAATTCGTAGGCTTTATCAAAATGATCAGCAATGGCGTTTTTAGTGCGTCCAATAATAAAAATGAGCGTGTCGATACCTGCTGCCACCGCTTCTTCGACAGCGTATTGAATTAGGGGTTTATCGACGATAGGGAGCATTTCTTTAGGACTGGCTTTTGTGGCGGGCAAAAAGCGTGTGCCCAAGCCAGCAACGGGAAAGACCGCTTTACGAATCTTCCTTTTCATATAATTAATACCTCATGACTATACTAATAGGTTGGTTACGTTAAAAAAATAAGTTGATATAAGCTAGCTAGTAACTGTTAATTGATGTGAGAATCTGTTAGTGAAAACATCTTCTAATCTCACTAACAATCTTTTCAAACGACAATACCGATGTTTTGTGGTAAAAAAAATACTATTGCAACTCAATAATACGCTACTTTACTAGGATATCGTTAATGATTCATTAAAAAACCCCGCCTAGACGGGGTTTAATGTAGGGAACACTGCTAATTTTTTAGGCGGCTACTGGCTGCCCCTGACGGAAGGCAAATTGCTCGCCGTCAATTTCCACCTCAACCGTATCACTAGCACTAAACTTGCCACTTAGAATCTGCTGCGCCAGGGGATTTTCAAGTTGCTGTTGGATCGCCCGTTTTAAGGGGCGTGCGCCGTAGACCGGATCAAAACCCGCCTCTCCTAGTCGATCTAGGGCCGCATCGCTGACCACTAGAGCCATATCCCGTTCTGCCAACCGGCGTCGCAGGTAATCCACTTGAATTTGCGTAATCGCACGGATTTGTTCACGACCCAGGGGATGAAACACCACGACCTCGTCAACCCGGTTGATAAACTCGGGACGAAAATGGGCGCCGACAATGTCCATAACGGCTGTTTTCATCTGCTCATAATGCTCTTCCCCTGCCAGCTCCTGAATAACTTGAGACCCCAAATTAGAGGTCATCACGATAACCGCATTGCGGAAATCCACGGTGCGGCCATGGCCATCGGTGAGCCGACCATCATCTAATACCTGTAGCAACACATTAAAAACATCGGGATGGGCCTTTTCCACTTCGTCCAAGAGGATCACCGAGTAAGGTTTGCGGCGTACTGCCTCAGTCAGATAACCACCTTCCTCATACCCCACATACCCCGGCGGCGCCCCGATAAGACGAGCCACGGAATGTTTCTCCATAAATTCGGACATATCGATACGCACCATAGCTTCTTGGGTATCAAACAAGAATTCCGCTAGCGCTTTACAAAGTTCGGTTTTACCGACACCGGTAGGCCCCAAGAATAAAAATGAGCCACTCGGCTGATTAGGATCGGACAATCCCGCCCGGGCGCGACGAATGGCATTACTGACCGCCTCAATGGCTTCATCTTGACCCACCACCCGCCGATGAATCATCTCTTCCATACGTAACAATTTGTCGCGTTCGCCTTCCAACATCTTGGACACAGGGATACCGGTCCATTTGGACACTACTTCAGCGATTTCCTCGTCGGTGACTTTATTGCGCAATAAGCGAAACTCTTGCTTCTCTGCCTGAGCCGCTTGGGCGAGCTGCTTTTCTAGGGCTGGAATACGACCGTATTGCAACTCCGACATGCGCGTCAGATCACCGGCACGACGGGCGGTTTCCAGCTCTAAATGGGCGCGTTCCAATTCTTCTTTGACATGGGCCGCTCCCTCTAGAGAGAGCTTCTCGCCTTTCCAAATTTCTTCTAGATCCGCATATTCTTGTTCAAGCTTAGCAATTTCCTGTTCCAGGTTATCTAGTCGCTTCAAAGACGCTTCATCGGTTTCTTTTTTGACCGCTTCCCGCTCGATCTTGAGCTGCACCAAACGCCGTTCCAGGCGATCCATTTCTTCCGGTTTTGAGTCAATTTCCATACGAATACGGCTCGCGGCTTCATCCACCAGGTCGATAGCCTTATCGGGTAACTGGCGATCCGTGATATAGCGATGGGATAACGTTGTGGCAGCCACAATGGCGGGGTCGGTAATGTCCACCCCATGATGCACTTCATAACGCTGTTTAAGCCCCCGGAGAATGGCAATGGTGTCCTCTACATCAGGTTCATCCACCACAATTTTCTGAAAACGCCGCTCTAGGGCTGCGTCTTTTTCCACGTAGCGGCGATATTCATCCAGAGTGGTGGCGCCGATACAATGCAATTCCCCTCGGGCGAGAGCCGGTTTTAACATATTGCCCGCATCCATGGCGCCTTCTGCTTTACCGGCACCCACCATAGTGTGTAGTTCGTCCATAAACAGAATAATTCGACCTTCTTGTTTGGCCAAATCATTCAACACGGCTTTGAGGCGCTCTTCAAATTCGCCACGAAATTTAGACCCGGCAATCAAAGCCCCCATATCGAGAGACAACAAACGCTTTCCTTTGAGCCCTTCCGGCACTTCGCCATTCACAATACGCTGAGCTAAACCTTCCACAATAGCTGTTTTACCCACGCCAGCTTCGCCAATCAATACTGGATTATTCTTGGTACGCCGCTGTAGTACTTGAATGGTGCGGCGAATCTCGTCATCACGGCCGATAACCGGGTCGAGTTTACCCTGCTCCGCCCGCTCAGTGAGATCGATGGTGTATTTCTCTAAGGCTTGGCGTTGTTCTTCGGCATTGGGATCATCCACCCGCTGGCCACCGCGCATGGTTTCGATGGATTTTTCGATGGCATCTTTAGTAGCGCCTGACTTACTCAACAAGTTACCCAGTTCGCCTTTGTCTTCTAAAGCCGCCAAAACAAAAAGCTCTGACGAAATATAGGCATCTTTACGCTGCTGAGCCAGCTTATCGGTCAGATTTAAGAGCCGCCCTAAGGCATTGGAAATCTGTACATCACCGCCCACACCCTGAACTTGGGGCATCCTGTCTAAGACTTCTCCCAATTGAGAACGCAGCAGATTGACATTAACGCCACTTTGGGCCAATAAAGGCCGTACCGTACCGCCTTGCTGGTCCAACAACGCCACTAATAAGTGGGATGGTTCAATAAACTGATGATCACGACCCACCGCCAAGCTCTGGGCATCGGCTAGGGCCATTTGAAATTTGCTGGTTAATTTATCCATTCGCATGGCAAGCATTCCTCTCGTAAAAAATCTCGTTATCCTTTACATAGAGGTGGTTTCCAGCAATTCAAGGTGTGATGTGAAAAACCCTTTAATTTATGGCTGTTTAGAACCGCACATTCTTTAGATGTACAGTTTGATAAAGACAGATTTGACTGTCATGGATTGCTCTGTGTCATCTCATCAACAAATGCCCGTGCGTTTACTATGCGGATATCTTCGTACCGAGATAAATTAAGCAAGTCTTTGTCCCCAGTCACAATCCAGCCTACCTTAATCGCTAAAGCAGCAGCAATCACATGATCGTCGTCCGGATCACGACAGACAGAGGGTATGTCCAGTAGAGGTTCAAGGATGTTGCTTCCAATGTCGTGCAGGTCCTTATACCATGCTTGCACAGCCTCGTCGGTACGGTTCTAAAAGCTTGTACCTAAAAAAATGTTGCATCAAAGCTAGGCATGTTACGATGAGAAAATGCACGGTTATCTTGATCATCAAACCACACCACTAGCTAAGTTGCTGGAACCTATCAGTCGCAGCTTTACCCCTGAAGTTGCTCGAGAACTCGTCACTTTACGCACTGATCCAGCTATTCAAGCACGTCTCGATGAGCTTGCCGACAAGAGCACGGAAGGCACTTTGACAGAGGATGAACTTACCGAATACGAGACCTATATCCACGCTATTGATTTTATTTCTATTTTGCAGGCTCAGGCCCGCCGCTTACTAAATAACACGCCGACGACCAGCACGACTTGATGGATGCAGTACTGCGCCAGTGGGTACGAGACCGTGCAGGTAATTGTTGTGAATATTGTGGCCTTCAGCAGCAACAAGCATCGTTTGCATTGTTTCATGTGGATCACATCGTTGCCCGCCAACATGGTGGAGTGGACACGGCTGATAACCTGGCTCTGGCCTGCCACCGCTGCAATCGCCATAAAGGCCCCAATCTCACCGGTATCGATCCCGATAGCAATGAAATTATCAGGCTATTTAATCCACGGCAAGATGTTTGGGATGAGCACTTTGCCTTGCAAGGGGTACTCATGGTGGGATTAACCTCTGTGGGCCGTACAACAGTACGGGTATTGGCGATGAATGCACCGGATCGAGTACAGTTACGAACTGAGCTTTTAGAAAATAATGGGCTTTAGGAGTATTTTATTGCCTTAGGCGTAAAGATCTGATGACCACCTTTGCATAAATTTTAACCTGGCCAGAAATCGTCATTTAGGACTTCTTGCAAAGAATACCGACAGCCTTCAGGAAATTGGTTTTTTTCTCTATCGGTTTCTTTAGCGGCTTGCCGCCTAGCTGAGCGGTAGGCATTCTCAGAAATTTCATCCAGTTTGGACTTCAAGCCTGGATTCTGCGCTAAAATTTTATGTACCTGATCGCGCTGCTCTTCAATGGTGTATTTCCAGCTTCGACCACGCCGCTCTGGCTGATACTGCCACTTAAGCAAGTGCGTCAATAACACTGCCAAGCGGCTCTCAAGCTCCCGATATTCACTACGCCCCACGCTTTCGATCTCCTCAGCAACATTCTCTAGATCGACCTCTGCAAATCGCCCCTGACGAATCAGTTCAGCATTGCGTACCGCCCAGGTATAGACATCGGTCTCATAAAGATCGTGAAGGCTCAAGGTGGAGTCTGGTTTTCTGAGAGTGGTCATCATTTTCACCCTGTTTCAGGGGATCTGCGCATTAGTGGAAACAAATTAGAGAAAAAAGCAGTTTTACTGACGCAATGAGCATTTACTATACAGTCACCTATCAGCAATTTATAGGGTCTGATTGTAACCTACCCTAGAAACACAAGGTCATCTATAACCCCAAACAAGCTTTAGCAGTCCTACTCTTGCAACCAAATTAGCGTCGCCATACGCCCAGTCCTGCTACCGTCGCGACGGTAGGAAAAAAACCGTTCTTGATCGGTGAAGGTGCAAAAGATTCCACCGTACACGGCATTGACACCACAGGCATGGAGTTGACAGCGGGCAAGGGCATAAATATCAGCCCACCAACGACCCGTCGGCGTTAAGCGAAAACAATTGACAGTGGTGGGGTTTTGAGCAATAAAAGCGCTGCGCACCTCCTCGCCCACTTCAAAGCGATGCGGTCCAATGGCAGGACCTAACCAAGCCAGGATTTGACTCGGCGGTTGATTGATAGCCATTAGGGTGGTTTTCACAATACCTGCCACGAGACCGCGCCAACCCCCATGAATCGCAGCAACCCAAGCGCCAGAACGATCACAGAGGAGTATCGGCAAACAGTCGGCTGTTTGAACAGCGCATATAAACCCTGGTTTAAACGTGTAAACAGCATCCGCGTCTACCGGTGCCTGGGTTTGTTCTGCACACACTGTCCGTGCGCCATGCACCTGGCGCAGCCAAAATACCTCATTAGGTAATTCTAATCGCTGCTGCAGCCGCTGCCGGTTGAGGTTTACATGAGCAGGATTGTCACCCACATGATCGCCTAGATTAAAGCTACTAAAAGGTTCTTGACTAACGCCACCTAAACGCGTTGTTGAAACAGCTCGAACCTGGGAAGGGGCCGACCAGTCGGGATAGATTAAGGGGAGAGACAAAGTGTTTATTTCAGTCATGGCTGGTCCGCAGGAGGGTAAGGAGTTCACTCATATCGATAGGCAAGTTACTATGCCATGCCATACCTTCACCCGTCGCCGGATGTTGCACGGCAAGACGCACCGCATGGAGCGCCTGACGGGGAAACTGGCTGAGAGCTTTACGGCAATTATCCGATAAATGGGACAGGTTCCGGGAACGGCTTCCGTACACTGAATCGCCCACTATAGGGTAGCGAATATGCGCCATATGCACGCGAATTTGATGGGTACGTCCGGTCTCCAAACGAACCTGTACATGGGTATGATAGGCAAAGCGCTCCATAACCCGATAATGGGTTAATGCGGGTTTACCAGCTGCCAACACAGCCATTCGCTTTCGGTCCACTGGATGACGACCGATGGGTGCATTGACAGAACCGCCTGCTGTCATCACCCCGGTAACTACCGCCTGATATTCCCGCTCTATGGTTCGCGCCTTGAGTTGTGCCACCAAAGACCGGTGGGCGAGTAAACTGCGGGCCACCACTAACAGACCCGAGGTATCTTTATCGAGACGATGTATGAGACCTGCCCTCGGTAGATCAGCCAGTTCTGGCGCATAATGCAGCAGGCCATTGAGCAGGGTGCCATCCAGGTTACCAGCGGCTGGGTGAACCACCAGTCCTGCCGGTTTGTCGATAACAATAATATGCGCATCTTGATAGCAAATGGTTAAAGGTATCGGTTGAGGTTCGGCATCGATAGGTTGTGCTTGCGGTAAATGGGCCTGGATTCTTTCACCGCCCAGCACAGGCTCGCGGGGCTTCACCGGGTGGCCGTCCATTTGAATATAACCGGCTTTAATCCACTGTTTGACGCGACTACGGGAATACGCAGGCCATAGGGAAGCGAGGACCTGATCCAAACGCATACCGGCGTAGTGGGGTGGGATTGTACAATCAATAGGCTCACAGTTAGTCATAGCTCGAGCAATGTCTGCACGCTATACTGAAGGTTCTTTCACGGGTAAAGATGGTGTCATGGGAAAAAGTTATTTTTTACGATTATTATTGATAGTCAGTGCCTTGTTTATCGGCGGGCTATTGAATGGTTGCGGTATTTTGCCGGGTCAAATTGACGAAACCGAGGATTGGTCGGCCAATCGATTATACACGGAAGCCAAGGAAGCCACTCGTAGCGGCAATTACCAAACGGCGATTGATTACCTGGAAAAGCTGCAAACCCGTTACCCTTTCGGTCGCTATGCGCAACAGGCGCAATTAGAATTGATCTATGCCTATTACAAAGACACCCAGCCAGAAGCCGCCATTGCCGCGGCGGACCGCTTTATCAGAACCTACCCACGTAACCCCTTTGTGGATTACGCTTACTATCTTAAAGGACTCGTAAACTACAATCGCCGTGGCGAAAGTTTGGTTAACCGGGTGTTACCCGATAGTCCTACTAAAACGGATACCGAAGTAACCCGGCAAGCCCTTAACGACTTCACCGAATTATTACAGCGTTTCCCTAACAGCCGATATGCTGAGGACGCCCGACAACGAATGCTGTTTTTGCACCAAAGCTTAGCCGCTTATGAAATTAATGTAGCCGATTACTATCTCCGCCGAGGCGCTTATTTGGCGGCAGTCAATCGCGCCAAATTCGTCTTAGAAAATTTTGCCCAAACACCGTTTGTCGCCGATGCCCTAACTATTATGGTGAAAGCGTATATGGGTTTGGGTTTAACAGATCTTGCCGCTGATAGCTTTCGCGTGCTCCAGCTCAATTACCCTAATTCACCGGCTATTCCAGAACTCACCGCGCTACTCAATGGCAATACCGAACAGTCTTCATTTTCTCTTTTTGGCTTGGATTTTTGATGGATTTGTGAATATGACCCTATTGAATTTTTTTGAGACAGTGCGTCATCGCCATTCTATTCGAAAATACCAAACCGACATGCCGGTGGAACCCGAAAAGCTGCACGCTATCTTGGAAATGGCCTGTGCTGCCCCTTCCGCAGGCGATTTACAAGCGTATCGTATCATCGTAGTGCAAGACGTAAAGACCCGGACAGAGCTAAAACAGGCAGCGCTTAACCAAACCTTTATCGCCGAAGCGCCTACTTGTCTTATATTTTGTGCTGATCCGCAGCGCTCTGCACAGCAATTCGGTGAGCGTGGCAGCCATCTCTATACCATTCAAGATGCCACCATCGCAGCGGCCTATGCTCAGCTTGGCGCGGTTGCCGCAGGCATTGGTTCCACCTGGGTAGGACAATTTGATGAACAACAGGTACGCATGGCCTTGGATTTAGAACCCACCCTGTTACCCGTTGCCCTATTAAGTCTGGGTTATTCAGCCGAACATCCAGCACCGAGCACTCGGCGGCATTTGGATGAGGTGGTCATATTGCGTTAACAAAAAACATTATGGATTACTTTTGGTGCATGCAATTAGGTTTTTTAACCTATTAAATATAATGCAGGGGATTTGAACAAACTTTTTTTGAATGGTCTTCTCTTTTTTATAATCTTTAGCCGAAGAAAACTCAAACATCTATAGTGTTTGAGATGAATTCGGCGTTAGCCTTGAGTTTCTATGTATGTAGAAATTGTTTCAGGCGATGCTTGTCCAATGGAACAAACAAAATAGCCATCTGACCAAAAAGTATTTTTTTTCCAAAATTGAGATTTTAAATAATAACGATAATTTGTTTTCCCTCTATAATAGGTAGCGTGTTGTTTTAATCGACGAACGATTGATGATATGAATAATCTTGGAATGTAACTCATTAAAAAATGTATGTGGTCAATATCTGATTCAAAAACATCAATAGTAACATCTGATTTCTTGGCAAGATTAAGTGATTTTTCATATCGACTTTTAGTTGATTAATTAGCAATTTTTTACGATACTTCACGACAAAGGTAAGATGACATTTTAGGTCAAATTTGGCGTGCATATTATTCACAAAACATACAGATTTGAATTAAAACCAAATTTTGAACAAACAAATTTGTTAAATCAACATGTTGGTTGTGTGCGTTTTATTTACAATTATCACCTAAATAAAAGACAACAACAATACAAATTAACAAAAAAATCAGATAATTATTACACTCAAGCAAATAACTTAATTGAATTAAAAAGACAACTTCCGTGGCTAAAGCAAGTCAATAGTCAATCTTTACAACAGACGTTAAAACATTTGGATGTGGCCTATAAGAACTTCTTTAAAAAGACAGCAAAACATCCAAAGTTTAAAAAGAAAAACAACAAAAACTCATTTTTAATCCCACAACATATCAAATTAATTGATGACAAATTACATATTCCCAAATTTAAAGATGGAATTAAGACAATTGTTCATAGAGATGTGTTAGGTGAGATTAAACAAGCAACAATAACAAAAACATCAACAAATAGGTATTTTGTTTCAATTTTAACAGAGCAAAACCATTGTCCCCAAAAATCAATAGGCTCAATAATTGGGTTGGATTTAGGAATAAGAGATTTAGTCATAACATCAAATGAGGAAAAATATCCAAACAACAGATTCACCCTTCAATATCAAAAGATATTAAAATCTGCACAAAAAAACCTATCAAGAAAGAAAGTTGGGAGCAATAGGTTTAAAAACCAAAAACTTAATGTTGCCAAAATACATCAAAAAATATCAAATTGTAGAGAAGATTATCTTCATAAAATATCAAGGCAGATTGTTGATGAAAACGACATTATTTGTATTGAAGATTTACATGTCAAAGGAATGATTAAAAATAGAAAATTATCAAAACATATTGCCGATTGTGGATGGAATATGTTTGTTGGTTTTCTAAAATATAAATGCGATTGGGACAAAAAGCAACTCATCAAAATTAATCGTTTTCAGCCAAGTTCAAAAATTTGTCACCTATGTGGTGATAAAAAAGAAGACTTAACATTAAATGATAGAACTTGGACATGTATTAACGGACATAATCTTGATAGAGACATAAACGCAGCAAATAATATATTAAAATTCGGTATGGAACTTATCGAAAACACGCATCGAGAAATAGTAAGTCATATCACAGATATGCAAATTTCGTTGAAATGCGAAGCTCAACAATCTTTAGTTGTTGAGTAGTTCACAGTTGTCTACCCTAAGCAGGCTGTTGGCGCCAACGGTATGAAGTGTTGGAACTGGTTTAAGACAGCTGATCAAAAACGCGGGGCGGGGGAACCTTCTCTTATTGCCGGTATTACTCATGAAGTCATGAACAAGTATCAAGTGGATCCTAGCCAAGTTTATCTGGCGGGAATGTCTGCCGGTGGGGCAATGGCCGCGATTGTAGGCACAACCTATCCAGATCTCTACGCTGCAATTGGTATTCATTCTGGCCTTGCACCTGGCATAGCCAAAGATCTATCCTCTGCACTTATCGCCATGCAGGGTGGAGGGCTCAGCCATTTATCCCACTACGGTTCTCTTGAAAAACTAGACCAGTTTGTACCGACAATTATATTTCATGGAGACAACGATAGGACAGTTCACGCAAAAAACGCAGAGCTGTTGCGCCAATGCTGGATCCACGGTAATCCAGAGGTAGCTATCAAAATACATAAAGATCAGATACCAAACGGCTATGCTTATACTTGCACCACCCATTACGATATGGAAGGCTGTGCCCTCATGGAGCAATGGACGATCCATGGACTTGACCACGCTTGGTCGGGCGGAAGCCTATCCGGTTCATATACAGACCCAAAAGGACCTGATGCGTCATTGGAGATGATAAAATTTTTTAACTGGCTTTCCGCACGTCTTGCTAAGGGATAAGGAATTTTGTTATGTCAGAGG
>CAZGON010000078.1:0-17487 GCA_964527085.1 uncultured Candidatus Competibacteraceae bacterium
ACGCGATAAGCCGTATAGGCGGTCGCTTCATTGGCTTCAATGGTGGTTACTTGTGCATCACCCATTCTCAACTCTCCAGCGCTCTTGTTAAATTAAGCGCCTTGCAGGGGCAGTACCGGCATCACCGAATACTACCCACGTTTCCCCATAAATAAAGTTAATCAACGGTAATTTGTTGGCCGATGTCAACTTGGTTCTGGCACCATTTCGATGGCATGGCAAGGACACTGCTCAAAACACACGGCGCACCCGGTACACAGGGAGTAGTCGTATTTGTAGCGGTTGCCCGGACCTAATTTGATGACGGCATCTTCTGGACAGGCGCCATAACAACCATCGCATTCAAAACAGTTGCCACAGGATAGGCAGCGTTTTGATTCATAAGACGCCTCTTTCTGACTTAACCCGCCAACCACTTCTTGGAAGCCCATCTTACGCTGGCCAATTTCCAAATGACTCTGGGGACGCTGGGCCGCATCGGTAAAATACCAGACATGGAGCTTGTCATAACTGGCTATCTCATGTTTAGGCGGTTTAATGTATTGCGTTCCCCGCAGAAAACCATCGATGTTGCGGGCAGCCTTTTTACCATGACCCACAGCCACGGTTACGGTACGCTCGCTGGGCACCATATCGCCACCGGCAAAAATGCCTTCATGGCCCGTCATCATGTTGCTATTGACATCGACAGTGCCATCGTTTTTGAAGCTGATATTGGGTATCTGACGCAAGAAACCGGTATCGGTCTCTTGACCTAAGGCCAGAATCAGCGAATCCGCTTCTAGGGTTTCTATTTCACCGGTGGGCTGGGGTCGGCCGTTTTCATCCAACGCCATAACTTCGATGGTGATGGTGCCTTCTCCCATCTCTTTAATGGTGCGCAACCAGTGCATCTTAACCCCTTCTTCGCTAGCCTCTTCGGCCTCGAAGGCGTGGGCGGGCATCTCAGCCTGGGTACGCCGGTAAATAACCATAGCTTCCTGCGCTCCCAACCGTTGGGCAACCCGTGCCGCGTCCATGGCGGTATTACCAGCGCCATACACAGCCACCCGACGACCTAATTTGGGTGCCTCACCAGAGTCAACACTTTTCAAAAAGCTCACTGCATCGAACATTTTGCCAGCATCACGGGCGGGAATATCGACCTTTTTACTCAGATGGGCACCGATGGCGATAAAAACCGCGTCGAAATTACCCGCTTTCTTCTCGGCTAAGATATCCTCCACCTTGTGATTAAGGACAATTTTTACCCCCATGTCCTCAATCCGCTTGATCTCTTTATCAAGCTCTTCCCGGGGCAGACGGTAGGACGGGATACCAAAGTGCATCATGCCACCGGGTAGAGGACCGGCTTCATGCACTTCCACACTATGCCCTAAACGGGCTAGGTGGTAGGCAGCGGAAAGACCACTCGGACCGGCCCCGACAATCAGCACGCGCTTACCGCTAGGTTCAGCGGCATAACGGGGTTTCCAGCCTTGCTCAGTGGCCATATCCCCCAAGAAACGTTCCACTGCGTGGATACTCACTGCGCTATCTAATTTGGCGCGATTACAATTGCTCTCGCAGGGGTGGTAACAAACCCGTCCATGCACAGCCGGCATGGGGTTGTCCTCCACCAACTTCTGCCATGCCTCTTCAAACCGGCCTGCTTGAGCGTGGGCCAACCATGCTTGAATGTCCTCACCGGCCGGGCAAGCATTATTACAGGGCGGCAACAAATCCATATAAACCGGACGCTGGGTGCGGATCGGGCCAGCCGTTCGCTTTTCCTGGGTCAAGTCCAACGGACGTACGATATCAGTTGGCTTATTGGTCATTGGCTTTCTCCTCGCGCTGGCAAATTAGAGAGTAACTACAAATAAATGGCATAATCACCTGCGGCTCATTGTTCAACTTTAAACATACTACCAAAATCAAATTTTTCACAAAGATGTGTTAGCTACAACGCTTTAATCAAGCAGAACACATCCGCTTTATCCAGTCATACAAACAAACTTTGGGTCGCTTCGCTTAATCAGGGGAGACATCCCGCCTCCCCCTGGTTACCTAATCCTAACGGCTAATGGTTATTTTACACCCAGTCTTTCTTCTGTCTCCAAAACCACCTGGGTCATGGGCAACACACTGTCAGGGTTGAGGGACATGGACTCAATGCCCCGCTCCACCAACCAGCGGGTGATTTCCGGGAAGTCGGACGGCGCCTGGCCACAAATACCGATGTATTTACCGTGTTTCTTACAAGCCTCGATAGCCATATCCATCAGCATCAGCACGGCTTCGTTGCGTTCATCACCGCCGGACATACCGGCATCCCGGTCCATACCCAAAGCAAGCTGAGTCAAGTCATTGGAGCCGATGGAGAAACCATCGAATTTCTCCAAGAACTGATCCGCTAACAAGGCGTTGGCAGGAATTTCACACATACAAATCACTTGCAAACCATTGTCACCCCGAGCGAGACCATTTTTCGCGATGATTTCTAACACTTCATCGGCCTCGTGGAGAGTACGCACAAAGGGAATCATGATTTTGACGTTATCGAGACCCATCACTTCCCGGACATGCTTGATGGCTTTACATTCCAAACCAAAGCTCTCTGAAAAGGCTTTCGAAGGATAGCGATAGGCGCCCCGGAAGCCGATCATGGGATTTTCTTCCTTCGGCTCGTAATCCTTACCACCTAGCAGCGCAGCATATTCATTAGACTTAAAGTCGCTCATACGGACAATGACCGGTTTCGGATATACCGACGCGGCGATGGTGCTTACCCCTTCCGCTAAACGCATCACATAGTAATCAGTGGGACTTGGGTAACCGGCCATTTTATCGTGAATTTGTTTTCTGACAGAGCGATCCAACTTGTCGTAATTTAACAGCGCATTAGGATGGACGCCGATACCGGTGGCGATAATAAACTCTAAGCGCGCTAGACCTACCCCTTCTATCGGCAATTTGCAGACCTCAAACGCCATGTCGGGGTTGGCAAGATTGAGCATGATCTTGGTCTTAGGTTTACCGAGGTTGCTCAAGTCCATTTGGGATTTTTCAAAGGGCAGTTTTCCTTCGTACACATAGCCCACATCGCCTTCGGCACAGGAAACAGTGACATCCTCGCCATGGCCAATCAAGGTGGTGGCATTACCACAACCCACCACGGCGGGAATACCCAATTCCCGGGAAATAATGGCCGCGTGGCAGGTGCGTCCGCCGCGGTTAGTGACGATGGCGGCGGCCACCTTCATCACCGGCTCCCAATCGGGGTCGGTCATATCGGTCACCAGAATATCGCCAGGTTTTACTTCGTTCATGTTTTCCGCACTAGCGATGACCCGGGTGGTACCCGAGGCAATTTTAGCCCCCACACTCTTGCCTTCACAGACGATGGTGCCACGCTTATCGAGCTTATACACCTCGTGAATCATGCCACTCTTACCAGACTGCACCGTCTCGGGACGGGCCTGCACGATATATAGTTTTTCGTCGAAGCCATCTTTCGCCCATTCGATATCCATGGGTCTCGCTTTACCGGCCTTCATGGAATAATGCTCTTCGATGGTGACGGCGTATCTCGCCAAAGTAAGGGCTTCTTCGTCGGTAATGGAAAACTGTTCTTGATCCCGCGCATCCACATCGATATTACGGGTAGATACACCCGCCGCCGTATCGTCGCCGTAAATCATCTTAATAAGCTTACGACCGCGCCGGCGCTTGAGGATGGGCTTAAAGCCATCCTTTAAGGTGGGTTTAAACACATAAAACTCATCCGGGTCCACGGCCCCTTGCACTACGTTCTCACCAAGACCATAGGCGCTGGTGATAAACACTGCATCCCGGAAACCGGATTCTGTATCTAGGGTGAAGATAACCCCAGAACTGGCTTTGTCGGAACGCACCATCTCTTGCACACCGATGGACAGCGCCACATCCATGTGTTTAAAGCCTTGGTGAGTACGGTAGGAAATAGCGCGGTTGGTAAACAGGGAAGCAAACACCCGCCGGCAGGTATAAAGTAGATTTTCGGCGCCACGGATGTTTAGATAGGTTTCTTGTTGTCCAGCGAAAGACGCATCGGGCAAATCTTCTGCGGTCGCAGAACTACGCACGGCCACGTCTCGGTCAGTGGTATCGCCACCCAGCTCCTGGTAAGCAGCGACGATTTCATCGGCGAGATCTTGAGGAATTTTACCATTGCGAATCCACCCGCGGATTTGATGACCGGTTTTGGCAAGCGCATCAACGTCGGTGGTATCCAGTTTCTCTAGAGCCTCCGAGATTTTATCAAATAAACCATTTGAATCAATGTAATACCGATAGGCATCCGCAGTGGTGGCAAACCCATTGGGCACCATGATGTTCTTTTCGGAAAGCTCTCGGTACATTTCTCCCAACGAGGAGTTCTTGCCTCCTACTTGAGGTACGTCCTCGACACCGAGTTCAATAAAACGTTTGATGTGCTTGTACTGCTGCATATAAAGCTCTCCTTCGAGTGGCAGGTAATAACAGGCCGAGACCCGCAACCGACAGCGCCGGTCCGGATCGACCTAATTGGGTACTACTACAAAACGTACAGTGGTTGAGGGGGCTCAAATGGGCTATGTATCGCTACACATGGTTACTGGTTGTTAAACTCAATCGATTGGCAACGATTAAGAACCATTATCATCATAAGGTAAGCAGCAAATGTCATACCACGCAAGTATATTTGTAAAATAATTTCTTAACCCAAATAATAAAGTTGGATTTTTCTCAAAAAATTAGCAAAGCTATTCTTTCAGGGCGCATCGCGTCTTGATTAAGATCTGTGCAAACCCACTTAAAAATGCACCAGCATTGTTCACTATTTTGAACTAACTTATATGCTCAGGGATCCTATTCAGGAGCGCATTAAACACGTTTTTTATGACAAAAAAAAGTCTTCTTCACAACGAACTTGATTTTTATCAACGTTTGATAAAAACGCACTGTAATCCCCTTGTGTAAATCTGAACAAATAGTTTTTTAACTGCCATACTTAGTAAAGCTATGTATGTAAAATAAGCCTTCAATCTAGGTGGTTATTAAAAAACTATGTGTCTCGGTGTTGCAATGCAAGTAATTGCCATTAACGGCTTTAATGCTCAGTGCGAAGCTAAGGGTGTCCAGCGTGAGGTCAGTCTGTTTATGCTGCAAGATGAACCCGTCACTGTTGGCGACCACGTCATGGTGCATGTGGGCTACGCTATCCAGAAACTGACGGAACAGGAAGCCCGTAGTATTTGGGAATTATTGGATCAAGTACTCACGGTTGATCAAGAAAGTGAATCTATCCGTACCTAACTGTCATCTTCGTTAGCAAGGTTAAACCCTATGGCCACCTCCGCCCGTGATTGGTTGACGCGTATCCATGCGCTGCCTTTGCCCCGCCGAATCAAGATAATGAATGTCTGCGGCGGCCACGAACGCTCCATCTCCATGGCGGGTCTACGTACTGCACTACCGAAATCTATTGAGCTGATACCTGGGCCAGGTTGCCCGGTGTGCATCTGCCCTGAAGAAGATATTTACCAGGCCATTCAGTTGGCGCTGCACGAAGGGGTTATGTTATTGGCGTTTGGAGATATGTTACGGGTACCCGTGAATGTCTCCAAGAATCAGGTGCGCTCTCTTGAGCAAGCCCGGGCGGCGGGCGCCGATGTGCGTCCCATCGCATCACCCCAGGAAGCTGTCCAAATCGCTAAGGCGCATAGCCAGCGTTCAGTGGTATTTTTCGCCGCCGGTTTTGAAACCACCACAGCGCCTGTCGCCGCTATGATGGCAGAAGGCTTACCTTCCAATCTAAGTATTTTGCTGTCTGGCCGACTGACCTGGCCCGCCGTGGCTATGCTATTGGCCTCTGAAACTGCGGGCTTCGACGCATTAATTGCACCTGGGCATGTATCCACCGTGATGGGTCCGGAAGACTGGGACTTTGTTGTCCAACAACATGGTCTAGCAACGGCCATCGCGGGATTTACACCGGTCAGCTTACTGGCCGCCACCTATTCCGTATTACGGCAAACCATTGAAAAAAATGTTTTTTTGGATAACTGCTATCCTGAAGCGGTTCGCTCCGGCGGCAATGCTACGGCCCGCCACCATCTCCACCAGACCATGGACGTGGTGGACGCCAGCTGGCGCGGTGTTGGCGTCATTCCCGCTTCGGGCTTTGCCTTAAAACCTGCCTATGCGGCCCATGACGCCCGTTGCCAATGGCCTAATTATAACGAGACATCTCGTAAACGCGCGGGGCAAATGCCGCCTGGTTGCGATTGCGCCCGGGTCGTGTTGGGCAAGATTTATCCCAATGAATGTGTTCTATTCGGTCGCGCCTGCACACCCCGCACACCCATTGGTCCCTGTATGGTTTCTGACGAAGGCGCTTGTCGCATTTGGTGGTCCACGGGGGTACGTGAATCGATACGCACAAAACCGGTGCCCGAAAAAGATGCTGTTACGAGCGTAGCCGATTGAAGGATTTTGCAAAATCCATTCATATAAGCGACTAGTTGGATTCCCGCGTTAATATGTCTGTCATTCCCGCGCAGGCGGGAATCCAGTCGTTACCCTGATGCAACAGCAGCGAACGCTAACGTCATTCCCGCGCAGGCGGAAATCCAGTAACATAAAGCAAGGCTTCATATAGACAACCCCAAAGGCTTACTGGTTAGAAAGCACCTATGCTTGACATCGCTGCATTACTGATCACTTTAGCCGCCGTTTTCAGCTATTTAAACCATCGTTTTATACGACTGCCCACCACCATCGGCGTTATGCTGTTGGCGTTAGTTGCCTCGCTGATTTTGGTTTTACTGAGCGAGTTGGGTTATCAGGGCATCGAGCACCGGGTAGAAGCGCTGATTGCCGATGTAGACTTTGATGAAGTCTTGATGCACGGCATGTTATCCCTGCTGCTTTTCGCAGGGGCCATGCATATCGACCTGGCCGAACTCGCCAACCGTAAATGGCCTATTGGTGTGCTGGCGACGGTGGGTGTTATTGCCTCTACCTTTATCATTGGCATCGCCTCTTGGTTGGTGTTTCACGCCATCGGTATCGAGATTTCCTTCATTTATTGCTTATTGTTTGGCGCTCTCATTTCCCCCACCGATCCTATTGCCGTACTGGCCATCCTTAAATCCGCCCAAGCGCCCCAAAGTCTGGAAGCCAAAATTGCCGGTGAATCGTTATTTAACGACGGTGTTGCCGTGGTGGTGTTTACCGTTTTTTTAGGCATCGCCACAGGCAGCGAAGAGGTAACGGCTGTCAGTCTGGCGTTGCTTTTTGTGGAAGAAGCGGTTGGCGGTATCGTTTTTGGATTAGTGATCGGTTATATGGCCTATTGGCTCCTCAAGAGCATCGATAGCTACCATGTGGAAGTTTTAATCACCCTTGCCTTGGTTTTAGGCGGTTATGCCCTTGCTTTACAGCTGCATGTTTCCGGACCCATCGCCATGGTGGTCGCCGGGTTGATGATTGGCAACCACGGTCGCGCCCTGGCTATGTCCGATATCACCCGGCGTAATCTGGATACCTTTTGGGAATTGATGGATGAAATTCTAAATGCGGTGCTGTTTGTGCTGATCGGTTTTGAAGTTATTGTATTAACCTTTAGTAGCCAGTATCTATTTGCTTCTCTGTTGGCTATTCCCATTATTTTAATCACTCGTTTTGTCTGCGTTGGCGTACCAGTGCATATCATGCGACAGCGTTTCCAGATTGAGTTTGCCCCCCACGCCATCAAAATCCTAGCCTGGGGTGGGGTTCGGGGTGGCATTTCAGTGGCCTTGGCGCTGTCATTGCCCTTTGGGCAGGAACGGGAATTATTGGTGGCTGTCACCTATATTGTGGTGTTATTTTCCATTCTTGTGCAGGGACTCACCATGGGGAAACTGGTCAAAATAGTGGTTGCCTCGGAAAATGACGCCTCTTCACCAGAACTAGGCGATACTGATTTTCGTAGCACAGAGGAAGATTGATGGCCATGTATACGGCGGACCATTATCCCCTCATCAGCACTGCGCTTATAGCTCGACGACTACGGGTTCGCGGTCGCGTCCAAGGGGTAGGGTTTCGTCCCTTTGTCTACCGCCTGGCGCACCGTTTTAAGCTTACCGGGTGGGTGCAAAATTGTAGCGGCGAAGTGGTTATTCATATCCAAGGGGAATCCGTCATCTTAGACGCTTTTCAGCAGGCTCTTATCGACGAGGCGCCTCCCCTCGCCCGACCAAATCTTGAAGACATCCAAACGGTGCCGTTTGAGAGTCATAGTGAGTTTGCCATTCAAACCAGCGCCTCTCACGGAGAACCGGATATCCATGTGCCGCCAGATGCGTTTACCTGTGACGATTGCCTAGCAGAGCTACAAGATCCCTTAGGCCGACGTTATCGCTATCCATTTATCAATTGCACCCAATGCGGTCCCCGTTACACCCTCATTTGCGCCCTCCCCTACGACCGTCCAAATACCACATTGGCCGATTTTCCCTTATGCCCGGCCTGTGGGTCCGAGTATCAAAATCCTTTGGATCGCCGCTTCCATGCGCAACCCCTAGCCTGCGGTCAGTGCGGTCCACAAGTCACCTTTTCGACTGTTGGTAACGATACTAGTCAGGGTGAGCAAGCCCTTGCCGACTGTATAACAGCGTTAAAGGCGGGACACATTGTCGCCGTAAAGGGCGTTGGGGGGTATCATTTGCTGTGCGATGCCACCAATGAACTGACAGTTCAGCGGCTACGGCAACGCAAACACCGCCCCGACAAACCTTTAGCAGTGATGTTCCCCCAGCGGGGCATTGACGGTCTCGATAGCGTGCGGGCTTACACGGATCTGGCTCCCGCTGCTGAGCAGCAATTACGAGATCCTATGCGGCCCATTGTTCTGGCACCAAAACGCGACGCTACTGAGCTTGCCCCTAATCTCGCTCCGCAGCTTAATGAACTTGGCGTCTTTTTGCCCTATAGTCCACTCCACCACCTCATTCTCGGTGATTTTCAGAAACCTTTAGTGGCCACCTCGGGCAATATCAGTGGCGAGCCGGTCATCACCGATAACCAGCAAGCCACGACCCGTTTGGAAAAAGTGGCGGACGCTTTTCTGCACCATAATCGACCCATTCGAAGGCCCGCCGATGATCCGGTTTACCGGGTTATTGCCGGAATGGCAAGACCGCTGCGATTAGGACGCGGTAATGCACCTTTGGAATTCTCCCTGGCAACCCCGTTGCGAGAACCGCTGTTGGCTTTGGGGGGCCACATGAAAGTCACTGTGGCGTTGGCCTGGAGCAATCGGGTGGTGGTTTCCCCCCATATTGGCGATCTCGACTCACCGCGTGGTTTGGCAGTCCTAGAGCAGGTCTGTCACGATCTGCAACAACTTTACGGCGTCACGGCACGCCGCTTTGTGTGCGACGCTCATCCCAACTTTGTTAGCGCTCGTTGGGCTAACGCCGAGGGACTTCCGTTGACAAAAATCTTTCATCATCATGCCCACGCTGCTGCTCTCGCCGGGGAGTTTGCTAGCGTCAAAGAGTGGTTGATATTCGCCTGGGATGGGGTTGGTTTTGGCCCCGACGGTACCCTCTGGGGGGGCGAGACGTTATGGGGACAACCCGGCCGCTGGCGACGGCTAGCCAGCCTGCGACCTTTTCGACTAGCGGGTGGTGACCGGGCTGGGCGTGAACCCTGGCGCTCCGCCGCTGCCTTGTGCTGGGAAACAGGAGTTGATGCCCCTGCCCCAGCAGGATGGGAGTTCGCTTATCAGGCTTGGCAACAGGGGTTAAATAGTCCTGTCAGCTCTGCTGTTGGAAACCCTAGCTGACAATTGTGATGATAGCGTCAACTTGCCTTTGCTAACCGATGGGAAAAAGCCTATCCGCGTCGACTGGTCACCGTTATTAAACGTTATGCGAGATGCGGCGCTACCGGTAGCGCAACGGGCGGCTATTTTCCATAACAGCATGGCCGATTGCGTGGTAAACCAAACCCTCTATTTTAGAAAAAATATGGCTTTTGAGGGGGTAGGACTGACGGGGGGTGTATTCCAGAACTGCAAACTGGCGGAACGCGTTACCGATAAGCTTAAGACGGCCGGGGTGCAGGTCTATCTTCCGCAAACACTACCCTGCAATGACGGGGGCCTGAGCTATGGCCAAGCAGTGGAAGCGGCGGCTGTGCTTGACTAAAATTATTTTTAGTTTCTTTATTCAACCTAATTTATACCAACAAATCTATGCAAAACGACCGCTGGATTACCCTCGCCCATGGCAACGGGGGACGCTTTATGCGCGACCTCATCGACACGGTGTTTGCTCGGCATCTTGGTAATCCACATCTCGACATTCAGGCCGATGCTGTACCGTTGACGCTGGCGGGAGAGGTCATGTTTACCACCGACGGTTTTACTGTCCAACCCCTCGAGTTTCCCGGTGGCGATATTGGTAAACTGGCGGTGCATGGGACCGTCAACGACCTTGCAGTGGCTGGCGCAACCCCCTGCTACCTCAGTCTTAGCGCTATTATCGAAGAAGGACTAGAAATCAGCCAGCTCGAGCGGATTGTGGTTAGTTTGGCCGAAGCTGCACGGCAAACACAGGTACAGATTGTGGCCGGGGATACTAAAGTAGTGCCGCGGGGTCACGGCGGCGGCTTATATCTCACCACCACCGGCATTGGCCTCCGGGCAACCCAACATGAGCTGGGGCTACAACGCATTCAGGCAGGTGATCGTATTTTAGTCAGTGGCCCAGTGGGTGATCACGGTATCTGCGTCATGCTAGCCCGAGAAGAATTTGGTCTGCAGGGCGATTTACAGTCCGACTGTGCCTGTGTACTGCCCCTTACCCAGGCCCTTCTCGATGTGGCGGGTTTGCGTTTTATGCGCGATCCTACCCGCGGGGGGCTTGCTACCGTGGCCCATGAAATTAGCCGAGCCACCGGTTTTGCCGTGCGACTCTTTGAAACCGCTGTCCCGGTACGTGATCCAGTGCGCTCGGTATGCGAAATGCTTGGCTACGATCCCTATTATCTGGCTTGCGAAGGCCGTGTGGTCGCCGTGGTGGAAGAACAGGCAGCAGAGCATGTTTTGGCCTGTTGGAGGGCCTTACCCCAAGGTGAGGTGGCGGCTATTGTCGGTAGCGTCGAGACAACACCGTCTGCCGGGGTAATACTGGAAACCGAACTGGGCGGACAACGCTTTTTAGAAGAACTGGAAGATGACCCACTACCGCGGATCTGTTGATAGCAAGAGCGATTAAGTGAAACGTCCTAAATTATCCGGTGTTATTCCAGGAACGCTGTGAATACGTCCGTGTACGCTCCATCGCCGTCTCCCAACGGCGAAGGCCCTTCCATAACATCGGATAACTTATAGCCAGGTACTTAGCAAAACTTAACAGGCGCTAGCCATAAAATAAACGCAACCCTAAAAAGGTGATCAACGAAACCACCATAATCAACAAAATGGTCGTCCAGGTCGAGGTGGGCTGACTAGGTGGCAAATCACCTTGTAAAATGGGCATTGGATCTGTATTTTCAGTCAAGTTTATCGTAGAAACCGGTTGGGTGTCGGATTCTAACTCAGTTATCGGAGCCTCGCCAATGGCAGGGACCAATAGGACAGTAATATTATCTCGCCCCCCTGCATCGAGCGCCGCTTGAATCAAACGCTCCACAGTATACTGGGGTGATTGACGTTCATTTAATATAGCTGCGATTTGACCTTCGCTCAGTTCTGTTGTTAGACCATCACTACACAGTAACACCTGTTCCCCTGACCTAAGGGTTCCAGATACCGTGGCCACCTCAATTTGCGGGGTTTCCGGTGGACCTAACGCCCGGGTGAGTTGATTACGGGCGGGATGTATACGAGCTTCCTGACGATTGATGACACCGGCATCCAGTAGATGCTGCACAATCGTATGATCACGGGTCAATTGGCGCAGTCGTCCATCTCCCCATAGATAAGCTCTGCTATCACCCACCCAGGCAATCTCATAGGCATTGTCTTCCATTTTCAGCACCACCACCGTGCTGCCCATACCCCGCACGCCAGTCCCTTGTTCCACCACATCTTGAATAGCATGGTGGGAACGGATAACGGCTTCCGCCAAAGATAACCCTTGTTGAACTGAGGCGCCGACGGCTTGAGCGACAACCTGGCTCGCCACATCGCCAGCGCGGCGTCCACCCATACCATCGGCAATCAACCATAAACCGGCATGGAGATCTACTCTAAAAGAGTCCTCATTATGGTGTCTGACATAGCCTGTATGAGTACCTGCGCCAAACTGAAACTGATGTACGGATCGATGTGAATTATGCACAGTGTGAATTTTGCACATTGCTTAAAATTAGCCATGCGTTATAGCTTATACAGGGCTACATGTTATTTTATAGTAGTTCTAAAAAAATAGACTAATTTGGTCCTTTAATAAAAACATGGCAATAATGAAATCTGTTCGTAACCCTGTAAGGTTTCCAACCCAGTCATTTAATGAAATACTACCTGGTATGGACTTTCCAGGCTATCGAATTGAAGGCGAGATTGGCAAGGGCGGCATGGCTTCGGTCTATCTCGCGGTACAACAATCCCTCCATCGGTTAGTTGCGTTAAAAGTTATGGAGCCGCGGCTTGCGGCCAACGAGAACTTTGCGGAACGATTTCTCAAGGAAGGGCGCATTATCGCATGTCTAGACCATTCGCAAATCGTGACGGTCTATGATTTTGGCGCTTATAAGAATAATTATTATCTATCCATGGAGTACTTCCCAGGGGGAACCCTGGAACAAAAGATACGCAATGGCTTGGCGTTAGAAGAAGTTATATCGATTATTAAGATTATCAGTAAGGCGTTGGGTTATGCCCACAGCCAAGGCGTGTTACATCGAGATATTAAACCGCAAAATATTCTCTTCCGTAAAGATGGGTCCCCGGTGCTTACCGATTTTGGGATCGCCCGCTTTGTTGACGACACCATGCAATTGACGGCGCCTGGTTTTACCGTAGGTAGCCCTCTTTATATGAGCCCAGAGCGCATTATGGGCAAGAAAATTGATGCGCGTTCTGATTTGTACAGCCTCGGTGTTTTATTTTATCAAATGTTGACTGCCCAATTACCCTATCAGGCAGATAACTCCATTGGCGTTGCCCTTAAACAATGCTCTGCCCCTATTCCAGTGCTTCCTCGGGAGCTATCAAAATTTCAAGTTATTCTAGAAAAGCTGCTAGCCAAGAACCCTGAAGACCGCTTTGCCACTGCCGATGCCTTTGTGGAGGAATTAAACCGGATTGAGACAGCGCGTTTGCCCAGCTTTTGGCTGTCTTTACCTAAGCTGCCTGGCGCAGCAAGGCTCTCTCGCTCTAAAAAGGCACTGTTATCTTATAAGCGATGGGCGCTTGCCGGTATGATAGCGGCAACGTTCACGGCGGGCGTTTACTTTACTGTAGATTATGCTTTTCAAGAGTTGCAACCACCCTTGGCCAGTTATTTTAAAGCGTTGCCCAAGGCAAACAACCAACGCAGCCCATTAGCAACTCGCTACGAAGCATTGGCCATCGACCATTTGAATGAACGCAATATAGACCAAAGTCTTAATTTAATCGCCATTGGACTGAATGCAGTGCCAGAAGACGAGCGCTTGTTAGCGCTACGTTCAAGGATTCAAAATTTTTACCAAGCCGAGGAATTTTTAGAACAGGCTAAACAGCAACAACAGGCAGGCGATCTACGGGATAGCCTGATACTGATTCAGCAAGGTTTGGGCTTAGTTGCCAAGCATCCTGAATTGGTGGCCTTGCGAGAAGAAATTGGCGTTGTTGTCAAAAACCAGCAACAGGAGGTCGATGAACATTTGCAACAGGCCCGTAATTACGAGCAGAATGGTGAGCTGCTTAAGGCTTTTGCGGCGCTAGAAAAAGGATTGGAGCTTGCGCCAGATCATGAATCCCTGTTAGCGCTGCGCCACGAAGTCAAGTCAAAACAGCAACAAGCGCTTTCTCGTATTCTCCGACAAGTTGGCGAATACCGCCGTAGCGGTGCTTTAAAAGAAACTTTGACGGCTTTACAAGCAGGTCTCAAGTTGGTGCCAAATCACCCGGTGCTGCGTAAGATAGAGGTGCAAGTTACTAGTCAGATCGAACAACAGGATAAAGCCATAACCTTTCTTGAAAGAGCGCAGAGAAGTTACGCTAACAAAGCTTATGACGATAGCCTAAAAATTATCCAACAGGGTTTACAATTGGCGCCTGGTCATCCAGGTTTACGAAATCTTCAAAATAAGGCGGCTACAGCCCTTGAGCAGCAAGAAGAAATCGCACAGCTACTTGCCCAATGCGCTGAACATTTTCGTGCTAACCGGCTAACCTCAGGACGACAAGACAATGCCGTCATCTGTTATCGAGCAATTTTGCAACGCGATCCCACTAACACCAAAGCCATGGCAGGCTTGGAACAGGTGGCAAACCGCTATATTGTTTGGGCCATGGCAGCATCACAGCGGGGCAACCTGAGTGTGGCGCAAAGCTATTTAACGCGCCTTAAACAAGTGGACCCAAACCATCCTAAGCTAGCCGCTCTGCAAGCGGAACTGGAGAAGCCTTTACCTTCACAGGCTTCATCAGAAGTAGTGGCTCGGGCTCAATTTACAACGGGTATCAAAGAGCGTGAACCTATTGACCGTATCGCGTCAGTTATCCCAGTGCAAAATAATCGGTTGCCGCTCTATTATTTCACCGAGATACGTAATATGTCGGGCGAAACGATTACCCACCTTTGGAAATACAATGGAAATATCGTTTCTAAAAAAAGTTTTGACATCGGCGGTAGTCGCTGGCGGGTTTATTCTCGAAAGGATTTAGCGCCTGAAATGACAGGGCGTTGGCAGGTTATCGTGGTCGATTCCTCGGGTCGAACCCTTGACAGCAGTTCATTTGTTTACAACGCTCTAAAGAGCGCTGAAAAAAACAAATCTTAAGTATTGGTTTAAACCCCCCCTCTGCATCTCCTCCTTACAAAGGGGGAGACTTTTTCGCACGGTGGTCACAAAGCCTGGGTAGTTGATACCGGCACACTTTTCATGGCGCTGGCCCCAATGGCTTGTTCAGGCCATCCCCCCCCTAGTGCTTTATAGAGCGTTACCGTGTCGCTAAGAATCAGTTGATGAATGGCTAATAATTCCTGCTCTGCTTGTAATAAACTCCGCTCCGATTCGAAAACATCTAACCGCGACACAATACCTATCTCTAACTGCGTGTGAATACGTTCTCTAACGGCTCTTAGCTGGGCTGCTTCAGCTTCCAGCTCTTTTTTCTGCTCTTGGCGGAAAGCGAGATTGATAAGGGCATCCTCGACTTCTTGAAAGGCATTCAGCACCGTTTGTCGATACTGCTCTTCAGCTTCCCGAGCACTGGCTTCACGAAACTGAATATTGGTTTCTATGGAAGGGTCAAAGATGGGTATATCAATAAAGGGGCCAATACCCAAGGTCCAGGTCTTTAGCAGATTAGAAAAGGCCGAGCTGGCTCCACCGCCACTACCCGTTAGACGAATCGAAGGCAAGCGGGCCAAACGCGCTTCCCCAATGAGGTTGTGAGCAGCCAAGACGCGATACTCCGCCGCAACGATGTCAGGACGCCGAGAAATGAGCTCGGAGGGAAGCCCTATGGGTACGTTGAGCAACTGAACCGCTTGGCGAAGTTGGGCAACGGGGACCGTGAAATTGCCAGCCGGTTTCCCCAGTAACGTAGCTAGGGAATTTTCTGCTAAAATGCGCAGTCGCTGCAGTTCCAATAACTGGTTTTGGAGGCGGTTTATTTCAGCTTTTTGACTCAGCACTGCCGTGGTAGCCACGATGCCGTCATTGCGTAAGCTCTCGTAAATACCAAGAATTCTTTCGTTATTCGCTAACGCCTGTTGTTGCTGGATCACTTGCTCATCCAGCAAGCGAATTTGAAAATAGGTATTAGCTACCGTAGCAATAACACCTAAGTAGGCAGCTCGCCAATCGGCTTCCGTGGCCCGATAATTTGCCTCGGCAGCATCAGTGGCCTTGCGTAACTTACCCCAAATATCGATCTCCCAGTTTAGTTGTGCTGAGGCCCCGTACTGGCGATCACTGGTCTGTCTAAAGGACCCTCCCCGGGAAGCCCCCCGGGAGCGGGTATACTGAGCGCTGGTCCCGGCGGTTAAGGTGGGCAGAAATTGGTCTTCCGCACCACCAAACTCGGCGGCTGCCTGATCAATCCGGGCCACTAGAATTTTAAGATCTAAATTCTCGGCAATAGCCTGTTGTACAAGACTATCGAGATAGGGATCACGGAAACCGGTCCACCAATCAGGCCGGACAACCTCCCTAGGCGACACCTGGGCTTCAGCAGATTGCGACCAAGCCGCTTTGGTTGGGGTAGCGGGGCGCTCATACTCGGGACCGGCCAGACTGGCGCAAGCAGTCAACACCACAGCAATGGAACCAGCCAGTAAAGATCGACCCATTATAATCCCTGTGTTTAAGCATTCGGTTGCCACCCCTAACCCCCTATACTGCCTGGACTTGTTGTTATACTTAAACATTATAATCCTCGCTTTTCCAAACTTTATGCTTAGCTTTATGCACAGAAATCATGTCGCTTAGTCATGATCCATTAATCGTGCCAAAGCCATTATGAGAATATAGATTAAAGTAGGTTATCAACGTATAAAAAAACAACGACCCAAGAAAATATTTAGGAGTTACGCACGTCCTACTTTGCGTAACTCCACATAGCGTTGTTTGAGTTTATTAAAAGGTAAAACTAGAAAAAATTAAAAATAGAGCGAACTTGAGGAAGTCTGGGTCAGAGTGGCTGGGTTTTTTGGTCCAATTTGAACGTGTTAAAAAAAGTCTATCCTAGGAACAGGGATTGGTGGCACAGAAAAACGATAAAACTATCTTAGTCTAGAAAAAGAAGGTCGCCACAGGCGTTAGGCGATTAGCTAATTAAATTAAATTAAATTAAATCTAATTTAATTAAAACGTACCAAATAGCCGCATTAAACCGCGCCGCGATTGATCTTCCCGCGCTCGCTCCAAAAGTGCGGTAGTTAGGGCTTGTTCCCAGGTAAGCTTTGCGGTGTGGACATCCATTTTGTCGTTTTCAATCATTTCACAGAGGCCACTGCGCAAGGACGAAAGCTTTAAGAGCAAACGATCATTTGGATAGGTCTCTAAGGCGTCTTGCCACTGCCGGTTAACGTTTGGATCGGCACAAGTATTTACAGGTGCGCTGGCATTTGAGGTAACTGCAAAGAGAGAAAAACATAGAAAAATTAGGTATTTCATTTTAACTATAACCTAGATGATTAATTTGACGATTACGATGCTCCGCGTCTAGCAAATCCTAATTACTCAAGTCAATGAAGTATAGTTGCGCTAACAAAAATTTAATATAGCAATTGAGCATATGGTTAGGACATGACTTTAAAGGCGTTATCC
>CAZGON010000079.1:0-17373 GCA_964527085.1 uncultured Candidatus Competibacteraceae bacterium
GGGAGGGTGAGTAGTTACGAATAGCTTTGTTGCATAAATATCTGAAAGCTTATTAATATCAACCAGTTACAATAATCGACTAAAACTAAGAATTATTTTAAAAACAATTGCTTGCGTATGTTTATGCAACAAAGCCGTTACGAATTGATAATCAAACTGATTTGGAGAAGTTCTCTGTGCCACAATACGCTTTTAACACCCTGTTTGCCTTTGATGAGCTAGACGCTCTGGAAGAGCATGATGAATTACGGTACGAATTATGGGAAGGGCAGCCTGTCGCCATGACCGGCGGTACTCGGGTCCATAATTTAATTGCCCTTGGGCTTTACCGAACTCTTTATCGGCAACTTCAATCCGGTTGTGAAGCTTATGTGGCGGATATGGGGCTGCGGCTCGATGCGTCGACCCATAGCGATAAAGCCTATCCCGATGTCATGCTGGTTTGTGGTCCACAGATCGGCGCTTACCAAACCCAGCCCGTGCTGGTGGCAGAAGTTTTGTCGGAAAGTAGCGTCAGTCGAGATCGAAATAAAAAGTTTGCGGCTTATAAGACACTCGACTCGCTCTGTACCTATCTTATCCTTTCACAAACCGCTGTAGAAATCGAAGTGTATCGGCGCACCACGGGTTGGACCGAGGAAATTTACCGCGGCGGTGAATCGATAATCCGGCTTGATCACCCTGAGTTAGCCTTACCTTTGCGAGAAATCTACAATGACGTTTGGACCGATCTTACCAGCACGGATTAGATTCTAAGGAGTAGTTGGCTATAACAGACGTGGCAGCCAAAGCAAAAATGCTTTAGCTCAACACCTTTTTTAACCAGCTGCCGATGGCCTGAATCTCCTCTAGATTAACTTCGTGCCCCATGGGATATTCATGTTTTTCAAGGGAATACCCAAGCTCAGTCAGTTTCTCTTTAGTGGCGCGTCCGTATTGGATAGGAATTACTGGATCATAGGCGCCATGGGCAATAAAAATAGGAATATCTTGATTAGCGGGGTGGCGTTCCTCGGCGAGTTTATCAACCAGAGGAATATAGCAGGAGAGGGCTAGAATTCCCGCTAACTTTTCCGGATAGCGTAATCCCGTGTGCAACGCCATGGCCCCGCCTTGAGAAAAACCGGCCAGTACGATGCGTTCAGCGGGTATCTCTCGGTTGCGTTCAAGTTCAATCAGCGCCAGGATAAGTTTTTCTGATTCGCGCACACCATTGGCGTCTTCCGTGCGGGGAATATCCATACCCAAAATGTCATACCAGGCCCGCATCTCCATACCGCCATTCACTGTGACTGCCTGTATGGGAGCATTGGGAAAGACAAAGCGCACCCCCAATTCTGGCGGTACTTTCAAGTGCGGAACGATGGGTTCAAAATCGCGGGCGTCGGCGCCAAGACCGTGCATCCAAATAATGGCGGAACGGGCCGTTCCGGTAGGTTCAATTTCAAGGGTCGTGAGTTCTTCATTACGCATGGGGTTTAGATGCCTCAAAGCAGGTTCGTCGGCTATGCTGTCAGATTTTTCGCCATTGTCAACTCGTCCAGCCCGCTGCGCGTTTACCACGCCGGGGAGTAATAAGGCAGGCAAACCGTTTGCAGCGAGCAACAAAAGGCTTTGTAATAAGTGCCTGCGGTTTATACTCATAGGTAATTTCTCTGTATCTATTTGCGAGCACAATCCATGCACATGCGTTTTCTGTACAGACTGATAAGTTTTCTTATGGTTCTCCTGTTGCTAGGTGCATTAGGAAGTTGTGGCCAAAAAGGTGATCTTTTCTTGGCGCCAGACGATGACGAGGAAGATATATTTGACGAATCAGATGATGAGCGCGAATAAGCCATGGATCATTTTCACTATCGTGATGGCCACCTGTTTGCCGAAGAGGTAGCAGTAAGCGCCATTGCTGCTACTTATGGCACCCCTTGCTATGTTTATTCCCGGGCTACCATCGAGCGTCATTGGCAGGTGTTTGACGACGCTTTTGCATCCCATCCTCATCGGGTCTGTTATGCCGTCAAAGCGAACAGTAATTTAGCGGTACTCAATGTGATGGCGCGCTTGGGTTCAGGGTTTGACATTGTCTCGGTGGGCGAATTGGAGCGGGTACTCGCAGCCGGAGGCGATCCAGCCAAGGTGGTCTTTTCCGGGGTCGCTAAACGTGCTGAGGAGATTGCTAGGGCATTGAGCGTGGGTATTTGCTGCTTTAATGTGGAATCCGAGGCAGAACTGCGTTTGCTTGATCAAGTGGCCGGCGAGCTGGGCAAATGTGCGCCTATTGCACTGCGGGTGAATCCTGATGTGGATGCGGCGACCCATCCCTATATTTCCACCGGTTTAAAAGACAACAAGTTCGGCATCGATATTAAAAAGGCTCCGGAAATCTATAAGCTGGCGGCACGATTACCCCATGTGCACATTTTAGGGGTGGCGTGTCATATTGGCTCCCAGCTAACCCGCATCGAACCGATGGTGGATGCCTTGGAGCGGGTGTTGGAGCTAGTCAAACATTTACAAGAGCAGGGTATCTCTATTCAGGAGCTGGACATCGGCGGTGGGCTAGGTATTCGCTATCAAGATGAGACACCACCGTTACCCGCTGAGCAGGCTAAAGCCCTGCTGGCAAAGCTAGCGGGGTTGCCCTACAAAGTGTTATTAGAACCGGGTAGGGCTATTGTTGGTAATGCCGGTATTTTATTGACCAAGGTGGAGTTGCTCAAATTGAGTGAACACAAAAATTTTGCTGTGGTGGATGCGGCCATGAATGATTTATTACGTCCGGCGCTTTATTCAGCTTGGCAGGCCATCATTCCTGTAGCAACTGATTCTGATGCTCCAACCCGCTGTTATGATGTGGTCGGTCCTGTCTGTGAAACCGGCGATTTTTTAGGTAAAAGCCGTGATCTGAACGTGCAAGTTGGTGATTTGCTGGCGGTGCGTTCGGCAGGGGCCTACGGTTTTGTGATGAGTTCCAATTACAATACCCGGCCACGAGCTGCCGAAGTGATGGTGGATGGGGATCAATTTTATCTTATCCGCCCTCGCGAAAAATTGGCAGACTTATATGCTAGTGAGTCTTTATTGCCATGAAACTAGGAAAATCGAGCAACAGAATATCTAGCGATATTGGCTGTCTTAATACTGACGAAATGCCCGCTGCCCTTATTTCCACCAAGGGGTTTCATTGTAAAGTGTGGCAAAGTGCTATGGTGGTGGCTCAAAATAGCCACAAAAAGACCTTGGATTTTGTGGTAAAAAAATATCGTAATCCATGCCCTTTTCAAGAAGTGGTCATCCTTAACAAAGACTATCAATTATTGAAAACCACCTTAGGAGACATAATTCCTTCTACCTTGTTTGTGGCGACTATAGTGGATGGTATGGAAAGCGTTATTGCTCTGGCTGAAACTGTTTATCCCTGGTTTAACCTCGCCAATCCAGGCACCGAAGAAGAAGCGATCCCGCTGCTGAAAAAACTGCCAAGGGCCCGCGGTCAGTTGGCGAAATTCGTGGCAGCGGCTAACCACTGGTATGCTCAGGACAGTAAAGTGATTGATCTTTATGGCCTCGATAATCTGGTGCTGGACAGAAATCGAGAAATACGGTTTATCGATAGTTTTAGTGTTTTCTTCCACGAAGATCTTCTGTACATGGTGGAGCAGGTCGATGATTTACTTGAGGAACGTATAAAAATATCTTTAAAGAGAAAAAATTATTTAGAGTATCTTTTAGAAGAAGTTAATCAATAACCTACGTTTCGGTCCACGGAATTGATTAATGGCTGGTTAGCCCGTACCCGACGGATATTCTCTACCACCTGGACCGCTGCCGTGCGGGGATTAGTGATACCCGCAATATGAGGCGTAACACGTACTTTTGGCTGTCTCCAAAAGGGATGTTCAGGGGGCATTGGCTCTTGATGGAAAACATCGAGAGTCGCGCCGGCTATATGACCTTGATCTAAGGCTTTCAGCAAGTCCTCTTCCACCAGATGAGCACCGCGGCCGCAGTTAATGATATAGGCTCCTTTAGGTAGTGTTGCCAACGTGGCCGCATTGATAATGCCTTTTGTAGCCGGGGTTAAGGGTAGCAAACACACCAACATTGAACTCTGAGCCAGCATTTCTGGAAGCCCTCGGAAACCGTGAAAGCATTGGATACCGTCCAATGCTTTAGCCGTGCGACTCCAACCTAGCACGGGAAAACCCAAGGTCAACAGAATCTTTGCTGTATGGCGGCCTAACACACCTAAACCAAGAATGCCAATGGGGCATGCTATCGTATCCGCCAGTGGTAGGGCTTGCCAACGGCGTTGCTGCTGCAATTGTTGGTAAACACTAAACGATCGATGCTGCTGCAGTACGGCCCAGCATACATAAGCGCCGATTTGAGTTACGATACTACTGTCTACGAGTCGGGTAATAGGGACCTGAGGGGGCAATGTCTGATCCCGTAGCAGATGATCGATGCCCATGCCTAAGGATATGATGAGTTTTAATCGGGTAAAACGCTTTAGTAAACCCTGGGGAGGTTTCCACACGAGGGCCACATCGATGTCTTCCTCGCCACCTACAGTAGGCCATATGCGGATGTTGAGTTCCGGCATAAGCCGCACCAGGGCATGACTCCAGGCTGTTGGATCGTGGTAACGGCTTACAAACAGCAGCGCCATAAATCGATCCGTAAAGAAATTGAATCACTTCTGCTTGTCACCACAACCTTTTTAGCAGATGCAGTCTAAGTTGAATAACGCTGGACATGTTACGCTGTCTTAAATTTGTCCATGCCATGGCGGTCTGACGTTAGCCTACTTTAATCAAGGCAACGGCGTCCTAATGACTTGAGAGGTTTTCGGTATGCCCATCAACGCACGCTACTATGCCTTTAAATTGGGAGAACAAGAAATATTAACATGGCCTGAGCATATCGCCATTGAGCTTTTTAATAGTCAGCCGGTTATGGGTCTAGTGCGCTTTGGGGATGGTGATGCCTATCATCCTCGCTTGTTGAGCCATCTTTTGGAGCTAGAAGCTGAAGCAGAATTTACCCAAACTCTGGAAGGGGGCGCTAATAAAGTTAATGATCTGCAAGATTGGGATATCGTTGAGGCTGATTTCATTACTATGAGAGCCACAAAATTATGTGGCGATATGATGCACTCCGACAAGATTCGTTTAACCTCTGCCTATGGATTGATACTTCGTCAGGGAAATTTTTTGCCGCCACAAGTTCCTTATAATGCGGTTGCTTCTGTTCTTTATGTGGTTGATCCAGGTGAGGCAGACCCTGCTAACGGTAGTAGCGGTAAACTCAGCTTTACCCATAATCGCCTTTCTGGGTATACCGGACATCCGCCTGACCCTGTAACGGCGGGTATGATGGTGGCCTTTCCAGCGGATATGTCGAGTGCTGCTTTGCCTTATACGGGTGATCGTCCGCGGGTATTGTTGTACTGGCATTTTCTTAGCGGCTAACTAGGCAGAGGTGGATGCCAAAAGCATTTTACAATGGAGATGAAGGTAGAATTCCACCCATCTCTGTAAACTGTATTGTCTAATGTGATCTGCTTTATGGCGTCGCCACAAGTATGCCTGTTTAAGTCCTGAGGTTAACGAAAAAACCTTAATTTTTGGCTGTGTCGGCGCAAAAATTTGCCTTATTACCAGGTAAGATCATGGATCGAGAGTTCTGGTCTCCCGATTTGTTGGATTTAGCGTTAGAAACCTTGCTAATTATTGGTAAGTCGCTATCGATTAATTTGTGCGGTTTATTATTCGATAGTGCTGGTTGTTTGCCGCACGTTAATTGAGAAAAGCGAATGAATATTTATGTTGGTAATTTGTCTTACGATGTCACAGAAGATAAACTGAAAGAAGTGTTTGGAGAATATGGCAATGTGGCTAGCATTAACCTTGTCAAGGATAGATATACTGGACAATCTAAAGGATTTGCCTTTATCGAAATGGAAAAACAATTCGATGCTGAGGAAGCCATAAAAAAACTAAACGGGAGTATGGTCAGTGGAAGAAGTATTAAAGTTAACTTAGCGCGTTCTAAAAACGAGCGATCCAAGTCTAAGTCAAGGAGTTGGTAAACCCAATAAAATTATGACAAACGAGTGATGGTTTTTGGGTTTGCACTACCCGCAATAATTTAATTGCTCAGCCGCGCCGATCCGTACAAGCTCCTGCTTTGCTTTGTCAAGGCGATAACACAATCTGACGAAGATCGGGTGCATATGTCAAATCCTCCAGCAACTCAGGTAGGTCGACCTGGTTAACCATTTCCCAAAAAATCACCTCGAAGGGAAACTCTCTCATGGCGCGTTCGATAATAGTGATCATCTCGTCAACCGTTGTGCAGGAATGCTCGAGAATAAAAAAGTCCACGTCAGAAAACGCTATGAGCGCACGCCGCACGCCGCACGGCGTCTTTGCGCTGGCACTGCGCTTTGGTATTTAGCAATGGTTCGATTTTGGAAACCACAGCTCACGGTTTCTATCAGAACTAAAAACAGTAGAATAACTTAATATTCGAACCGTTGTTATGTCTTAGAGAGTCAAACTGATGCCCACTCAGCCGAGCCAAAATCTAGAAACTTTTTCCAATCCCACGCCGAATCGCGATTACACTATTCGAATGCGGGTGCCCGAATTCACCTGTCTATGTCCAAAAACGGGTCAGCCGGATTTCGCTACGTTGCACATCGAATATGTACCGGATACGATCTGTATCGAACTCAAATCCTTAAAGCTTTATATGTGGTCTTATCGGGACCAAGGCGCCTTTCATGAAGCCGTGACCAATCAGATTTTGGATGATCTCGTCAACGTCTGCCAGCCTCGCTTTATGCGGGTGACGGCAGAGTTTTATGTGCGTGGTGGTATCTATACTACAGTGATCGCTGAACATCGACAGCCTACCTGGGAACCTCCCACGGCGGTTTCTTTGCCTTAGCAAGCGAGGCATCGGCATTATGGAAAACGGTTTTTTCGCAGGCGCTCATTATTTACTGATTGGACTACGCTGGCTTCCCCGAGCTCAAATACGGGGTTTTGTGTTGATTCCTTTACTGGTGAATACCCTTTTATTCGGCAGTGTCGTCTGGTGGGGAATCAAAGAATTTGACGCTGTCCTGAATGGGTTGTTAGTTTATTTGCCAGTCTGGCTCGATTGGTTGCGCTGGTTGTTGTGGCCTTTTTTCGCTGTAACCATTTTGGTTATGTCGTTTTATACCTTTACCCTGCTGGCAAACCTTATTGCTTCGCCTTTCAATGGATTGTTGGCGGAGCGAGTGGAGGCCATGGTAAAACCAGACGTCCTACGGCCTCCCCAACGTCCTCTATGGCAAGAGATTGCCCTAGCCCCCCTCGTAGAGCTCAAAAAATTTGCTTATTTTTTACTTTGGGCACTACCTCTCCTGTTGTTGTTTTTTATTCCTGGCATCAATACCTTAGTCCCCTTTATTTGGTTAGCCTTCGGTGCCTGGTTGCTGGCTCTTCAATATATGGATTATCCCATGAGCAATCATGGTATTTTGTTTCGGCAACAGCGCCAGCGTCTTAGGCAGCAGCGCATGTTGGTGATGGGTTTTGGAAGCGCCGTGATGTTACTGACCTTGGTGCCTGTCGTGAATTTTTTGGCAATGCCAGCAGCGGTAATTGGCGCTACACTAATGTGGGTAGAGCGGTTTCATCAGGGCAATCCGTCGAATGCCCAAAACGAGACGAGGTAGCTCTAAAACACCTATAATGCAGTAAGTAACAAACCGCATCCATCGAAACATAACAGCCTAAACTATTGGTAGAGGGACAACTTGTTACCCGTGCAAAAAGTTATCCTTTAGTCAAAGCCCGCCGCAAACGCTCCACACCCTCCTCAAGATTCTCTAGGGATGTCGTATAGGCAAAACGGACATGATGGTTTGCTTTGTATTGACCAAAGTCGAGACCCGGTGTAATGGCGACACCCGCTGTTTCCAATAAGGTCATGGCAAACTGGTAACTGTCGTCGGTGAAATGGCTGCAATCGGCATACAGATAAAAGGCGCCTGCTGGGGTAACGGGTATGTGAAAGCCGAGTTCTCGCAGTGCCGGTAGCAAAAAATCCCGCCGTTTTTGGAATTCTTGGCGGCGAGCTTCGAAAATCTCCATGGCTTCCGGAGAGAAGGCCGCTAAAGCGGCATACTGAGCTGGGGTGGAGGGAGATAGAAACAAATTTTGAGCAAGTTTTTCCGCTTCTCGAACATATTCTTCCGGCGCTACCAACCAGCCTAAGCGCCAGCCTGTCATGCCAAAATACTTGGAAAAGCTGTTGACCACAAACACCCAATCTGAGAGTGCCAGGGTGGTGGCGGCAGGATCTCCATAAGTGAGACCATGATAGATCTCATCCACAATCAAACGTCCACCTTGAGCTTCAGTCACCTTTAGAATATCTGTCATGGTTTCTTGGGCGATGAGGGTGCCGGTGGGATTAGCAGGGGACGCCAAAAAGACGGCTGTGGTGGATTCCCGCCAGTAGTTCTTAACGAGGGGGCCGTTGAGTTGATAACCGTCTTCAGGATTCACTGGAATGCCTACTGGTGCACCTTCCACCAAACGCACGAAGTGACGATTACAAGGATAACCGGGATCTGCCATCAACACCCGATCACCGGGGTTGATCAATACGCCAGTGGCCAGCTGTAAAGCACCCGACGCGCCTGGTGTTACAATAATCCGCTCGGCGGGTACCGTGACCCCATAGTGTCTTTGGTAGTGATTTGCAATAGCCTGGCGCAGTTCGGGAATCCCTGCCGCTGGGGTATAGCGGGTGCGCCCTTCGCAAAGGGCGCGTTGGCCAGCGGTGATAATGGGGGCTGCGGTTGGAAAATCCGGTTCCCCTACCTCCATATGAATAATAGAGCGTCCTTGCGCTTCCAAGGCCCGTGATCGCGCCACCAACTCCATCACATAAAAAGGCGCGATATGGGCCATACGTTGGGCTAAAGGTCGCGAGCATGAGGCCATAGTTATCTTCAAAACTTACGCAAAATCAGGACTTGGGGCAGCTCATAAAAGAGGTGTCGGCGGCCTGGATGGCCGTCGTCAAGCCTACAAGGATGTATTCACGGCGTCCTCTGGTAATGAGCAGCAATAGTCCTAATATTATGAGTGTTTCCTTTAGAGCATCATGCCTTTGTTCTCGCCTTCTTCCTCGCGAATGGATAGCTCAGGGGCCACTCCCGCTCCTGAAGAACCCATGCCTTCAGATAAACGGATCTGCAGGCTGACATTATTACGAGAATCTGCATTTTTGATGGCTTCGTCGCGGGAAATTTTGCCATTTTTGTAGAGTTCAAAGAGGGCTTGATCAAAGGTTTTCATGCCCGATTCGGTACCCTGTTCCATGGCGTCCTTCACATAGTCAATTTTGCCTTTCTGAATCAGATCAGCCACATAAGGAGTATTGAGGAGTACTTCCACGGCTGGTACAAGGCCCCCATCAATACTTCGGATTAAGCGTTGCGAGACAATGGCGCGTAGATTCAGGGACAAATCCATCAACAGTTGATCGCGGGCATCCTCTGGAAAGAAATTCACGATACGCTCCAGTGCGCCATTGGCGTTATTGGAATGCAAGGTAGATAGGCACAGATGACCGGTTTCGGAAAAGGTCAGCGCATATTTCATCACATCCCGGCTCCGCACCTCACCGATCAGAATCATATCAGGCGCTTCCCGCAAGGCGCTTTTTAGCGCCTCTTCATAGCTGTGGGTGTCGATGCCTATTTCCCGTTGACCCACGATGGATCGCTTGTGGGAGTGGGTAAATTCAATGGGGTCTTCAATGGTTAAAATATGTCCTGGAACCGTGGTATTGCGGTGATCAATCATGGCGGCTAGGGTGGTGGATTTACCCGAACCGGTAGCGCCTACCATAAGCACTAAGCCACGTTTTTCCATAACGAGCTTTTCAAGAATGGTGGGCAATCCTAACTCCTCGACTTGAGGAATTTCGCCTTTGATATAACGTACCACCATGGCCACTTCGCCCCGCTGTTTAAAAACATTAGCGCGAAATCGTCCAACACCGGGTAGCGGAATAGCAAAGTTTGACTCCCAATTATGTTCAAACTCCTTGATTTGATCATCCTTCATCACAGAGTAAGCAATTTCCCGCACACCCCCGGTGACGAGGGGTGAATTACCGACGGCTCTAACCACTCCATCGATCTTAATATGCACGGGGGTTCCCACGTAAAAAAACAGGTCAGAAGCCTCTTTATCCACCATAAGTTTTAAATAAGGGGTAATATCCATATGAATCTCCTAAAAAATATCCTTAAAAAATACGTTTCCACACAAACAATCAATTACATATAGGACTTCCGCAGTTCGTGAAAGAAGTGTCGGCGGCAGGGAGGCCGTCGTCAAGCCTATAGGGACATATTGACGGCGTCTTCTGGAACGAACTGTGGAAGTCCTGACATAGTATTCTAGCGCTACAGTTACCTCGCAATACGATTTAACCCATTAAGCGCCGCGACGCGATAAGCCTCAGCCATGGTCGGGTAGTTAAAGGTAGTATTAACAAAATACAACAAGGTATTACCTGCCCCTTTTTGCGCCATAATAGCTTGGCCAATATGGAGAATTTCTGATGCCTGATTGCCAAAACAATGGATACCTAGAATTTCTAAGGTATCGCGATGAAAAAGCAGTTTAAGCATCCCCACGGTTTTATCCGTAATCTGGGCCCGGGCTAGATTTTTAAACCAAGAATGACCCACCTCATAAGGAATTTGCGCTTCTGTTAATTCTTTTTCAGTGCGGCCCACAGAACTAATCTCTGGCGAGGTGTAAATGCCGGTGGGAATAAACTCGACCAGCTGATGATCGCAACGCCCCTCGACTAAGTGAATACCGGCGAACCGCCCTTGATCGTAGGCGCCACTGGCTAAACTGGGGTAACCGACAACATCCCCTACGGCGTAAATATGAGGTAGGGCAGTCTGGTAGTTGTCATTAACTTCAATTTGACCACGGCTGTTGGGGGTAATGCCTATCTCTTCTAAACCCATTTCCTGAGCGTTACCGGTGCGTCCGTTGGCCCAGAGCAGCACATCGTTGACAATCTTTTTGCCTGATTTAAGATTAACAGTGACGCTTTCGGGGGAACCCTCCACGGTTTCGTAGGTTTCGTTAGGCCGAATCAAAACCCCTTGATCGCGCAAATGATAACTTAGTGCATGGGCGATTTCGTCGTCTAAAAAAGATAATAACTGACTGCGCGTGTTAATCAAATCGACTTTGCAGCCTAAATTTCTAAAAATGCTGGCGTATTCGCAGCCAATGACACCGGCGCCATAAACGGTAATAGAGTCCGGTGTTTCTGACATACTAAGAATGGTGTCGCTGTCAAATATACGAGGATGGGTAAAATCCACATCCCCCGGTCGGTAGGGCCGAGAGCCTGTGGCAATGACAAAATGATCCGCACTGAGGGTTAACGGTGATTCATCATTAAAAGGTTGTATCTGGAGAGTATGGGCATCTAAAAACTGAGCCTGCCCGAATAGCAACTGAACGTGATTACGATCATAAAAATCCCGCCGCATACTCACTTGCCGAGTAATCACTGACTCGGCGTTACGCAAGAAGTCTTGGTACGACAAACGAATAGGTTTATTAAAGTCCCGGTAGGGGTTGCGGTTAAACTCCGTCATGTGGCTAACGGCATGACGGAGTGCTTTGGAGGGAATCGTCCCCCAATGGGTACAGCCTCCACCCACCTGGTGATATTTTTCCACCACTGCCACCGACTTACCTGCCTTCACGATATTCATCGCGGCGCCTTCGCCGCCGGGTCCCGTACCGATTACAACAACGTCATAATGTTCTGCGCTCATAGTCTGCCTCTCGGTTAGCCACATGGATCAAAGGCGCACCAGGTATGCCGGTTAACCATCAATAAGTTACTTTTATCGGCCTTTAATAAAACCAAGACTTTCCAATTTCAAAATAATCCGGTGAGCTGCCTCGTCCGGAGTAAACTCTGCGGTATCAAGCAAAATTTCGGGATTTTCCGGATCTTCATAGGGATCACTAATTCCGGTAAATTCTTTGATAAGCCCAGCCCGTGCCTTAGCATATAAACCTTTACGGTCGCGCTGTTCGCAGAGAGCAATAGAAGTGGCCACATGAACTTCCACAAACCCACCGCCAGCACTGACCATTTCCCGCACTTCTCGGCGTGTGCTGGCATAGGGGGCAATGGGCGCACAGATAGCAATACCTCCGTTTTTGGTGATTTCACTGGCCACAAAACCAATGCGTAAGATATTGATATTGCGATGCTCCTTGGAGAAACCAAGCTCGCTGGATAAATGTTTACGCACCACATCACCATCTAATAAGGTTACTGAGCGACCGCCGAGTTCCATCAATTTCACCATAAGCGCATTGGCAATGGTGGATTTTCCAGCGCCTGATAAACCGGTAAAAAATATGGTAAAACCCTGCCGGTGACGGGGTGGATAGGCGCGGCGTAGTTCAGTGACAACGGAGGAGTACGAAAACCAGTTGGGAACCTCCAAACCTTCTTGCAAGCGACGACGAAATTCAGTGCCTGATATGTTTAGCACGGTCTCGCCAGGTTGCACCTCGTTAACCGGTATATACTCAGCTCTTTCTTGAACATAGATCATTTCTTGGAAGGGCACCATTTTTATACCCAATTCTTCTTGATGCTGAGCTACCAGTTCCTGGGCATCGTAAGGCCCGTAAAAATCTTTGCCTTGGCTATTTTTGCCAGGACCGGCATGATCACGGCCTACAATAAAATGACTGCAACCATAATTTTTGCGAATAATAGAATGCCACACGGCTTCACGGGGGCCTCCCATGCGCATCGCTAAATGTAGCAAACTGAGGGCAGTGGTTTGATCTGGATAGTTTTTGATCAAATGTTCGTAGCACCGCACCCGGGAATAGTGGTCGATATCGCCGGGTTTAGTCATCCCCACCACCGGATGAATTAACAGGTTAGCTTCGGCCAGCTGGGCTGCCCGGAAGGTGAGTTCTTGGTGGGCGCGATGCATGGGGTTGCGGGTTTGAAAGGCAACAATACGCCGCCAGCCCCATTTTTGAAATCTTTCTCGCAATTCTTGGGGTGAGTCACGTAGGTGTTTAAAGTCGTAATGGATAGGTGGCTCCACACCGTAAAGGCGGCCTCCTAGATAAACAGGATTGGCCTTAGAAAAAAGATAATTTACCCCAGAATGAGCCCGATCATCGGTGCCAAATACTTTAAACGACTCTTCTGTTTTGTCAGGATGCCAGATATCAGACACTTCCAAAACGGCTATTAAAACTCCCTCGGGGTCACGCAGAGCGACGCGGTTGCCTGCGCGGACACCTTCGGCAAATGTTTCAGGTACATCCAAAGTGACGGGTATTGGCCACAATGTACCTTCACAGAGACGCATATCGTCAAGTACTCGTTGATAATCCCGCTGACTTAAGAAACCCTCTAACGGCGAAAAGGCGCCATTCAACAAAAGTTCCACATCGCAAAGCTGGCGATGGCTCAGATTCCAGTCAGGATAATCCTGTGCTTGCTGTTTTTCGACAGTGGCTTCCTCAGCCGAAAGGTAAAGGTTTTTAAGGGCGCCACCATGGGGCTCGATCAAATAGGTCATTATGCTATCTCTTAAAAATTAAGATTTAAAATTAGTTAGTTATCTTCAGAGTAATACAGGAATTGTTTTTTGATAGTACGTAGCGATTCAAATAAACCAATGCCTACTAATAAACCTGCAACGTCCACCAGCATATCTGTGACTAAAGGCAGTCGTCCCTCGACAAAAAATTGCAGAACTTCGCTGATGGCTGCAAGACATATCAAACTCACTAATAAATAGCACCGTTTCTGAGTTGGATATGCCCAACTTGTTGCCATAGCTAATAATGTAAAAAGCAGAAAATGCCCTATATCGCTTATTTTGGTAGGGTCATTTTCCATAAGCCGACTTACATCGGAATTCAACCAATTAAAATAAGCAAAAATCGTGCTAACTTCTCCTTCCATGTCTAATTTTAAAGCGCCTGGCATCAACACGCCGATGACAATACTTAAAAAAGCAAGTGCCAATACAAAATGAGGTAAATCCAACCGTAATTGCGACACCCAAGTTAGGCTAAGCCAACCCATCATAAAAACCCAAAGCACAAGTCCTACACTGCGGTAAAGATTATAATGGCTACGTTGCTGCACCTCATGCAGGCTAAAGTTGCGAGCAGCTAATTCACCGGTCGCCCCAATAATTTGCAGGCTAACGCGTACCTCAACAGCGTTTTGAGGTATTCGAAATACAGCCTGATAGGTTTTCCATCCCTGGGTGCCTTGTAAATTTACCACCACATGGGGGCCAGCTATCATACGCTGATTTGTATCAAAGCTAACCAGCACAAGCCGTCCCGAATGCCACGACTGTTCACCTAGCTGGATATTTTGCGCCCTAAGTTCTCCCCTTAAGCGAACCAAACGGTGACGCATAGGGTCAGGCAGATATTGTCGTACTGCCACACCCTTATCTGGTGTGGCAGCCCGTAGCATCACCGTTCCATTACCTGTCAGTTCAGCAACGCCACGGCCGCTAATCTGCCATTTTTCAAAACCATCCGTAAAGCCAGGATCGGATAGTAACTCAGGACCATAGGGTTCGTAACGGTCATAAAGATTAAAAAACATAACAGTGCCGATTATCAGCACAGCAACTGCAACAAATTGTTTAACAACCATACCCTTGAAAATACGTTATGTTGCTCGTACTGGGTCACTCCCTGTTTATAAGTGGCTGTAGGACCAAATACTCACATTTGACTGAAAGAAAGAATACCCATTCTATCAAGTTGATTGATCGGCGGTAGTGCTTGTCACTAAATGACGTTTTAAATGTGCAACAAATAGTGTCGGACTTTAGCAATAAACCGAATTGTGCCTCCTCTAGCTAACGACTCGCTAGAGGAGGCTATCTGCTTTGAGCCGTATTGATGTAGGTGAGATCAGCTAGGAATGAGGGATTTTTAGAGATGAATGGAGTGCTGGGGTGCCAGTTTACGTTCTAAACGCCAAGGTACACTCGCCAAGTATTTTGTGTCTAGAAAAGATAACTGATTATGGGCAGCAAGCTGATTAGTTGCTTTAATAAGCTGTTCTTGCAAGTTGACCACTTGAGGAAATGCCATAAGGTCCTGAACAAGCCTTAAATCATTGGGCGATCTCTGGCCTTTGATTACCAAAGGACCTAATTCCCGCGCCATCTGCACGGCAGCCAAATAAAGCTGTTGAGAGGTATCGATTTTTTTACGAACCCGTTCAGGTACTACATGGAATTTATCCGCTAAGTCTGCCATCGCGTAAAACAAAACGAGACGACTACAATTAACCCGCTTGGTTGCGTTCCATTGCTTGTCATCTTTAGGCTTGCCAAAAATCGCAAAAAAATTGGCCATAGAAACCTGGTGCTGATTCAACGATACAAGAACTGTATCTTGCGGCGCTGACATGGACTGAACGGTATCACAGTGGCGCGTTTGTTTCGTGTTGTTTAGTACGTCACGGCGAAAACTGATCCACCGTTGGCGCATTTTTTGTTGTTCGTCCGGGGGGGTAAGCCTGGTGTCGTTGGCTGCGCCTGTTGCGAGTCTACGACGTTGTTCAATGGATAACTTGCTGAAGAAATCATTGAGCCCTTGCAAGGTTGGGGGCATCGAGCCAAGTACTATGAGTTCCTCGATAAATTCTGTTTTTGCGCTTGCAGCGTAAAAGTCCATGACCGCTTTAATATCATTGCTGTTAGCAAGTTTTTTTTGCAAAGCCCGCCTGTTGTAATAAAGAATCCGGGTAAAAATCTCGGCTTGTTTTTCAAACCAGCTATTAACGGCAAGTTTATAAAAGGGTGGTTGCTGTTTTACTAAGGCAATCTTGTCGATATAAGTGTGGACATTATCAGGATAAAATAACGCCACACCTCGCACCAAACTAAAATGTGAATAAAAATTAGGTTGAATTCGCTCGTAACGTGTATCGAAGGCGGTAATTCTTTGTAGATAGTCAGAAAATTCCCCTCGTGTCGCGGTAATATTGCTCACCTTCATTAATACTGCTTGCGGCGATTCAAGTTTGATCGGTTGAATTTCCAATTTTGGTGCAAGGGCAAAATGCGCTGATGCATTTAATGACCAACATAAAGCAATAATAAAAACAGCAATTTTATTAAAAAAGTTGCTAAGTTTTTTGTTTTTGACTGCCATTTTTTGAAGAGAAATAGTTGTAAAGCTAAACAAAATAACACTGAAGTTTTACAGAAAGATTAAAAATTAAATTCATATCAGATTTAACAAATTGTTCATCTAACTAAAACTTAACTGTAACGTTAAAACATACTAATAAGCACGGGTTACTGCAGAAAAATAGATATTCCTACATTTTTCCAAACCCTTTACTAAAAACAATTCAACCCATTTTTTAGCTCAGAGGAGCAGGTTATATGAGAGCAATGTCATTTGCGGCCTCGGTGATGTTGGCGATAGGTTCTATCGCCATACCGGGTCTGGTAAGTGCTAAAGCCACCCATTATCGGGCATCTGTGGATGTTCGACCGGCGCCGTCTGGCCAAGCAGTGGGAGCAGTTAAAGGCACTGTCTTTGAAGATGTAAATCGTAATGGACGCTATAACAACGGCGAGCCGGGTATTCCAGATGTGCTAGTGTCCGATGGCAAGCATGTGGTCAAGACCGATGCTGAAGGTAACTACCGGTTGCCCCGGCCCACGCCGGCGGAAGAAGCCGCTGGAGTTTCAATTTTTGTCACCAAACCTGCGGGTTATGAGCTGCCCGTGGATGACGACAACATGCCGCAATTCTTTTATGTTCATAAACCCGATGGATCTCCCCTGAATATACGTGAGGAACCGTTTCGATTCGGCGGTCTTGAACCCACTGGTCCGTTGCCAAGACAAATCAACTTTCCTTTGGTTAAAGGCGTTAACAAATACCGCTTCAAAGTGGCCATATCGGGGGACACGCAATCTTATAGCAATGTTGAAGTCGGCTATGTACGGGATTCCCTAGCACGGGAACTGGCGGGTATGAAGGACCTGGAAGCGGTTATTATTGAGGGTGATGTGATGGGGGACGATCTTGGCCTCTACCCTCGTTTCAAAAAAATCATGAGTGCTGCCGATAGTCCCGTCTACTTTGTGGGTGGCAACCATGACATCGACTTTGATGCGCCCAGTGACGATCACTCCTTTGATACCTTTCGGCGAGAATGGGGTCCGGAATACTATTCTTTTGATATCGGCGAGGTGCATTTTGTGGTGCTCGA
>CAZGON010000080.1:0-8865 GCA_964527085.1 uncultured Candidatus Competibacteraceae bacterium
CTCTGGCGGTGTCGGTAAAGCACATAGGCTAAAAATGGCTTTTTTCAGGAACGACGAGTTAGTTTATCAGTTACAATCTTAAACCGTTGCCATTAAGAATCTTAGATAAAGTTAAACTTCTACTGTAGCCATGACCAGGCGCTAATTCAGTTCAGAATTAGATTTAAGAACCTGATCGCCATCATCCTGTTCTATCAGGTAAGCGGGATTATCGTCATCTGCGTTCCGTACTATTTCGCTACCTTTAATTGTTTTGCTGACTTTCTCGGTATAAATCTGTTTAATTACACCCTCGACCGTACCGCTGCCCCATTTCCAACTGACTTTATCACCCACTTGTTTTGCCATACAAAAACCCTATCAATTAAATTTTAGTGTAGACAAAGAAGAGCTTACAAAGATCTCTGCATAAATTAAGTAATGACATCCAGCACCAATTTTTCCGCCGCCGAATGGCCATGGCGAGAGCTGGCGTCCCTGTAGCGAGCTAACTCAGGCAGGTTTTGCTGATCAATCAAGCGCATTACATCAGGGTGTACATAGTAGTCACGACAAACAGTGGGCGTATTGCCCAATTCATCGGCCACTAACCGTATCAATATATTAGTAATAGGAGTTACGCAGTTGGGTTAATAAGGGTTTGATTTCACTGAGAATGTATTTGCACACCGTGCAATCGCGAATTCATAAAAATCAACAACTTAAACTTTCAATTGCGTAACTCCTAAGTAAATTTCTTTTTTGGCGTTTGGGATTTTTGCTCAAGGGCATCGGGATAGCACTCCACCGCTAGGCGGGTGGCTACCCACGTTCTAAAGTCTTTGCTGGTAAAGCCTGCCTGCATAACGGCTTGGATATACCCATTGATATCTTCGCTGTCTACGTTGCGCCAGCTACCTGCCTTATCCTGATAGCGAAAAAGTTCGTAGCCTGGATGCTCCGCACTACGTTTAATCACTTTAATCAGCTCATCATCTTCAATTGCTACGCTACGTTGTTGATGGCTTTTACCTTTAAATTGAAACAGTAACGCTTCATCTTCCACAATTAGGTGTTTGCGCCGCAAGGTGGATAGTCCGTAAGATTTATTCTGTTCAGCATAGCGGGCGTTGCCGATGCGGATACCGGTTTCATCGAGGATCAATACCATTAACGCCAGCACCTTTTCTTTACTCCACCCCCGCTTAGTCATGTGCTGGTGACAAATCTGCCGAATACGAGGCAGTTGTCTGCCAAAATCCGCCATTCGAGCAAACTTCTCACATTGGCGTTGGCGCTCCCACTGCGAATGATAGATATATTGCTTACGGCCTTTTTGATCGCGACCTGTTGCTTGGATATGACCATCCTTCCATTTGCAGATCATCACCTCATCCCACATGGGCGGGATAACTAAAGATTTTAATCTGCGTAGCAACTGGGAATCAGCAATTTTTTTATCTTGTTCATCGTAATATTGAAAACCCTTACCATATTTTCTTCGCCTAATACACAGCGCTGAGTCGTCTACTTGTTTAAGATTTTCCAAACTGCCGCCCTTCATTTCAAGGGTTCCACATTTTTTTATATTTTATTAATCGGATTGTCACCGGGACAACCTGCTCAAAAACCTGTTTTAGCTGACAAATAATTTAGATTAGCTAACCCCAATGCAGCCTTAAGCCGTTGCCCCGTTATTTAAAGTCTAAACATTCTAACGATCCTCAATAGCACCGCTCACCGCTGAATCTCTCTTTAAAGACTAATCTCTGTTCCCAAAACTTTCAAAAACTCTCCTAACCAGCGGGGATGGGCGGGCCAAGCGGGCGCTGTTACTAAGTTACCGTCGGTTACCGCGCTATCGACGGGAATATCGGCATATTCGCCCCCTGCCAAACGAACTTCAGGTGCACAGGCGGGATAGGCAGAGACTCGTTTGCCCCGGATAACGTCAGCCGCCACCAGCAGTTGTGCCCCATGACAGATAGCGGCAATGGGTTTATTCACTTCGGCAAAATAGCGGATAATCTGAATCACTTGTTCATTGAGCCGCAGATATTCCGGCGCCCGTCCCCCCGCTATCACTAGCGCATCATAATCCGAGGCATCTACCTCATCGAAGCTGGCGTTGAGGGTAAAAAGATGACCCGGCTTTTCTGAATAGGTTTGATCTCCTTCAAAATCGTGAATGGCTGTCTTTACGGTCTCGTTGGCTTTCTTATCGGGACAGACCACATCCACGTTATGACCCACCATTTGGAGCGCCTGGAAAGGCACCATAATTTCATAGTCTTCCCCAAAATCCCCCACCAACATAAGAATCTGTTTTGCGGACATGCTCTACCCTCCTCTTCATGAAATGACTAGCAGCACTTTGCTAGTATAGTGGTTTGTGGACTGTAGGTAATCCATAAGGTTCCAAAGGTTTTAGGGTCTCAGCAACCCGCTTAAGCCACCTGGTCCAGACATCAATAAATCTTAGCCAATTGTGCTTGCTGTACAGTATATATTTCTTCGTGACGATCAGTCATCGCTCCACTATAGTGAGCGATCTGCTAAAAAAGCCGCCACAACGAGACATTCTCATTTATCGGATTATCTCCTATGACTGCAAATACCCCAATTTCTCTGGAAGCGTGCATTGCACGCATCCGCAATATCTACGATTTTCCTAAACCGGGTATCGTTTTCAAAGATATTACACCGCTCTTAACTAGCGGTCCGCATTTTCACAGCGTCGTTGATCACATGGCCGAGCTTTGCGAGCGGGAAGGGTTACAAGCGGATGTGCTAGCTTGTCCGGAAGCACGGGGTTTTATCTTTGGAGCGGCACTCGCTTATCGGCTCGGGGTTGGTTTTGTACCGATTCGAAAACCCAACAAATTACCCCATCATAAAGCGCGAGTAGAATATGACTTGGAATACGGCAGCGATGCGGTGGAAATGCATAAAGATGCTATTGAAGCGGGGCAACGAGTGATGTTAGTGGACGATTTATTGGCCACGGGTGGCACCATGGCAGCCTGCGGACGTCTTATAGAAGATAATGATGCCCAGGTTATAGGTTGTGTGTTTTTACTAGAACTGATGTCCCTGAAAGGGCGAGAAAAGCTGCTTGGCTTTTCTACCTATTCGTTAATAGCGATGTAAACACCAGCCAGACATTTAAAAAGCCATTGCCACACCGCGCAGAGCTGGATTGACAGCCGTAATAACATAGGTAGGAATCCCAGCCATATAGGATTTAAACCGACCCATCTCTTCAAAACGGGTACGGAATGCAGATTTTTCGAAAAAATCTCCCAGCCGGGGCACAATACCACCACCGATGTAAACACCTCCCTTAGCGCCCAGAGTAATCGCCAAGTTACCCGCCACCGAACCTAACCCTGCGCAAAAAATTTCCAGTGTTTCGACACACAGGGGGCAACGGCGGGCTAAGGCACGCTCCGTGACTTGGGCCGGCGACAAACCTTCAGCCACCGCTCCCTCTAAGACTGCTACAGCGCGATAAATATTGACCAAACCCGGTCCCGAAAGCAGCCGTTCCGCGGACACATGACCAAACTGCTCACGCAACAGACAAATAATTTTCCATTCCCGTTCAGTCGTCGGCGCAAAAGCCACATGTCCGCCCTCGCTTTGCAGTGGAATCCACCGAACGTCAGACCAAACAAGACCCGAAACCCCGAGTCCCGTACCAGGACCCAGCAAGCCGATAGCCGCCTCAGCCACCGCAGCGCCACCCCCTGTCTGACGAAGTTCTTGCGCTTCTAAATAGGGCAACACTAAGGCCAAGGCAGTAAAGTCATTGACCAATAAAAGTCGTTCCAGTCCTAAGGCTTCCCGGAGTTCTCTGATGGAAAATGACCAACGGGGATTGTTAGTAAAAGTCACTTGATCCCCCGTGATGGGCATGGCCACCGCGAGGGCTGCTTGTTTTGGGTGTGATTCTGGAACGTTTCGCAGATAAGCGGCAATGGCAGTTTTTAAGGTGGGATAATCGAGGCAGGCTAGCACTCGCTCCGCATAGGGCCGAGCATCTTCCCTAACCAGCGCAAAACGGGCATTGGTGCCGCCAATATCAGCGATCAGACGCGGGCTATCAGTGGACATAACCTTACCCCTATTAGGTAATAACGCTTGGCGCCGTCCGGCCCGTGCGTTGGTGAATATCCGCGATGTTATCGGCAATCTGGATAAGCTCCGCAAGTGCCGTTTGCGGATCCTGATGATGATGTTCGGGTTTGGGTTCATGATTTTCTATGTATACCCGCAAGGTGGCGCCCTGGGTGCCCGTGCCGGACAACCGATAAACAATACGTCCGCCCCCTTGGAAAAGCACTCGAATACCTTGCTGGTGACTGACACTATTATCCACAGAATCCGTATAGCTGAAATCATCGCTCTTTTCCACACAAAAAGCACCGAATTGTCGTCCCGCTAAATTACCCACGGTACGCCGCAAGTTTTCCATTAACGCAGTCGCACGATCTGCATCCACGCCTTCATAGTCGTGGCGCGTGTAAAAATTGCGGCCAAAACGTTGCCAATGACTGGTCACAATGGAGGCTACCGATTCATTGCGTACCGCCAAAATATTAAGCCAAAAAAGCACTGCCCAGAGGCCATCTTTTTCCCGAACATGGTTAGAACCTGTTCCAAAGCTTTCCTCGCCACACAAGGTTATTTGATCGGTATCCAACAGATTACCAAAGAACTTCCAACCAGTTGGCGTTTCAAAACAGGGAATGCCTTGGGCTTCAGCCACCCGATCCACTGCTTGACTGGTGGGCATAGAACGCGCTACGCCATTCAACCCTTGGGCATAACCGGGGACCAAATGGGCATTCGCTGCCAACACTGCAAGACTATCGCTGGGGGTCACATAAAAATGGGCCCCTAACACCATGTTGCGATCACCATCGCCGTCGGAAGCGGCGCCAAAATCCGGTGCATTATTACCATACAGCAACGCCACCAAATCGTGAGCATGGACTAGATTAGGGTCTGGATGAGCGCCACCAAAATCAGGTAATGGCTCGCCCCGCATTACGGTACCCGGTAAAGCGCCTAAGCGATCTTCGAGAATAGCTCGGGCATAGGGACCCGTTATAGCATTCATGGCATCGAAGCGCATCATAAACCGGCCATCGGTGAGAAAGCTATTCAGCTGATTAAAATCAAATAAATGACTCATTAACTCCGCATATTCAGCCACCGTATCGATAACTTCTATGGCAAGGGAGCCGAGTCGCGTCTCTCCCAAACGATCAAGATCAATATCATCGCCAGCTAAAATCTTATATTTATCGATCTGCTGGCTTCGGGCATAGATGGCATTAGTTACTGTTTCCGGCGCTGGACCACCATTGCTGGTATTGTATTTGATTCCAAAATCTTCTTCCGGCCCGCCGGGATTATGGCTCGCTGACAAAATAATACCGCCAAAGGCTTTATGCTTACGGATTACACAAGACGCAGCCGGTGTCGACAATAATCCGCCTTGCCCGACTAACACGCGGCCAAATCCATTTGCAGCAGCCATTTTTAGAATAATCTGCAACGCTTCACGATTGTAAAAGCGGCCATCTCCACCCACCACCAAGGTGTGGCCCTGGTAGTTTTCCAAGGTATCGAAAATGGACTGCACAAAGTTCTCTAAATAATGCGCTTGCTGAAAGACCCGTACTTTCTTACGCAAGCCCGAGGTGCCCGGTTTTTGTCCCTCAAAGGGTTGAGTAGAAATAGTTTTAATGGTCATAAATTTCTCTGCGGTATCGGTTGAAGCCATACTGTTAGGAGTCGTTCCACCTGGGTAGTGGTCATAAAGATAATCATAACAGCCGCTATTGCGGTTCACTAGCGCCGTAGTGAACCGAGATAAATAGCCGTCAGAGCCAGCATAGCGCCACATGCCTCAAAAAGGGTAAAACGTCTTGCGAAGAAAGCCACATCCCAGACGAATGAAAAGGTCGGCTGTAGCAACAGAATCAGCCCTGTTTGTGCAGCACCCACCTTAGTGATACCCCGTGAGATCATCATCCAGCCCAGCACCTGAGCGACGATACCGTAAGCGATTAGCATACCAGTATCCTGCCAAGAGGGAATCGCTAAACTTTGGCCTTCCAGGCCAGCTAATACAACCAATATGAGAGCACAATAGAACGAAATCAAAGCCATAATGCCTAAAGACGACGACCCCGTTTCGCTGACCCGAGAAGCTCGTAGGGAGAGAATATAAGCCGCATAACAAAACGCGGTGAGCAATCCGAACACAATACCCGTGCGGTAATCTCCAGGTAACGAAAACCAGTCGGTGCCTATCAGCAAGCCAAGCCCTATTATGGCAAGGGGAATGGAAAAAACGGTTTCCCAGCGCAGCGGGTCGCGAAACCACAATAATCCAGCCAAAGCGAGCAGAAAAACCTGAAAATTTGCCAACAATGTCGCAAGACCTGGACCAATGAATAAAATACTGCGATGCCAGAAGAATAAGTCTCCTGCAAAGCAGAGGGCCGCAAAAATGATGACACTGGCAGTCCACCAACCAAACCAAATAGGCTCGCGCTTAATGAGTACAATAGCCGACAATACCAGTGCGCCGAAAAACATTCGATAAAAAGCTGAAACCGTCGGCTCGACGGTCGTCAGCTTTACGAAAACCGCTGAAAAGCTGATGATAATGGCACCGATAACGAGTTCTAACATGGAGCGCGTTTAGACAGTGGCCTTGAGGGCATGGTTTATCGAAGTGTTTGCAACATTCTTTATTGGATTTTCATTGATCCAAGGGAATAATCCTCTTTGGAGTTACGCAAGTGCTTTGTGCGTAAGACCTACCTCTTTTAGGAGTCTCAGCGTGACTAAAGACCGTCCTAATAGCAACCAGATCAGTTACTCAAGGCAACCTCATAGCAAAGCAAATAATTATGGCAAGCAGTGGGTGCCTCAGCGTCCTGCCTGGCAAGGTTTTATCATCACCCGGCAACCTCTTAAAGGCCCACCCTCGTGTGCAAGTTATTGGTACAAGATAGAACAAGGCAAAAACTTACGTTATGAGTTAGCCGGTGTAGATTACCCTTACAATTGGTTCGAGTGGCTACAGACAAATTTTGGTCCCCACCCAGATTGGTTGTCCCATGTGGATGCAGAGATGAGTCATTACTACTTTGCCAGACTCCTTGCTGACCGATTACACAGTTGTGTTTTCATTTCTATGGATGGCAATTTGCCCTCCCGTTCCCGTATTACTGCTTTCTTCCAGGATGACCGGCTAAGCCAAGAGGACTGCCAGCGTTTGTTGGCAGGGACATTGAAACGACGGCGAACTGAACACGCAGCGCTTGTATGTTACTGCTTTTGCATAACCCATGATGTGGTTGTTAATGCTATTCGTCAACACGGTCTGCACACCGTAGAACAGTTACGGGATCGGTTGATGGTCGGTAGCCGTTGCCAAAGCTGTCTGACAGCGCTTAAGGCAGTGCTAGAGGAAACCCTAGGCGATGAGTAAGAATGTGTGCATGATGTTTTTGCGTGAAATAATATGTTTTTAAATAAAATAAAATCATTTAAGCGGGAGGATTAAAAATGTATCGTCTAGCTATCGTCATTGTTATGTTTTTGAGTATTACGAGTGTAGCCTATGGAAAAGCTGGCCTAACGACAGTAAAAAGCGCTGATAGCGTCATGGAAACCATGGACCGGTTAGAATCCAGCGTGCAGGAAAAAGGTATGCGGGTAGTCGCTCGTATTGATCATGCAAAAGGCGCGCAACAGACGGGGCAGGAATTGCGTCCTACTGAGCTTCTCATTTTCGGCAATCCTAGAGCGGGTACCCCGCTGATGCAATGTCAGCAACAAGTTGCCATCGATTTGCCGCAAAAAATTCTTGTCTGGGAGGATGCTGACGGTCAAGTTTGGTTGAGTTACAACGACCCGCGCTATCTTGCTCGTCGTCATGACATCACGGAATGCGATGAAGTGCTTGAAAAAATAACTCAGGCTCTAAGCGATCTCGCTAAGAGCGCTATAGCACCCTGAGCAAGAGGTACTTGGACCGGAAAAGAATAGTTGTATTATGTAGAGAATACCGTTGTGAGCGATTTTAAATCGCTCACAAAGATTCTATACATCCACTACTTATGCACACCAAATCAAACCCATTAAAAGCGGGCTCATAAAAGGTATAACTTAATCGTAATGGTTTGGTTATCCTTGGAAACTTACCGTTGGGCTATAGACTTACCCTTGGAACCAAGATCTTCAAAGGCTTCTGTAAGGCGCTCCACAATAGATTCTTCTGCAAGCCGTAAATATTTACGGGGATCGTAGAATTTTTTAAACGGCGTGCCATCGTCAGGGTCGATTTGATATTCGAACGCCCTAGGATTTGCTTTGACAAAATCACCGATAGCATTGGAATACACGAACTGAGTGTCGGTATCGATATTCATTTTGAAAACGCCATAGCTCACGGCTTCGGAGATTTTATCTTTCTCCGAACCCGATCCGCCGTGGAAAACCAAGTTCAACGGTTTTGCTCCCATGCTGCGGCGCTCCTGAATAAGCGCTTGCGAGTTCTTCAAAATCTCCGGTCGCAGTTGAACATTCCCGGGCTTATAGACCCCATGGACATTACCAAAAGATGCCGCCACCGAGAAATGACCCAAGGGGGAGAGTTTTTCGTAAGCTTGCAGAACATCTTCCGGTTGGGTGTATAGGTGAGAATTATCAGCACTGTCGTCGATGTCTGTGCCAACACCGTCTTCTTCACCACCCGTCACACCCAGCTCGATCTCCAAGCTCATGCCAATCTTGCTCATACGCCCAAGAATGCGTGCGCATTCGCTTAAGTTATAGTCAATGGGCTCTGCTGAAAGA
>CAZGON010000080.1:8875-17182 GCA_964527085.1 uncultured Candidatus Competibacteraceae bacterium
ATCTAACATGTGGGAACTAAACAGCGGTTTTCCGGTTTCTTTGTAGAAAGCCTCACCGTGAGCCAACAATGCTTCTACCCAGGGCACCAGTTTTTTATTGGCATGATCGGTATGTAGTATTACACAGACCCCGTAGTGCTCCGCCAATAGGTGTACATGGCGAGCTGCCGCCACCGCACCCAAAACTTTGGCTTGAAAACCATCAGATAATCCTTGTCCCGCATAAAATTGCGCCCCACCATTGGATAATTGAACAATAACGTCAGCGTTATTTTTTGCCGCCGCTTCCAGCACTGCATTGATAGTAGAGGAACTAACAACATTGACCGCTGGAAACGCGTAGCCACCTGCTTTGGCAGCTTCAAGCAAGGTCTTATAATCTTGACCGGTGACAACACCCGGTTTTAATCCCATGTCGGCGGATTTTAATGCAGCTTCGGCCATGATGTACCCCTCTGTTGGTCTTGGTAAAAAACTCGTTTGAGTTCTATCATCAGTATACTGATTTTATCCATCAATAGAAGCGGCTAACTTGATTAAGGCTGTCACTATAAAATGTTTAATACTTCAGTTAGTCGTCTAACACCGGTTATCTGCATACCTTCTATACGCCCTTCTCCGCGAGGCAGGTTGGCATGAGGTACAATGGCCTGTTTGAAACCGTGTTTAGATGCTTCCCGAAGACGCTCTGCACCATTCGGTACAGGCCGGATTTCACCGGCCAACCCCACTTCACCAAACACAATCAAATCAGTGGGTAAGCTGCGATCTCGAAAACTGGATAGGGCGGCCATCAGAACGGGCAGGTCAGACGCGGTTTCGTCAATACGCACACCTCCCACGGCATTGACGTAAACATCTTGGTTATAAAGAGCCACGCCACCATGACGATGCATCACTGCTAATAACATGGCTAACCGATTTTGCTCCAAACCTAGCGTAACACGCCGTGGATAAGCGCCGTGACATTCGTCCACTAATGCTTGGATTTCCACCAGTAGGGGTCGGCTACCCTCCCGGGTCACCATAATCACGCTACCCGTTACGGGTCCGTCATGGCGCGACAAAAAAATTGCAGACGGGTTGCTGACCCCCTTGAGGCCGCTTTCGGTCATGGCGAAAACGCCCAGTTCATTGACCGCGCCGAAACGGTTTTTTACCGCCCGCAGCACACGAAACCGGCTACCGCTCTCACCCTCGAAATAGAGCACCGTATCCACCATATGCTCTAGCACCCGAGGACCCGCAATCATACCTTCCTTGGTCACATGACCCACCAGGAACAAAGCCGTCCCGCTGCGTTTGGCAAAGCGCACCAGCTGAGCAGTACTTTCCCGTAACTGGGCCACAGCGCCGGGCGCCGATTGCAGACGTTCCGTGAAAACGGTTTGAATAGAGTCAATCACCATCACCTGGGGCCGTTCCCGCTCGGCTGCACTCAATACCTGCTCGATACACGTCTCAGGTAGCAACCGCAACCGCTGCCGGGATAGATCTAAGCGCTGGGCGCGCAGACTGACCTGCTGAGGAGATTCCTCACCACTGACATAAAGTGTGTTGCTACCTTCGGCCAAAAATGCAAGGGTTTGCAACAATAATGTTGATTTGCCAATACCGGGATCGCCGCCAATGAGTACCACAGAGCCAATGACCAAACCGCCCCCGAGGACTCGGTCCAGCTCCCCGATGCCGGTTGCTAAACGGATCTCCCCTTCGGTGCTGATTTGATCTAAGGCTTGTACAGCGGTCTCGCTCCCGGCGCCGGAGTAACCCATAGACCGGTTATCACGAGGAATAGCGGGTGCAATAACCGTCTCCTGAAGACTATTCCAAGCACCGCACTCATGACACTGACCCGCCCATTTGGATACCTGAGCACCGCAGGCATTGCATACATAAATGGTTTTAGCTTTACTGCTCACTTATAAACGACCTACAGAGCGGAGACGTTTGAAGGTTAACCGGGGGGACGACCGTTACCCGATTGTGCCGGCAAATAGGGAACACCTGACATCGATGGCGATCCGTGACCGGGAGAGCGTGGCATAGCGGAACCCATAGGCGCTCCTGACGGGGCTGGGGGTGAAAAAATCTCAGGAATATGGTTCTCGAAGCGGGTGTATTGACCGAGAAAAGTCAATCGCAAGCTTCCAATGGGGCCATTACGTTGTTTACCAATAATGATTTCCGCGACTCCCTTTTCTGCACTGTCTGGGTTATAAACCTCGTCGCGATAAATAAAGCAAATTAAATCAGCGTCTTGTTCTAAACTACCTGATTCGCGCAAATCTGACATAATAGGTCGTTTATCACCGCGCTGTTCCAAGCTGCGGTTAAGCTGTGATAAAGCCACGACCGGAACGCGCAGCTCTTTCGCCAACGCTTTTAGGGAACGGGAAATTTCCGAGACTTCTAGGGCGCGATTTTCAGTATTGCCAGGCACCTGCATGAGCTGAATATAATCTATCAAGATCAAACCCAGCGGTTCACCACATTCCCGTTGCAGACGGCGCGCCCGGGCCCGTACTTCGGTTGGGCTTAAGGCCGAAGCATCATCGATAAACAACGGCTTATCATTAAGCACACTGACCGCCGAGGTCAACCGCGGCCAATCTTCATCCTCCAATTTGCCAGTGCGGATTCGATGTTGCTCAATACGTCCCAGAGACGACAACATACGCATGATAAGATGTTCAGCGGGCATTTCCATGCTAAACGCGGCCACCGGCTTTTGACATTTGATAGCCACATTCTCAGCGATATTCATGGCAAACGTGGTTTTGCCCATGGAGGGTCTACCGGCAATAATAATTAAGTCGCCCGGCTGAAAGCCGGCCGTCATCTCATCAAAATCGAACCAACCCGTAGGCAGACCGGTAATGGGGTTGTCTTGCTGAAACAAGGTATCAATACGGTCTACAGCTTTTATCAACAGCTCCTTAACCCCAATAAAACCCGCCTGGCCACGAGCGCCTTGTTCAGCAATGGCAAATACTTTTTGCTCTGCTTCATCCAAAAGATCCCTACTGCTGCGTCCCTGGGACTGGTAGGCGCTATCCGCAATCGTCGTACCCACCCCAATAAGTTGGCGTAGAATCGACCGTTCCCGGACAATGTCTGCATAGGCACGAATATTGGCAGCGCTAGGGGTATCCCGGGCAAGCAACCCAAGATAAGGAAACCCGCCTGCGCTTTCCAGCTGATTATTGCGCTTCAACCATTCCGCTAACGTGACTACATCAAAGGGGGCGTTTTGCTGAGCTAATTGACAGATGGCTTGAAAAACAAGCCGGTGATCGGCGCGATAGAAATCAGCTTCGGTAATGCGGTCTGCCACTTGGTCCCAGGCGGCGTTGTCCATCATTAGTCCACCTAACACTGACTGTTCCGCCTCAATAGAATGAGGCGGAATTCTCAAGCCATCAGTATTAAGGGTTTTTTTATTTATGGCGGATGCTGAAGGCTGCATGGTCATCATGAAAAATTAATGAATGTTTCAGCCGTTTTATGCAGCTGTTTTATGATGAATAGCTATGGATAAAAATCCCTTTAAATCCTCAGCAACAGGATAAGATGCGCCTGTGATCTTACATAATCAACATCGACTCACCGGCGAGTAATCGCAAAATGCTTCGAGGCCAACGGTTTAGCTTGGAAGGAAATAAACTATTCAGCCATTACATTAACCCGAATTTTGGTTTCGACATCGCTGTGTAAGTGAATATCCACATCGTATTCGCCAACTTGACGAATAGATCCTTGAGAGAGACGCACTTCTCGCTTTTCCAAGCGTATACCTGCTGCCGTAACGGCCTCAGCAATATCACCAGCCCCCACAGATCCAAACAAACGCCCCTCATTGCCGACTTTGGCTGCCAGGGTCACAACTAAGTCGGCCAACTCTTCAAGCCGAGCTTGCGAGGTCGCTAAAGAATCAGCAGCACGTTTTTCCAATTCTGCCCGGCGAGTCTCAAAATGGGCAATATTTTCTTCTGTCGCTTTAGCTGCCTTACCTCTCGGAATCAGAAAGTTACGTCCATAACCTGGCGCCACTGTCACTCGGTCACCAAGATTACCTAGTTTTTCAATTCGTTCTAATAAAATAACTTCCATCGTTGGATCAACCCTATTAATAAAAACTAACTCGTCTTTTGCGGTGGCTTTAGACGCTCTCTAACATCTAACCAGGCATCGATAAAACCCAGCAAACATAATAAAAGGATCACATACAGCGGTATAACTAGCATAAGCCCATAAAATCCTACCAACCAAAAACGATTTAAACGTGCTTTGCTGACGACACCGTGCAATAAAGCAATACCCTGAAGAGCATAGATGACAATCACCAGCAGAACCAGATTAGTCAGTACTGGAAACTTTAGCAACCAAGCTCCTGCAAACACAAGACTTGCCACCAGCGCCATCGGTTGTCCTAAACGAAGTTCTTGAAACTCCTGACGGAATCCCCCTGGATTAAAAAGCAGCGCCTGCCACCAACGTCCTAGCAATAGACTTAACAGCACCGTCAACAAACTACTTGCTACTAATAAACCTAGGGCGATGGGCGATAGGTAATCTAAGTAAGCTAGCACTTGCGTCATCGCAGCCTGCTCACTGTCTAGCTGGGCTTGTTCAATAAAAGGGGCCATCGCTTCTTCAAGAAGCGCTCGGCCCCAAACAGCTAAATCCCCTACATAAACCGCACAAGCTAGCAATATAAAACTTGCCATAAGTAGGCTTACTTTCAGGGTAGCAGCCAAAGATAAACTATGTCTGAGCACTAATGCCAATATCCACAGCGGCAATAATAACCCCAACAAGCCTAGTAGTGGCGTTAATGCATTAAACAACAACCAAAACAGTAATCCAGCCAGCGCAGCTGCCATGGCGACAACCAAAATGCCCTGCCTAGCGCCTTGGCGTAAGGTGACTAAAGCCAAAGGCGCACCGCTTACTACACTCAGTAATGGTAGCAGCGCACCAATGACAACTACACAGGCGGCTTGTACTGGGCCGCGCATGATAAAAGACGCTATGGCCCGCATACCGACCACAAAGATCGCATTTTAAGAAAAGATCACACAAGCACCCAAACAGGGCTTTTTAATGACGGTCGCAGTAAGGCAATAGAGCAAGGTAGCGGGCGCGTTTAATGGCGGTAGATAACTGCCGCTGATAACGTGCTTTAGTACCGGTAATACGGCTTGGGACAATTTTGCCGGTTTCGCTGATATAATTTTTTAAAGTAGCAATATCTTTATAGTCAATTTCTTTGACACCCTCGGCAGTAAACCGACAGAACTTCTTGCGACGGAAAAAACGTGCCATAAATATCGTCCTCGTTTAGCTAACGTAGTAGTTCAATCTGATTTGCATGTACAATCAGTCGCGCCTCACCATAACGCGCATTAGCGCGACTGATAAATCCGCTCACCCGTACCATGATCCCCAGCGCCAACTGGTCTGCTTGATAAACTAGCTTTTGCCCACAAGCGACTACTTGAACACGGCAGCGCACTTCTCTAGATCGATCAGCTTCCCACTGCTGAGAATAGTGTTCTAAGGTAAAACGACCAATGGGTAAGCCAGCAGGCGAAAAACGTGTTTCGTTAGGGCGAATAACTTGCCCAGCAAGCACAATACTATTGTCAACGCAAAGGGGAACTGACTCCATTGCAAAGGTCGCAACTCACTCTAAGCGTCGGATGCATCCTCAACATCTGTGTGCTCCTTACTATCAGCAGAAGCACCAGCATCACTGGAAAAATCGGTGTCAGCTCGGCTATCGCGTTCGTCTTTGGGCTTAACCAATGGGGAAGGTTCGGTATCTGGCCCTGGACGACTTATAAAAATATTACGAATGACGGCATCGTTAAAACGAAAAGCACTTTCCAGTTCATCTAAAGCCTGCTGAGTACATTCCACATTCATCAATACGTAATGTGCTTTAAGTATTTTATTAATTGGATAAGCCAGTTGGCGTCGACCCAAATCCTCAAGCCGATGAATGGCACCGCCGTCTTCTTCAATCATGCGGCGATAGCGATCGACCATGGCTGAAACTTGCTCGCTTTGGTCAGGATGAACTAAAAACATAATTTCATAGTGTCGCACGATAACTCCTTACGGATAGGGTAGTAGTCTCCCCCTGCAAAGGGTGAGACAAGGAGTGAAGACTCGGTATAAGGGCCACGTATTCTAGGCGCAACGGTGCTAGTACGCAATGCTTGATATTTGACCAAAAAAAATTTTTTGAAACTGAAAGATTTACGACTGAGCAGAATAATTTGCACGACGTTGCCGTACCGCTTCGAAAAGAAAAACACCTGTTGCTACCGAAACATTTAAACTTTCTACATTACCAGACATAGGAATTCGCACCAAAAAATCGCAAATCTGCCGAGTTAAATGACGCAGACCTTTTTGCTCTGCACCCAGCACAATAGCCATTGGTCCGGTAAAATCCAGCTCATATAAATCAGTTTTAGCACTTCCATCGGCGCCAACAATCCACAGACCACTGGCCTGCAGCATACGCAAAGAACGCGCTAAATTCGTCACTTGAAGCAGCGGTACTGTTTCCGCAGCGCCACAAGCCACCTTACGCACGGTCGCTGTTAAACCAACCGCTCGATCTGCAGGAACCAGTATGGCATGAACACCAGCAGCATCAGCACTACGCAGACAGGCGCCAAGATTATGAGGGTCTTGAATTCCATCCAAAACTAATAACAAAGGAGATTGAACTGCAGCAAGAATATTAGGTAAATCGCCTTCATTCTTTTCCAGTGCATTGTCTTTGTGCTGGGCAATGATCCCTTGATGACGTTTGCCACCACTCAATCGATTCAGTTCCGATGAAGGTTCTGGAAAGACAGGAATACCTCGCTGTGCCGCAGTTTCTAACAAACTACGAATACGTGCATCGTGTCGGCTCCGCGCTACCCAAATCTGCTGAATACTACTAGGATCATGGGCTAAAAGAGCAGTTACGGCATGTATACCAAAAATCAGTTGATTGCGTGCCGCTACTGTTTTCAGGTCAGGCATCCTCTCAAAATTAAATGGTTTAGTCGCCCAAAAATTATAATTTGACGCACTGCAACAACTACCTTATACTGCACTGCAGCATCCTGATGAGGATGTATTTCTCTATACCCTCCTTTAGTGGTTTTTGCCGAGGTATAATGCCTCGGTTTTTTTTAGCACTACTTATAAAGCATATATGCAATATTCTTGATTATAGTTTGCAATAGCATGCAAAAGTACATCTTGCCCTGATCAATTGGACAATCAAAATTTTGATGAGCTATCTAAAATGACTGGACAATTATCAATTAGGCGCGTTGATCCCAACCAAGCTGCCGCAAGAATACGTAGATTAGTATTCTTTGAATCTGGTGTCTGGAGATCGTCGGCACGACGTATTGTTACATAGTCAGAACGCAACCCCGCCTCTTCTAGTTCTTTAAGGGCCGCCATTTCGAGAGCGGCATAGTCCTCTTTACCGGATCTCAGATGCTCGGCTGCTTTTTGTAGGGTTGCAAAAAGTATTGGCGCAATTGCTCGTTCGGAAGGAGATAAATAGCGGTTGCGGGAACTCATGGCCAAACCGTCAGCTTCTCTGACAGTTGGTACACCCACAATCTCTATCGGCATGTTCAAATCAGCGACTAAACGGCGAATCACCACAAGTTGCTGCCAATCTTTCTCGCCAAACAAAGCAATGTCTGGTTGCACGATATTGAGCAGTTTAGTCACTACAGTAGCTACCCCAGCAAAGTGTCCTGGACGAGAGGCACCGCATAAAATGTCCGATACATCTGATACTTCTACACGGGTCGCACCCTCAATACCTTGAGGGTAAATTTCTACCACACTGGGTGCAAACAAAATATCAAGACCAGCTTTTACTAGCTGACGACTGTCTTCCTCCAAAGTACGGGGATAACTGTGGAGATCCTCATTTGGACCGAACTGCATTGGATTTACAAAGATACTGACCACTGAGCGTTGCGCCATGGATTTAGCCGCTTCCACCAAACGCAGATGGCCGAGATGCAAATTACCCATTGTAGGTACTAAAGCAACACGCTGAGCTGCTTTGCGCATCCCAGCGACTAGCATACGCAGTGAGTTAATTTGATAAACAGTTTCCATAAGGCAGCTTTATTTAAGCCAAACAGTGTTCAGGTCCAGGAAACTCACCGTGTTTTACCGCTTGCACATAAGCCTCCACCGCACCTTGAACACTGTTTTGGCCTATCATGAAATTTTTTGCAAAGCGGGGACGCCGTCCAGGCGTAA
>CAZGON010000081.1:0-16867 GCA_964527085.1 uncultured Candidatus Competibacteraceae bacterium
ACACAGCCCTTTCACGGCTGTAACAGGGGTTCGAATCCCCTTGGGGACGCCATATTGCCTTATAAGTATCAGGGGTTCGAATCCCCTTACCGGCGTCATCTTTACTACACTTTCCTGCCAGGAAACCCGCCAAACCGTCGCACGAGAAAGTCAACAAAGGTACGTACCTTCGCAACCATTTCACCGCTGGAGACGGTGGCAAACCCGGTAATTTGATCTCTTTGAACGGCGACGTAAGTCGTTCCAATGTGGTGTCGAAATTGGTTCTGACCGGCATAGCGTTGAAAGAAACGGTCGAGGTTGATATTCCCGCTATGGAATCCCGAGCGGTTGTCTCTGGACTCTAGCCGACGGACATGAACTTCGTGCTCTGGGTTACTCACGGAACAGTGCTTTTAAGGCTTCCGTAGGCTGACCTTCCGCTTTGATGCGTTTAGCAATCTCCGCCATTGCCTCGCTAGTCAATACCAGCCGGGAGGGTATGATCAAATCCTCGGGGATTTCACGCAGTGCCTGAAGGTGATGCTGTAGCGCTTCTTCAATCAGGTAGGCTTTCTTCACACCGTGTCGCTTTACGTACACCTCGACCTCGGCTTTGGTTTCTTGCGAGATGTAGGCGGAAACCTGTGTTGTGAGCATAGTGGTCAACGCTCCCTACATTTATGTAGATAATTGTAGAAAATACCATAAAAGTGCAGCGTTGCGAATCCTTAATCAATTCTCTGGATCTGCTAAACACGATTTTGATATGATTTATAAATAAAGTTTTGAAAAATAAATAAAAAGCGAAAACGCTCTAGGTATCTCACCTGTACAATGGAATGGAATTTGCTAAACGCGCTTAAGGGATTACTCTAAGCTAGACCTTTACTCAATAGTCCCAATTTAACTTTATTTATTACGTCTTACGAACTAAGCGCCGCTGAAACAGACAAGGTAGTTATGACAATAAATTGCATTATGTGCCATTTACGAGACTTTCCAGAGGACAGTAGCAAAGGTTTTGCCGTTGCCCAAGATGCCGCCCGTGGTTGAAACAGTCGTTCAAGTTGACGAGTTAAGTAAGCACTACGGCCTAATAAAGGCCGTAGATGATGTTACCTTCCAAGTGAGAAAAGGTAAAACCTGTGCCTTGTTGGGGGGTAATGGGGCAGGTAAGACCACCACCATCGCTATGCTGCTCGGTTTGTTATTACCCAGCGGTGGACAGGTGCGTATTTTGGGCGAGGATATGTTGCGCCATCGCTATCGGGTGCTACCGAGGATGAATTTCTCATCGCCCTATGTGGATCTACCCCAACGTCTCACAGTTGCTGAAAATCTTACTGTCTATGCACGTCTTTACGGTCTACGCAAAGTAAAGCAACGGTTAGTGGAACTGGGTAGAGAATTGGATATCGAGCGATTTTTCAAACGCCCTTACGGTAGTCTTTCAGCAGGTCAGAAAACCCGAGTAGCTCTTGCCAAAGCACTGCTTAATAAACCCGAGCTTTTGTTATTGGACGAACCGACCGCGTCCCTTGACCCGGATACAGCCGATCGGATGCGGCAGATCTTGATGGCTTATCAAACAGGCAGTGGAGCCACGTTGTTAATGGCCTCCCACAATATGAGTGAAGTGGAGCGGATGTGCGATCAAGTGATCATGTTGCGTCAGGGGCAAATCGTCGATAGCGGCGCGCCTCGCGAGTTGATGCATCGCTACGGTCGACGGGATATGGAGGCGGTATTTCTGGATATCGCCCGCGGTATTGAAAACCGTGAGATCGCCGTATGAACGGTTTTTCCCTGCCCCGTATCGGGGCCATGGTGTTACGTTACGCCTATCTGTTACGGGGGTCTTGGCCACGGGTGTTAGAACTCGCCTATTGGCCCACCGTACAGATGATTTTGTGGGGATTTATCACCCAGTATTTTAGAGGCGACAGTAACCTACTCAATCAAGCGGCGGGTCTGCTCATCTCGGGGGTATTGCTATGGGACGTCCTGTTCCGCAGTCAGTTGGGCGTGTCGGTGGTGTTTTTTGAAGAACTTCATTCACGCAATTTAGGGCATTTATTTGTCAGTCCCCTGCGCCCTTACGAACTTATTTGCGCTCTCATGGTGATCAGTTTGATGCGCACCCTGGTCGGTGTCGGTGCTGCGGCGGCGCTCGCTGTGCCTTTCTATAGTTATTCGATTTTGGAGATGGGTTTACCACTGCTGGGTTTTTTCGCTAGCCTTATGGTGATGGGCTGGTCCGTAGGACTTATGGTAGCTGCGCTTGTCCTGCGCCATGGCGTAGGAGCGGAAAGCATTGCCTGGATTGCTATTTTCGCCCTGGCGCCCATTAGTGGTATCTATTATCCCATCGCCACGTTGCCTGATTGGTTGCAACCGGTGGCGTTGGCGCTGCCCTCTAGTCATGTCTTTGAAGGTATGCGAGCGGTGTTATTGACCCAGACGGTACGGCTGGATTTTATGCTTTATGCGACCTTGCTCAATGGGTTGTATTTAGGATTAGGCGTCAGTATTTTTCTATTGACGTTTCGAATGGCCCGGCAGCGTGGTTTGTTATTTCAATCAGGAGAATGAGAAGGGAGTATTGGGACTATGGTTATGGAAAAAGTGGATTGCGTCGTTATCGGCGCTGGGGTGATTGGTTTAGCAGTAGCCCGTAAGCTGGCTCGACTCGGTCGTGAAGTCATTGTTTTGGAAGCCGCGCAAACTATCGGTACAGAGACTTCATCGCGCAATAGTGAGGTCATCCATGCGGGTATTTACTATCCTAAAGACAGTTTAAAGGCGCGTTTTTGTGTCGCGGGTCGCCAGGCCCTCTATCGTTATTGCGAGGCGCACCATGTGCCACACCGGGCCTGTGGCAAGCTGATCGTGGCAACCAATAAAGCACAAATCTCGATTCTCCAACAGCTCAGCGAAAAAGCTGTTGGCAATGGTGTTACGGATCTGCATTGGCTTAGTCCGGATCAAGTCCACGAGCTAGAACCCGCCATCCACTGTGTGGCCGCTTTACGTTCGCCATCCAGCGGTATTATCGACAGTCATGCGTTTATGCTGGCATTACAAGGCGACGCTGAACAGGTAGGCGCTCTGTTTGCGTTCTTGAGTCCCGTGGCAGCAGGAGAAATACATGCAGAGGGTATTGCCCTTGATGTGGGGGGAGATGAACCCATGCGCTTGCTAGCCCATAGCGTAATCAACTGTGCCGGACTGCACGCGGCCCAGGTGGCTAATCGTTTGCGTGGATTCCCATCAGAATGGGTTCCCAATTATTATTATGCCAAAGGCAATTATTATGTGCTGGCTGGCCGTTCGCCGTTCCAAAGTCTTATTTATCCAGTGCCGGAGCAGGCCGGTTTAGGGGTTCACGTTACCCTGGATATGGGTGGACAAGCTCGCTTCGGTCCGGATGTGGAATGGGTGAATCGAATCGATTATCGTGTCGATCCCAAACGAGCCGATAGTTTTTATGAGGCAATTCGTCGTTACTGGCCCGATCTCCAAGATGGTGATCTGCAGCCGGGTTATGCGGGTATTCGGCCCAAGCTCCAGGCACCTGGAGCGCCAGCAGCAGATTTTTTGATCCAAGGTCCGACAGACCATGGCATCAAAGGATTAGTGCATTTATTTGGGATGGAGTCTCCTGGTCTCACGGCTGCGCTGACCATCGCTGATCATGTGGCTGATAAACTGCAAGCTTAAGTGGTAATAGTTAAAATTTTTGTAACTTTGGTTTTTTTTAAATCAATTAAGTAAATTAAGTATCGGTGATAAGAAAAGGTGACCTAAATTGTCACTTAGGCTGACCAAAATGGGATAAATCAAGCCATAAAACACAAGATTTTTCCTCTAGGTGTAGATGCAATAGCTGTAATATTACCCATTAAATATGCTTTGAAAAAATCGAATTATCATAATAAACATATAGCTGTATGTAAAATTCATGAGCTCCGGTTAAGCCATAAACGTCTAAGGGTATCGATGGTTTTTTAAACATCCTCAACGCAAAAAGGCAGTATCAAAGAACGGCGTAAAAATTGCTTAATTTTTTAATGGAAATTTAAAGGTAACGAGCTTTTGGCTGAATAGCCCGTAGCCTCGGTTTTTGGTATCGATGTTTATAGGAACGTCATGGACTTGTTGCCTTGGATACGGCGATTTAGTATCAGCAAACACGGGGTGGTCGTTTGTCGAGGGGTTGCTGATGCCCATCTAAAATACACAGAATACGGGTTGCCTTAATTGATGAATATGAGACTTCAGGCCAAGATACTGCTGTTTCTGGCACCCGCTATTATCATCGCCATGTTAACACTTGGCTGGGTAGCCTATATCCAGTTGCGGGATTTTTCAGAACAGAAAACTTTTTACCAGATGACGACTTTGTTGGATCAGATCCAATACCAGACGCGGTCGCGGCTAGCAATGGTAAAGGCAAATGCCGAGCTATTGGCAAGTTCTGATTTACTGAAACGCTATTTACTGAGTGTTGAGGGAGATGAAAGTTTTCGTTTGACCCAAAAATCTCTCCATAAGTCATTTAATGACTATCGAAGCGCTTTTCCCGATTATACTGAAATAAACTTATTTTTGGCCGACGGTTATCAAGCGATCCGCTCAACAGATGGATCGCGACGTAATACTAAATGGACCGACAGTCGTCGCTATTTCCAGGCCATGAAACAGGCCGATGCAAACCTTTTTACAACCGTTTTTCGCGATTCAGATAATCAAACAACACGCTTACTAATCGGCAAAGCGATTTATGCATCCCAAACCGCCGCCTCAAATCCTGATATGGCAGAGCCACAAGGTTATTTGGTAATAATCGCTACGCTTAATTTTCTAGCAGAACAGGTGCGGGAAAATCAAATTGGTAAAACCGGTTATCTGTTGTTAGCAGACCGACAAGGTAATGTGATATTTCGAGACGATAAAGTTCAAACCTATCCGAAGCTGTCCCAAGATTTGCTAGATCGTGTGCTTGCCAGCACCACCAACCAAGAAGTACTAAGAACCGACTTACTCAATAAATCTGTGCTTATGCAGATTGCAGCTTTGCCGGGCAATATGTTCTTGCTAGCTGTCATGCCGGAAGCAGAATTTTTGTTGGCCAGTCGTAACTTAGCTGTTTCTGTGGCAGCCGTTATGTTTATTGCAATATTAGTGACCACCATCCTGCTATTTTTAATTTTAAGAGCATTGGTTATTAACCCCATCAACAAGCTAGGTAAAGCAGCACAGGCCATCGGTGCTGGACAATTTCCCCAGGGGCTCGATATTTGCCGGACCGATGAGATCGGCAGTCTTGCTAACGCCTTCAAAGATATGAGCGAAAAATTACAGCATTCTAATACGCAAATTCGCCATCTTGCCTATCACGATAGTCTGACTGGATTGCCCAATCGGCGGATGTTTTTGGATTATGTGGAACGTGCTTTGAGTCACGCCCGCCGCTATAACAAAACGTTTGCTTTACTCTTTTTAGATCTGGACAATTTTAAACAGGTTAACGATACGGTAGGTCACGATGCGGGCGATCAGTTGTTAAGAGAGGTGGCCGAAAGACTTACCACCTGCATCCGTGCTGAAGACTATGTGGCGCGGGGAGAAACTGACTTAGACAATACCGTCGCACGCCTAGGTGGCGATGAATTTATCATTTTACTGCCTAATATCAGTCAATCTTACCAGGCGGCAAAAGTAGCGGAGCGGATCGTCCATGCGCTGGTAAAACCTATTATTATCCGTCAAAAGGAATTTTATATCAGTACCAGCATTGGCATAACCGCTTACCCAGAAGACGGTACTGATGTGGATGGTTTGGTTAAAAATGCCGATATTGCCATGTATCGAGCCAAGCAGCAGGGCAAAAATAATTATCAACATTACACAGAGTCCATGCACCAACATATGGTGGACCGTCTAAACCTGGAGCGTGCACTGCGTAAAGCGGTCGAACGCAAAGAGTTCGAATTGCATTATCAACCGCAGATAGACGTCCGTACTGGAAAAGTTCTCGGCGTGGAAGCTTTATTGCGTTGGCGGCGCCCCGACACAGAGTTGCTGGTACCCCATGCCTTTATCGGTCTGGCGGAACAGACGGGTCTTATCGAACCCATTGGTGAGTGGGTGTTAAAAGAGGCATGTCAACAAGCGAGGATATGGCAAGATTTAGGTTTGAACTCGATTCAAGTGGCGGTCAACATTGCGCTTTGTCAATTTAGAAAAGGTAAGCTTGAGAACTTGATCGAACGCATTTTAGCAGAAACGGATTTGGCCGCCCATCGATTGACTGTCGAGTTAACCGAGACCAGCATCATCGACGTCCAGGCGAGTGCTTTGGAGACGCTAATGGCGCTAAAGGATCAAGGCGTACATATTTCCCTCGACAAATTTGGCAGTGGCTATTCATCACTTGGCGCATTACGCTCGTTTCCCATTGACACCGTAAAAATTGACCGTCGATTTATCCAAGGAATTGACCAAAGCGAAGACGATGCCGCCATCGTTATGGCAATCATTGCTATGAGCTGTAATTTAAATTTACGGGTTATTGCAGAAGGTGTCGAGACGGAAAATCAGCTTACTTGTCTGCGCAATAATGGTTGTACAGTGGTACAAGGGTATCTTATTAGTAAACCACTCACTGCTGACGAAATGACTGCTTTCATGTTGAAGTCAAACAATTTGGCGGTTTACTACGGTGCTGAGGCAATCCATAGATCCTAATCAGACGCAACGACTTCCCATTCAAATTATGGCAACGGTGGTTGGCATTAGACCTGCTCGGGAAGACGGGCGGTTTGGTTACGGATGCCGTATTGATGTTACCAAAAATGCTAAAAACAGCCTTACTTATCGTGATTCTTAAAATTAATTATTTAGTTTAAGCACATGCCAGCGTTATTGTTGCTTATCGTGCCACTGCTGATACATGGACTCATAGCTATCAAGAAGACTACTAAACGGTATGCTTTAACCTTTACTTTCGAAGCCTCGTTGCCTGTCAACTAACCACTGCTTCAGTTTCAACAAGTTCAACAAGTTTTTCAGCTAGATAGTTAACACATCCCTGTAACGTCGACAGTTTTGGAAAGTCGAGATCCGAAATTTCCACCTGTAATTCTTGTTCCAACCCCGTCATTAAACGCAGAAAATCGATGGAATCAATTTCCAGTTGATCGTGAAAACTCACATTGGGTTTTATGGTTTGGGCATCGGCGTCAGGTGCGATTGAAGTTAATATTCGTAAGACTGTCTCTTTGATTTGCTGTTTTTCCATCACGATGGGCTCCGTGGCGTGTAAAGGTTATTTTAGAGAATCAGCATAACAGCAACTATTAGAATAAACACACTAGAGCATTCCCCATTTGCCTTTACACGTCGTTAGCCTTTGGTAGCGGTGTGCTCATGTACTTTGTGTACACTGTGCGCACCTCTCCTCGGCTGCCTTGTGTCAGCCAAAGCGGAAACGCTCTACCTATTTGGGCTTTCGCCTAACGGCAATTTTTTATAGCTTCTAGGGATAAGCCGGGAAGGGTGGCATAATGACCTTTGCTCGGTAACTTGTAACGCGACCTCTATTCTCGCAAAGGTATTGCCAATGACTATCCGCAATTTGGATTACATGTTTAAACCTCGCTCTATCGCTGTCATTGGACAGGGCAAACAGGACGACAGTCTTAATGCCCTGCTGGAAATGCATCTTATTGAGGCGGGATTTAAGGGGCCAGTGATGCCTGTTAACCCCGACCGGCGCGCTGTAGCGGGGGTGCTTACTTATAAAGATGTGGCGAGTTTACCTGAAGTGGCCGAACTAGCTGTTATTACCAGACCACTAAAAGAATGTCCTGGACTTATCAGCGAATTGGGTGCAGCCGGCACGCGAGCCGTTTTGTTGATTACCGAAGAAATTTTAAAGGTGCAACAGGGTGAAAACGACGCGCTTATAAAGGCCATGCTAGATGCCGCAAAACCTTATGTATTACGCATTTTAGGACCAGATCGGTTGGGGTTTGCGGTGCCTGGCAATGGCATCAATGCCACCTTAAGCCATACTCGGCTTATTCCAGGCAATATTGCGGTCATTACCCAGTCTTCGGCTATTATGCGCGCCATTATCAACTGGACCCATCGGCGCAGTATTGGCTTTTCCTATGTGATTTCTCTCGGTGCCCGCATAGATATAGATTTTAGCGATGTATTGGATTATTTAGCGCAGGATCCCCATACCCGCTCGATTCTGATTCACTTGGAGCATATTCGTAAACCCCGCAAGTTTATGTCGGCTGCCCGCATCGCTGCCCGGATTAAACCTGTCATCGTCTTAAAACCTCGTAATCATGGCGATAGTGAAGTGGAAGACGCTATTTACGATGCTGGGTTTCGGCGCGCGGGGTTATTGCGCGCCTATACCATTGAACAGCTTTTTAACGCCGTCGAGACCTTAGCGACGGCCAAACCAGTGCGCCAAAATCGGTTGATTATTTTGGGCAATAGCCGCAGCATCGGTTTACTAGCTAACGACACTCTGCTTTGGCTAGGGGGCGAGCTTGCTACCATTGGAGAACAGACCCAGACTGAACTCAAAGGTTTAGTACCGCCCAAATCCCATGTGGATAATCCCGTGGATTTGGGTGAACATGCGAATTTTAAAGAATACGATAGAGCGCTGGAATTATTATTAAAGGAGCCGGGCGCCGACGGCGTGCTGATTGTTCATGTGCCCGATTCGCCCGATGCCGATGAAGAAAGCGCCAAAGCCATCGTGGCTCGGGCAACTAAAAGTCGCCGCTTGGTGATTACCAGCTGGGTCGGGGCGCCGGCCGATGCACCCGCCCGCCAGCGTTTGCGGGAAGCTGGTATTGCGACTTATACCACCCCCGACGAAGCGGCGCGGGCGTTTGCCCGAGTAGCCATGTACAGCCACAACCAAGAACTCCTGATGGAGACGCCGCCGTCGGTGCCCGAAGAATTTAAACCGGATGTGGAAAAGGCCCGCTGGATCATCGCAAAAGCGCTAGATGCTGATCGAGAAATATTAAATCCTCGAGAAGTCAATGAATTGTTAACCGCTTATGATATTCCCATGGCTACTACCCGTTATGCCTCGGGACCCCAGGATGCCGCTGAATTGGCGGCGGGACTCAACGGTCCCGTGGCTCTAAAAATTTTATCTTCGGATATTCCTGACCGCTCTGATGTGGGGGGCGTTGCCCTTGCTCTCGATACGCCGGAAGAAGTCTTTGCTAGCGCCTCTGCCATTCTTAAACGTGTGCGAAGCCTAGTTCCGGACGCCATTATTAACGGTTTTGCTGTGCAACCCATGTTATCCCGCCACGGAGCCTATGAACTGATCATCGGCGTGCGAACCGGCCAACATTTCGGTGGTACGCCGGTATTGCTGTTTGGTCAAGGGGGTACCGAAACCCAGGTTATCAACGATATCGCCTATGCCATTCCGCCATTGAATATGCATCTGGCCCAGGAGCTTATGAGCCGTACTCGTATTTATTCTATGCTCAGTACCAGTCAGGGTCGGCCCGCGGATCTCGATGCCATTGCGCTGACGTTGCTCAAAGTTTCCCAGATGGTGATCGATCTTGGCGAAATTATGGAATTGACTATCAATCCGTTGTGGGCGGGTCCTGATGGCGTGCTCGCTTTGACTGCAACAGCGCGCATCGCCCATGCGGATAGCTCTGGCACTGATCGCTTAGCTATTCATCCTTATCCTAAGGAATTGGAACAGAATTTTGAATTACCCGACGGTAGAAACTTTTGTCTACGTCCTATTTTGCCAGAAGATGAACCACCTCTACAGGATATGGTGCACCGTATGCCATCTGAGGACAGACGACTGCGGTTTTTTCAGCCTATCAAAGAACTTTCTCACGCCATGGCAGCCCGTCTCACCCAGTTGGACTATGATCGCGAGATGGCGTTAATTGTGACAGATCGGGGTATGCCAGGTAAAGTAGATATCTGGGGTGTGGTGCGTATGAATGCCGATCCTGATCTTGAAACCGCTGAATTTGCCATTGCTGTAGACCGCTCCATGACAGGGATGGGTATAGGGCCTATGCTAATGCGGCGCATCGTTGAATACGCCAGAAAGCGAGGTGTTAAAGAACTATATGGTTCAGTTTTGGCAGAAAATGAACCTATGCTAAAGCTTAGTCGAGCCCTTGGTTTTACCGTCAAGCGGGAACTGGATGACCCCGGTACCCTGCATGTAAGTTTAGCCTTGCAAAAATAGCTTATTTTTCGAGTGGTAAGTGCGCAAACCGGAGAATGTTTCTCGTCGGTAATGGGAAAATTAATGGGCTAAGATTTCTATCATGACTGCATTGCAATCACCGGAACAGACCTTCAATAAAACAGAGTGCGATTTTTTTAGCCAGAATACTCGCTGTTCCGCATGGCTTTATCGACCGGCCAGCGTTCAGAAGCCACCGCTGGTTATCATGGGATCGTTTTTGGGCGGTGAGAAAACCTTTCGCTTACCGGCCTATGCGGAACGGTTTGCACAACAAGGTTTGGCGGTGTTGTTATTTGATTATCGAAATTTTGGCGCTAGCGATGGTGAACCTCGCAACCTCATCGATCCCTGGCGTCATCTGCAAGATTGGCGTGCAGCTATTAATCATGTGCGTAGTTTATCTGACATTGCCAGTGCAAAACTCGCTCTATGGGGCTCCTCCTTTGCCGGGGGGCACATTATTAAATTAGCTACCGAAGATCATGATATAAAAGCCATTGTCTGCCAAGTTCCTGCGGTTGATGGACTGGCATCGACGCTGACTAAGAGCAGCCGTTATCTGGCAACAGCGGTATTTGCAGGTTTACGGGATATAGCTAGTACCCTGATTTGGCATAAACCCTATTGGGTGCCGATTATCGCATCTCCAGACCGGTTTGGGATTTTAAATACCGCTGAATGTGAAGCTGGCTATCTAGCTTTGCTGGACCCCGCTTCGATGTGGCAGAATCGAGCACCGGCGCGACTTTTCTTAAAGTTTCCCTTTTATCGACCTATCAGCGTAGCTCATCGGGTTCGCTGTCCTGCGTTGATTTTAGGCGCAGAGCAGGATTCGTTGGTGCCCATAAGTGGAGTAGAAAAAACCGCTGCCAAGATCAAGAATGCTACCTTGATTCGTTTACCCTGCAACCATTTTGAGCCTTATCAGGGTGAGTTTTTTGAGCAGAATGTAAAGCTCATGACAGAATTTTTGAGCGAGCATTTACTCGATCAAGAGTTAATTTGAACTTACGCAAGTCCTAAATTTGCAACGCGCTTATCCCAGCAACATTTTGACACCAATGAGCGCTAAGAAAACCGCAAATCCCTTTTTGAGGGTATCCACCGGCAACGTATGGGCCAACTTAGCTCCTAACGGCGCACTTAATAAGCTTATCGAGGTAATTCCTAACAGCGCTGGGCCATAGACATACCCGATACTCCAGGGAGGTAACTCTGTTTCATTCCACCCAGCGACTACAAAACCAGCTGCGCCGGCAACAGCAATGGGCAATCCACAGGCCGCAGAAGTGGCTACCGCATAGCGAATCGAGGTATTGCACCAAGTCAAAAACGGAACTGTTAACGAGCCACCACCAATACCTACAATGGCCGACACGGCGCCAATAATGCCACCGGCCGTCAACATGCCGCTTGTCGCTGGCAAAACCCGATGGGGGGGCGGTTTGGCGCCAAAACCCATTTGCGCGGCTACGATCAATTCAAAGACACCGAATATGATCCGTAATGCATCGCTGGGTAAAGTATCCGCTATGGCTGCGCCAGCCAATGCTCCTACAATAATCCCCGGTGTTAAGCGCCAGAAAACCGGCCACAGTACCGCACCATGACGATGGTGGGCGCGCACCGACGAAATCGACGTGACAATAATGGTCGCCAAGGAAGTGCCGATAGCTACATGCATAAGGGTATGATCTGGCAAATCCTGAATATGAAAAATCCATACCAGGGCAGGCACAATCACTGCACCTCCACCTACCCCTAACAGACCTGCGATAACCCCCGTTATTCCTCCAAGCACAAAGTAAAATAAGATGATTTGTAAAATGTCGAACAAGTTAGTTTTTCCTTATTTGTAATTGCAGGTGGATGAATCTAGCGCTATTGCCCTTTTTGGCCAATTGTTATATTACGTGACCCGACGCTGTTGTACCCCTGTTCTATTATGGATTTGCCTAACCGTTTTCTACATCAACTAAATTTTTTGCCGAGTTAACTATGACACTGCAAACGCTTTGTGTGCTGGGTGGTACGGGTTTTGTGGGCCACCATTTGCTGATGCATTTGGCTAATAAAGGCTACTCAATCAAAGTAATTACCCGGCATCGAGAGCGCCATAAGGCACTGACTTTGTTACCCGGTGTGACTTTAATTGAGGTGTCGACCATTGATCAGCAAACCATCATAAAGCATCTCAAGGGTTGTGGTGTCTGCATCAACCTGGTGGGCATCCTTAATGGTACCCAAGAGATGTTTCAGCGGATTCATGTGAAGTTACCCCAGGATGTCATGGCCGCGTGCCGCGCGGCGGGTGTCGAGCGGGTGCTCCACATGAGCGCCCTTAACGCAAGTCCCCAGGCAGCTAGTCTGTATCTGCGCACTAAAGGAGAAGGCCAAGAAGTAGTATTGCAAACAGAAAATATCGCTGCGACCAGTTTTTGCCCGTCTGTTATTTTTGGGCCCGGTGACCATTTTTTAAATCGTTTTCATGGTTTGCTTAAAATTGCTCCCTTTTTGCCGCTAGCTTGTCCCCAAACCCGTTTTGCCCCCGTTTATGTGGATGATGTGGTGCGTGCTTTTGAAATTGCCCTTACCGATGAATCTACCATCGCCAAACATTTTGAGCTTTGCGGCCCACACATCTACTCTTTGCGCGACTTGGTAGCCTATACGGCCAAGCTAATGGGTCGCTCACAAAAAGTTGTTTTACCGCTTTCCAATCGCCTATCTCGGCTACAAGCAAAAGTCTTCCAACACCTGCCTGGTCAGCTACTAACCATGGATAACTATCTTTCCATGCAGGTGGATAGCGTTTGTCAGCATGATGGCTTGAGTGCCTTGGGTATTACGCCCCATTCGTTAGAGGCCATGGCGCCTTACTTTTTGCAGGGGCAATATGCTCGCGACCGCTACCCGGCTTTACGCAGAGCAGCCCGTCGCGATTGACGATTAAGGCAAACAAGAAGTTGCTTGGTCAAATAACGGTGTGGATGGGTGATTGGCTGACAGCAAATCGTTGAGAACGGCTCTGCGTTCGCTAAGGGGACGTTTTCCTAAGGCTTCAACGGCACGATAAAATGCTGCAAAATCACCTTCCACCTGTTCAAAAATAACTTCAAAAGCGGGCACCCAACGGGTATAGGTGCTGACTGAGGCCAGTTTAGCGTTATTCAATCCTTCTCTAAACCAAGCATCGTACCCTGGATTATTGCCTAAAGACGTTGTAAGAGATTGATAGCGTTTCTGCAAAGCTAAGAAGGATTGTGTTTTAGCTGCCTGTTTTGCGGCGTCGCTTTTTTCAGAGGCATAAATGCGTGCTAGTTCTGCCCGTGTTTCCTCGATCAAGTTGACAAAATTTTTTTGCCAGTGTTTATAGGTCGCGTAGGTTTGCCGTTCTTGGGCCGTGCCGTAGCGTTGCAGCCAAAGACGCGCTCCGAGATTGCCCACCGTAGTGGCAAAAGATTCATTAAACTCAGTATCACCGCTGATGTACAAACGTTGGTGAGCCAGTTCATGGAATATCAACTCAGCAAGTCTGCCTATAGGCCAGTAGATAAATGTATTGAGTAAAGGATCGTCAAACCAGCCTAGGGTGGAATAGGCGGGAACATTAGCCACATAAACGTCATCACCTTGGGCTTTCAACTGATCGGCAAATCCTTGGGCAGCGGTTGCACTGAAATAGCCTCGGTAACTGACGCAACCTGCAATGGGAAAACACCACTGGCGTAGCTGTAAAGATAGTGGTGCTGTGGCAAAAACGGTTCGTACTAAAAAAGGTCTTTGTAAATCGGCATAATTGCGATAGCTGCCATTGTCAGGAAGCTGCAGTTCTTGATTGGCAAAATCCCGCAGCGTTTGAGCTACTCTTAATCGTTGTTGCAGCGGTGGCTGGATATTTGGGTCTGCCATGACCACCTTAACAGGACGACGTAGACCTAATACATGCCAATGACCTGTGATGGCTTGGCCATAATAAGCAGCGCTGGAACAACCCGCTAGCAGGATAGCTAATCCGGTCGCAAAAACTCGAACAACAGGCTGTAAAAGATGTTTAATCATACTGATGGTAGCTTAGAACGGGCTAATCAACGGTTTTGTAGGTATGTAAATGACTATGAAAATCTATTTAGTGGGTGGTGCAGTACGCGATGGGTTGCTTGGCCTTCCTGTCAGAGAACGGGACTGGGTTGTTGTAGGCGCCACACCCGATGAACTTCTGGCGCAGGGTTATAAACCCGTAGGAAAAGATTTTCCTGTCTTTTTGCATCCTGAAACCCATGAAGAATATGCCCTAGCCCGTACTGAACGCAAGACCGCATTGGGTTATCATGGATTCTATGTGTGTGCTTCACCTGAGGTAAGTCTTGCAGAGGATCTAGCTCGACGTGATCTCACCATCAATGCCATTGCTCAGGATGAAAAAGGTCATTTAATCGATCCTTATCATGGCCTTCAGGATTTAGAGGCGGGTAATCTGCGTCATGTATCACCAGCATTTATTGAGGATCCAGTACGAATTTTGCGCGTTGCCAGGTTAGCCGCGCGTTTTTCCCGTTTGGGGTTTCGGGTGGCGCCAGAAACTATGGCGCTTATGAAGACCATGGTGAGCAGCGGCGAGGTCGATGCTCTGGTCCCTGAACGGGTCTGGTCAGAGACGGTAAAAGCTTTAGGAGAACCCAATCCAGAACGGTTTATCCAGGTCTTGAAGGAATGCGGCGCACTGGGTAGGCTTTTTCCCGAGATTGACCGGCTTTTTGGCGTGCCTCAAACCGCCTCTCATCATCCAGAGGTGGATACTGGTATACATGTGTTGATGTGTCTTCAACAGACAGTACGTCTCCAGGCAGATATAGTGGTGCGGTTTGCTGTGTTAGTGCATGACCTGGGTAAGGGAACTACACCGCAGGAGGAATGGCCTCGGCATATCGGGCATGAAGCACGCGGCGCACATTTAGTCCAGAAATTCTGTGAGCGGCTGCGGGTTCCTAGAGTATATCGAGAGCTTGGCATTATAGTTGCTGAATATCATACACATTGTCATCAGGCTATGCAGCTGCGTCCTGGTACGCTGCTCAAGACACTACAAAAGGTAGATGCGTTTCGAAGACCTGAGCGTTTTGAGCAGTTTTTATTAGCCTGCGAAGTGGACGCTCGAGGACGCAAGGGGTTGGAAGACCGTGATTATCCTCAAGCAGAGCGACTGCGAATCGCATACCAAGCCGCTAAGGCCGTCCCCGTACAATCACTGGTTCAACAGGGGTTCAAAGGGCCTGCATTAAACGCGGCGATTCGTGAAGCGCGTTTGCGCGCCATTACCGAGGTACTTTAATTACCCTAATTTTAAGGTTTTAAGAAAATTAAAGGTTTTTATGCGTATTAAAATAGCTGCCTAATCAAATATTTGTTTTGACAATCGTTCACACTTAAACACTATGATGTTTGGAAGAAATTATCTAGCATGTGTTACCTGTAATTCAGCCAAAATATTTATAAGTTTTTAATTCGATTTTTTATTTGTAAGCTTTTTTTATTAAACATTTTTAACGGTTTTTATTAAAGCCAATTATTTATATGTAAACCTAATGAAGCTTTTTGTCATCATTATTAATTATTGTACTGCTAAGCTTACCATTGAATGCTTGCACAGTCTTTTCCATGAGTTGGCGTCCCATAAGGATAGGCAGGCCATTGTAATAGATAATCTGAGTGAAGACGGTTCAGCAGAACTTATTGAAGAAGAGATTCGTCAGCAAGGATGGGCAGATTGGGCTGTCTGTGTCAGATCAAGCCGAAATGGTGGTTTCTCGGCCGGCAATAACCTCGGAATTAATAACACAAAAGCAGATTTTTACTTGCTCCTCAATAGCGATACCCGAGTTCGTCCCGGCGCCATTGATGCTTTACTGGAAGCAGCAAATATTCATCCCCAAGCAGGACTTATAGGCCCTCGACTAGAATCCCTTGATGGGACCTCGCAGATCAGTACTTTTCGCTTTCATTCGCCCATCAGTGAACTCATTCGTACCGCTCAAACAGGTCCTGTTACAAAGCTATGCAGGCGTTGGGACGTGCCTATAGCCACCCATAAAATAACTAAATCGCCTGACTGGATAAGCTTTGCGGCTGTGTTGATTCGTCGCACAGTTATTGAGCAAATCGGATTAATGGATGAAGGCTACTTTATGTACTTCGAGGATGCTGATTATTGTCATCGCTCAAAAACAGCTGGTTGGGATATTTTATACTGGCCAGAAGCCCGGTTTATTCACCTGCGCGGTGGTAGCAGCCCCGTAAAAACGCTAACTGCCAAGGCAAAAAGGCTGCCTCATTACTTTTATGCTTCCAGATCTCGATATTATGCCAAATTTTATGGGTTTTCCGGTTTTTTGATGGCCAATGTTTTATGGATATTTGGGCGCACAATTTCATTTGCAAGAGAGCTTATAGGGAATAAAAAACGTTCAGTGTGCGAACGTGAATGGACAGATATTTGGACGAACGGGTTATCACCTATGCGGGCAAATAACAAAAGGATTAACCGTGAAACGTCTACCTAATTTTATCATTATTGGCGCAATGAAATGCGCAACAAGTACCTTG
>CAZGON010000082.1:0-10865 GCA_964527085.1 uncultured Candidatus Competibacteraceae bacterium
ATATGTTTGCCCTGGATTTCGATGGTGTGCTTTGTGATAGTGTGCGTGAGTCTGCTGTTACGGCCTGGCGTGCTGGCCGCCACATCTGGCCGCAGTGGCAGAAGGCAGATCCACCCAGCGAGTTTGTAGAACGCTTTGTCAAGCTGCGGCCCGTGTTGGAAACCGGCTATCAAACCCTGTTGCTGATGGGGCTCATTCAAAAAGAACCTGATGATGCCATCATCATGACTCAGTTCCCTGAATTGAGTGCGCAACTGCTTAAAGAAACCCAGCTGTCAGTCCAGCAATGCGCCCGTTGGTTTGGTGAGGCACGGGATACTTGGATAGCTGAAGATTTAGCGGATTGGCTGAGTCAGCAGCGGTTTTATCCACGCGCCTTGGAAAAATTCAAGGAAACCCTTGCCACACATCCGATTTTTATCGTCACCACTAAGCAAGAGCGTTTTGTAGCAGCGTTACTGGGTGGTTGGGGTGTTACATTTCCCAGAGAGCGTATTTTAGGCTTTGATCGAGGTAAACCTAAAGAAGCGCTGTTAGCGGACCTATTAGCGCAACCTCAATGGCAACTGGGCTGCTGGCATTTTGTAGAAGATAGGCTAGAAACCCTATTGCGGGTAGCGAGTCATAAACCCCTTGCAGGAGTACAGCTTTATCTGGCAGATTGGGGTTACAATACGCAAGCTGCTCGAAACATTGCCCGGCAACATCCGTCTATTACCGTCTGGAATCAAGAATCCTTTCTTGTTGTCCAATAAATTATAGCAATCCGCGATTAAGGGTTTTGCCAGTTGCGAACACGAGCTTTTCGCGGCTTGCCGATGTATTCTTTACCTTATCATTAGGTCGTTATTTTCATTTGAGGCGCAAAAGTTTTTATGACCGAGAATCGCTATCAATTAAATACTCAGCTTGCCCAAATGCTCAAGGGCGGCGTGATTATGGATGTGGTGACACCGGCCCAGGCCGAGATTGCTCAAGAGGCCGGCGCCGTAGCAGTCATGGCCCTGGAACGGGTGCCTGCGGATATTCGCAAACAGGGCGGTGTGGCGCGTATGTCCGATCCAGCCCTGGTGAAAGCGATTAAAGAGTCCGTTACGATCCCGGTGATGGCCAAGGCCCGTATCGGCCATTTTGTGGAAGCACAAATTCTAGAGGTGTTACAGATCGATTATATCGATGAAAGCGAAGTGCTAACCCCAGCCGATGAAAGCTGCCACATCGATAAAACCAAGTTTAAACTTCCCTTTGTATGCGGTGCTCGAAACTTAGGTGAAGCGCTGCGGCGAGTAGCCGAGGGCGCGGCCATGATTCGCACTAAAGGTGAGGCGGGAACTGGTAATATCGTAGAAGCCGTGCGTCATATGCGCACCATCAATCAGCAAGTCCAGCAATTAACGGGTATGCCCGTTGAAGAGGTCATTGGCTTTGCTCGGGATAATGGCATTCCCTATGAATTAGCCTTGGAAACCCGGCGTTTGGGCCGCTTGCCGGTGGTGAATTTTGCGGCCGGGGGTATTGCCACACCGGCGGACGCTGCGCTCATGATGCAACTCGGTTGCGATGGCGTCTTTGTGGGTTCCGGTATCTTTAAATCGGCAGAGCCTGCCAAACGGGCGCGAGCCATTGTTAAGGCGACAGCTTATTATAATGACCCTGCTAAGGTGTTAGAGGCATCCATGGATCTTGGTGAAGCAATGCCTGGGTTAGACATTGGCAGCATTCCAGAGACAGAGCTTTTGGCTAGCCGGGGATGGTAGTGAGGGGTGCTGTGACAGCTTTGGCCATCGGCGTACTTGATTTGCAAGGCGGTGTGCAGGAGCACTTGGCGCATCTGGCCCGGATAGGCGTCAGCAGCAAACCCGTTAAAAGCGCTGAAGACTTTGTCGGGTTAGCGGGGTTGATTATACCGGGGGGGGAGAGTACCTGTCTGCGGCGTCTTCTCGATATCTTTGATCTGAAAGCAGTGATTACGCAAGCGTTCCAACGCGGTTTAAAACTGTGGGGGACCTGTGCAGGAGCCATTCTATTGGCTGCGGAAAATTTGGATGAGCCCCCCTATTTTGGATTTGTCGATATCGCCGTCAAACGGAATGCGTTTGGCGGTCAGCTGGATAGTTTTCAGTGCCAGGCAAGTGTGCCCCAGGTTGCCTCGACCCCCATTCCATTGACCTTTATCCGCGCGCCTAAAATCCTTCGAGCAGGCAGCAATGTTGAAGTTCTATTACGTCTAGATGATCACATTGCTGCCGCAGAGACGGACAATATCTTGGTCACTAGTTTTCATCCAGAACTCACGTCGAGTACTGTTTTTCATCGTTATTTTGCCCATAAGTGCGGTCTTGTCACCACGGCGGACAATGAGTCAGAGGTGGTCGATCAGGGCTGGTCATCGACCGATTGGATGCGGCTATCCCGCAAAGGCTAGAGCGTTTTCGCTTTAATGGTACACAAGGCAGCCGAGGAGAGGTGCGCGGAATGTACACGAAGTACCTGAGCAGGCCGATACCGAAGGCTAACGATGTGTACGGTTGAATGGGAAATGCTCTAGCGCCTCGCCTCGGCGCATGGTGCAGGGTAGATTGTCGACTAAAACATATAAGCTTAGGAAGCTTTTTTTATGACGTTCGGAAAATACATTATCCTATGGTTTTTTTACGGTTTTATTCTCTCGTCTCTCGCCTTGGTCAATGCGGCTCCAACCCCATCGCCAGTACAGCGCTATTTTGAAGGATTAGAGTCGCTGGAAGCGGATTTTGTGCAGCAGGTGTTTGACGAAAACGCACGGCTTTTAGAGGAATCCAGTGGACGCATGTATATGCGTAAACCCGGCCAGTTTCGTTGGGATTATAAAGAGCCCACGGATCAACTGATTGTTGCCGATGGCAAACGGCTATGGCTTTATGATAAGGAGTTAGAGCAGGTCACCGTGCGAAAGCTAGACCAGGCCCTCAGCACTACGCCGTTGGCGTTATTAAGCGGAGCTGCACCCCTTGAAGACGCCTTTAATATCAATGATGCGGGTAAACAAAACGGGTTACACTGGTACGAGCTGCGTCCAAAGAAACAGCAGTCTGAATTTGAACTGGTGCGAATTGCTTTTCGCGGAGACGCGCTGTCGAGTATTGAGCTAGAAGACGCCTTTAATCAACGTACCCGATTGAGTTTTGAAGCGCTACAACGAAATATACCTATCGATGCTGAGCTGCTTCAGTTTACACCACCACCCGGTGTAGATGTGGTGGGTGATGCTCCGTAGGAAAACAATCGAACACAATGGGTATGCGCTTTCTTATTCATTAAGCACTTTTTAAAGACTGCTTTTGTTTAAAGGCTTTATAGAGACGGGCGAGGGTATACCATCTCAGCTCTGGGTTTGAAGAGCGCATTGCCGCAATATAGTCATCAATATTTTTATATTGAGGAACTTTAGCAATTAAATTCTGAAAAGCTTTATTATCTGTTTTACCCTCATATCCTAAAGAAAACTGCTGTAATTTAGACATTTTCAACTCGGCTCAATAGCAATGGTTTAAAAAAATCAGCTTATTTAAAATCTGGTTTATCGATAAATTATCTTTAGTAAAAATATTGCATATGCTGTGCCATATTTAAAAATTGCGTGGTACAGCTTTATTGGAGTGTTGGCCTACGAAACTCGGTGAGGAACTACGCATAGGCAAAACTTTACATGGTTTACATAAGTTGTATTGGCGCTTTGAGAGACCATTTTCAAGTCTATTAGGAGTTACGCAGTTGGGTTAATAAGGGTTTGATTTCACTGAGAATGTATTTGCACACCGTGCAATCGTGAATTCATAAAAATCAACAACTTAAACTTTCAATTGCGTAACTCCTAGTCTATATAGAAAATTTTCGCTGTATTTATCAACATAGCTAGTGTCAAAATTCTGCTAGTACTGTCAAAATTCTGCTGGGTTTAAAATTTTTCATCGCCGACAATCTTGAATCAGTAATGCTAGCAACTATTTCCTGTTCACATGCTTAGTGGCTCGGTTCATATTGAGCTGGTTACCAATGAAAAAAGATATTTTGCAGAGGCTCAGAATATCTACATAAAGCGGCGGGAACCCTTAGATAGGATATTGCTACTACAAAGGCTAAATGGGCTATGTTGGGACTGATCCAGGTTAAACAATTGTACAAACACTTTCGCGGCGTAAAAGCTGTTGACGGTATTAGCTTCAACATTCCTCAAGGCATCTGTTTTGGCCTTCTTGGTCCAAATGGTGCGGGTAAAACCACTACTATCGAGCTGTTAGAAGGCATCAAACGGCCTTCCCAGGGTGAGATTACCTACAAGGGTGAGGTTTTAGGTCTGCGGTTTCGTCAGGAAGCGGGAATTATGTTTCAGTCCACCGCCTTGCAAGACTTTCTTACCGCCCGAGAAACATTGCATCTGTTTCAAAATCTTTACCGTGACACTCGGCCTCTTGAGGAGCTTATCGAGATTTGTGTACTGCAGGAGTTTCTCGACCGGGATACCCGCAAATTATCGGGTGGACAACGCCAACGATTGCTGCTTGCCATTGCCTTAGTCAACGATCCTAAAGTGGTTTTTCTTGATGAACCGACTACGGGTCTTGATCCCCAAGCCCGTAGAAATTTTTGGGAATTAGTGCAAGATATAAAAAGGCAGGGTAAGACTCTGGTTTTGACAACTCATTATATGGAAGAAGCCTACAATCTGTGTGATGAGATTGCCATCATGGATCACGGTAAAATGATCGCCCAGGGTACCCCCCAAGCGCTGTTGGCGGAACATTTTGACGATGTGGTGTTGCAATTACCGAGAGAAGACTTTCCGCTGCGGGACAATTTACCCATAGAGGTGGTGCAAAATCAGGGCTCAGTGGACATTTTCACCTCTGATGTGAGCAACACATTACGCCAGCTTCTAACCCTTGGCGTATCCTTAGAACGTCTCCAGATACGTCCCCGAACCTTAGAAGATCTTTTTTTGGAGTTAACCGGTAAGGATCTGCGTTCTTGATAATGCAACGTTATTTGGCGGTATTTCGAGCCCGCAACCGAGAATTTTTGCGCGACCATGCTTCGTTAACCTGGAACCTTTTGTTTCCAGTGCTCATTGTTATGGGTTTTGCCTTTGCCTTTTCAGGCAATACACCGGCCCTTTTTAAAGTGGGTGTTCACGACCACGCTGACAAATACTTAGCGTTCCTTGACACAGCACACATCCAGTTTATTCCCGTTGATGAACTTGCAGCGGCTCTAACCAAAGTAGAGAGACATCAATTGGACATGGTTGTTGATCCTGTTTTGCAGCGCTATTGGATAAACACCAACTCGTCTCGCGGTTATCTAGTAGAGCGGGTGCTGCACGGTACTGGCGCTGCGGATTTTCGGAGAAGCACCGTCAGTGGCGAGGAGGTTCGTTATGTGGATTGGTTGGCGCCGGGTTTACTGGCTATGAATATGATGTTTAGCGCCCTCTACGGGGTTGGTTATGTGATTGTACGATATCGTAAAAATGGTGTTTTAAAACGGCTTAAAGCGACTCCACTCACGGCCTTTGAATTTTTGGCGGCGCAAGTAACCTCGCGATTATGGTTAACCTTGATGGCAACCATATTGGTTTTTGTGGGAACCGATTTTTTTGTTGATTTTCGTATGTTTGGTAGTTATTTGGATCTTTTTGTGGTGTTTGTTTTGGGCGCCATTAGTCTTATTAGTCTCGGTATGATAGTGGCTGCGCGGACCGCTAGCGAAGAGTTAGCGGAGGGTTTAGTAAATCTGCTTAGCTGGCCGATGGTGTTTTTATCCGGCGTCTGGTTCTCCCTTGAGGGAATTCATCCATCATTGCAAAAATTGGCGCTTTTTTTTCCCCTTACCCATCTTATTGAAAGTGCCCGAGCGATTATGATCGATGGGGTAGGTTTAAATGGTATTGCTAGCCATTTAGTGATTTTGTTGGTCATGAGTGGGATATTTTTGACCATTGGCGCTTATACCTTTCGATGGGAATAGGAATGGGCGTTTGCTTGCTGGCGTTTTAGTTTAAGTACTGTTTTTACAGTTATGTTGGCTTTTGGAGGTATTTTATCTAACAGATGTCAGCTAACCTCTAGAATAACTACTATGGCCAAATGGTCCTCTTTTCCTATGGGAGGTTTGCTATGGAAGATGCTATGGCGCCGTGTCGTCCTGAGATGACTCAGGCAGGTTTAGCGCCGACCTACTCGGTTACCGCTGTGGATGAGTATGGCCGTACCCGAGAGCTTGAGATTGCTGGGGAACGGCCGTTGACTGTGTACTTGGATAAGCGGGAAATCGTAACGTTAATGACGCTGGGTGAGTATCCAGAGGCGCTTGCCATTGGTTATTTACGCAACCAACACTTTATCGACGATATTTGTCAGTTAAAGACGGTTCAGGTGGATTGGGACAGTGCCGCGGTGGCAGTGACTAGCCATAGTGGGACAGCAGGCGAATCGTCGCGGCTCGACAAACGCACGGTAACTACGGGGTGTGGTCAAGGTACTGTGTTCGGCGATATCCTAGAGAGGTTAGAGGATATCAACTTAAAAAAACGTACTTTTCGGCAATCAGAGATCTATGCATTATTGCGCCAGATCACTACTTACAACGAAGTTTATAAGCAAGCCGGAGCGGTACACGGTTGCGCCCTCTGTCAGGGCACTGAAATTCTCTACTTCGTCGAGGATGTTGGTCGCCATAATGCCGTTGATGCCATTGCCGGTCTCATGTGGTTGGCGGAAATCCAAGGCGGTGATAAAACCTTTTACACCACTGGCCGGTTAACCTCGGAAATGGTCATTAAAGTCGCTCAAATGGAAATTCCTTTGCTTTTATCACGCTCTGGCATTACTCAAATGGGTCTCGAAATAGGCCAAAAAACCGGCGTGACATTGATAGGACGTGCCAAAGGAAGACATTTCCTAGTTTATTGCGGATCAGAATGGGTGGACTTTGATGCCCTTCCATTAGAGGTAAGCCACCCCGATAGATAGTATGGTAAGGTGGCAACCGTTTTTTAGTAGATGGGTTTGACGGAATAGCTCTACATAGTCCTAGTAGTTGCAGGCTGACCATCGCGTTCATGGTCAAACTTACGTATAAACGTTTTTATACGTGGAGAAATTTCTTCACGCCAACGTCGACCATTAAAAATACCGTAGTGCCCAACGCCAGGCTGTTCATAATGAACACGCATATGATCTGGAAGGTTACTACACAGCGTATGAGCTGCTCGGGTCTGCCCAATGCCGCAAATATCGTCCCGTTCACCTTCCACAGTCATTAACGCCGTGCGTGTAATAGCCCCCGGTTGCACCGGTTCTCCATCCCACCAGACCATTTCACCTTTGGCGAGGGAGCAGTCCTGAAAGACTCGCTGGACGGTTTGCAAATAAAACTCTTCGCAAATATCCATAACCGCCAAGTATTCTTCGTAAAATTCTCGTTTGTTGGCGGCGCTTTCTCCATCACCAGCCACAAGGTGGCGGAAGATGGTCCGATGTGCGTCAAAGTGACGTTCTAGATTCATGCTCATGAATCCAGCCAGTTGCAGAAAACCTGGATAGACACGGCGTGTAAAACCGGGGTTTGGCGGTGGTACCGGGACAACCACATTGTTTTTAAACCAAGATAATGGCTTAGATTGAGCTAGCTCATTGACCTGCGTGGGATTTTCGCGCACATCCACCGGACCTCCCATAAGGGTCATGGTGGTAGGGGTGCATTCATGCCCTTCAGCCGACATCAACGCAATCGCGGCTAGCACAGGTACACAGGGTTGGCAGACGGCAAGGACATGGGTATTTGGCCCAATATGTTCAAGGAAACGAATCACATAATCGATGTAGTCATCGAAATCAAAGCCACCTTCGAAAACCGGCACATTGCGAGCGTCGCGCCAATCGGTGATGTAGACTTCATGGTCCGGCAGCATCGCTTCCACAGTGCCTCGCAATAGCGTCGCGTAGTGGCCGGAAAGTGGGGCTACCACCAGCAGTTTAGGATCATTACGCTCAACTTGGCGTTGGAAATGCTTTAGTTGACCAAATGGCTTGCGATCAACAATTTTTTCTTCGACCAAAACCTCTTTGCCGTCCACAAAGGTAGCGTGAAGCCCAAATTTAGGTTTCCCATAGCGACGTGTTATATGCTCGAACTGATCACACGCGGCGGCAAGAATGTGGCCAACCGGTGTATAAGAGATGGGATTCCAGGGGTTACGAAGCAGATGCTGACTATGCTCCGCTAAAATGCGCATTGGCATCAGCGCCGCATGCTGCATTTCGTAGACATGGTATAGCATTGTTACCTTCCTCCGCTAAAATGTGGCAGCATTATTGCTATCGTTCTACACCCACCCTTATTTTTTGATGTGGTTATCGACTTTTTTTCATATCTAATTATTTTTTGACGTGGTTATGACAACCTTATAAGTCACTTTATTTAAGTTCATAACTTTAGGTAGTAAAGCCTTTTTTAACCTAAAGTGTCAAACAAATTAATTGCTTGATCTGATAAAAGGTGAACAATTAAAATTTTGCCCGCCAAGCAACCGGTTCATTGACGAGTTTAGAAAAATAGCTTTATTTATATTTATTTATAAGGTTAGGAGTTACGCAGTTGGGTTAATAAGGGTTTGATTTCACTGAGAATGTATTTGCACACCGTGCAATCGTGAATTCATAAAAATCAACAACTTAAACTTTCAATTGCGTAACTCCTAAAGTTAACCAATTCTTGTTCCTTTCCTTTTCGAAGTGTATCCAGACCCAAGCTATTATTGAGTTCCGGATGCGTAGAGGTAAGCCCCTGCTGGATCTTTTTCGAGACCGCTTTCGTGGTTGTCATTAGCCGTGTCTGATTAGGCAGATTTATTGCATGATCGTAAATTGCATGATCGTAAGTTGTTGACAGGCGTGTGTTGTGACGATGCGAAGGTTATCTACTTTGACCACTAAATCACGTTGCAACGGTGGGACAACCAATGTTTTGGATAATTAATTTTTTTGCACAATAGAAATAAAACTTATTGTGCCTAAAAGCTGATGAGGCGATGTGGCTAAAGTCAGCATAGTATGACAATTTTTGTCACTAATACTTTAAATTAAATTAAGGATAGAATGATGAAATTTTTTGAGGGAGTAGCTTTACTTATAGTTATATTGTTATTTGTAGTCTTTGTTATTACAACTATTTTTGTAACAATAAATTATGAAGACATAACCCATAAAGTAAAGAGAATAGGCCATAAAAAAAAGCTTTTACTTCGAGTTAAATGAAAGTTAGTATTTTAAAATTGATGAAAATGTCGTAACTAGTTCATATTGCTGATTGCATACATGACTATAAAAACCCTTACCATCTCAGGAAAAGAGCTAGAAGCTTATATTCCGGATCTGGCCCGTTTGCGCATCACAGTCTTTCGTGAATACCCGTACCTCTATGATGGAACTGATGCCTACGAGCAAGCCTATTTGCAAACCTATATGGCTTCTGGTTCAGCTATGGCAGTGCTGGCTTTTGATAACGATCAGATCATCGGTGCATCCACCGGTATTCCCATGGCGGATGAAACAGCGGCATTCAAGCAACCTTTTATGGATAAGGGCATTAATCCGGAAACCTTATTTTATTGTGGTGAGTCGGTGTTACTGCCCGACTACCGTGGCCGAGGAATCTACAAGCGGTTTTTTTCCGGCCGCGAAGACTATGCACGGTCCCTAGGTGGGTTTAAAAATAGCTGCTTTTGCGCAGTTGTGAGACCGGACAATCATCCGCTCAAGCCGGAGGGCTATACGCCACTCGATGAGATCTGGCAACATTTTGGTTATCAACCTAAAGCAGATCTAATAACTTATTATCCGTGGAAGGACATTGATCAAGCGGAATCCATCGATCATCCCATGATGTTTTGGCTAAAAACTTTATGAGCTTTTCCAATGCTGCTTTGTCGGTAGTGCTTTGCTCAACGTTCACAAGTTCACAGCCAGTAAGGCGCCAAAAACTAGCGCGTAGCAAAGCCACATGGGTTTCCAGATAAGCAAAACTCACCTTTATTTATTATAAAGCCCGCACTCTCAAAACCCCTTCGATGGTCCCTATTTCGTCGATAGCGGTTTGGGGAAGGGGTAGTTCCATGTCCACCAGGGTACAGGCAATTTCCCCCCGAGAGCGATTTAATAGATCGAGGATATTGATATCCACATTAGCGATGGCTTTGGAAATACGCTCGATCATATGGGGAACATTGGAATTCACTACCAGCAAACGATACCCTTCGCTGCTGCGGGGCATAATCATCTCCGGAAAGTTGACCGAGTTACGTATAGCGCCGTGTTCTAAATAATTGCGTATTTGGTCGGCCACCATAACAGCGCAGTTTTCTTCAGCTTCTTCGGTGGATGCGCCCAAATGGGGGAGGGAGATGACCCGCGGATGGGATTTTAATAAATTATCGGGAAAATCGCACACATAAGCGTTTATTTTGTTAGCGTTGATAGCTTCGTATACCGCTTCGTGGTCGATGGTGCCTTGGCGGGAAAAATTTAATAAGGTAATGCCGGGTCGGCATGTGCGCAGACGTTTCCCATCGATAAGGCCCCGGGTTTCATCGGTCAAGGGTACGTGCAAGCTAACAAAGTCGGATTGAGCGAGCACATCGTCAACGCTAAGCACCTGCTCTACTTGGGAGGCAAGTTGCCAGGCGTTTGTGACTGTTATATGAGGATCATAACCAATAACTCGCATACCCAGCGCGATCGCGGCATTAGCCACTTTTACGCCAATAGCGCCGAGACCAATAACCCCTAAGGTACGGTTGGGTAACTCGACGCCCACAAAGTTTTTTT
>CAZGON010000082.1:10875-13036 GCA_964527085.1 uncultured Candidatus Competibacteraceae bacterium
TTTCCACTTGCTGGGTAATTTCTTTATTAGTGCCTTCGAGACGACGCGCAAAATCCCAAGCGGGACCGATGTTGCGTGCCGCCATCAACATACCCAATAGAACCAGTTCTTTGACTGCATTAGCATTAGCGCCGGGAGTATTAAAGACAGGAATTCCGCGACTGGTGAGTTGATCAACGGGAATATTGTTTACGCCTGCTCCAGCCCGTCCCACTGCTTTTAGCGATTCTGGTAACGACCAGTCGTGCATATTGAAAGAGCGGACCAATACCCCATCAGGGTGTTGGATTTCCGAGGCGACTTCATAACGATCCCGAGGTAAGCGGTCCAAACCCGCCACTCGAATATTGTTCAACGTGAGAATTTTGTACATAGTCCCAACAGCAAATGAATAAATAAAAGGGAAGATAAGAAAGTAAATGGCTAGACGATAGTTTTAACCGTGGCGTTGAGAAAAATCACCCATAAAATCTACCAATGCTTGAACCCCTTCCTCAGGCATTGCATTATAAATGCTAGCCCGCATGCCACCCACAGAGCGGTGGCCCGCCAGGGTGACTAGTCCGGCTTGTTTAGCTTCTGCCAAAAAAGGTTGATTCAGGGTGTCGTCAGGTAAGGTAAAAGGCACATTCATCCAAGACCGATAGGCTGGATCGATGGGGTTAGCGTAAAAACCGGATTTATCGATAGCGTTATATAAAGACCCCGCTTTGTGCTGGTTGCGCTGGCCCATGGCGGCTAAACCACCTTGGGCTTTAAGCCATTGAAAAACCAAACCCGCTATGTACCAGCTGTAAGTGGGTGGGGTATTGTACATGGAGTCGTTGTCGGCTTGTATTTTATAGTCGAAAAGGGAAGGGGTAGTTGGCAACACGTCGCCCAGCAAATCGTCCCGCACGATGACAATGGTGAGTCCCGCTGGGCCAATATTTTTTTGAGCGCCGGCATAAATCAAGCCAAATTTTGAGATGTCGATGGGACGTGACAGCAGGGTTGACGACATGTCTGCCACCACCGGTACATCTCCCATCTCAGGGATGGTATGTAATTCAACACCATTGATAGTTTCGTTGATGACGCAATGAAAATAAGCGGCATTAGGATTACATTGCCATTCACTGCGGTCGGGCGCAGTGGTGTATTTGCTAGCCTCGGAGCTGGCCACCACATTGACTTCACAATACCGTTTTGCCTCGGCAATGGCTTTTTTCGACCATATTCCTGTATTGAGATAATCCGCCTGGGTTTTACCCCGCAATAAATTCATCGGTACAACCGCAAATTGCCCGGTGGCGCCGCCTTGCAAAAACAGCACTTTATAATTGGCGGGAATAGCTAATAAATCTCGCAGATCGGCTTCTGCTTGCGCGGCGATGGCCATAAAGTCTTTACCACGATGGCTCATTTCCATCACCGACATACCGGTTTTTCGCCACTCGGGCAGCTCTTCTTTGGCCTGCTGCAAAACAGCGTCAGGCAGCATGGCAGGTCCAGCACTAAAATTATAAACACGCGACATAGTCAGAATCCTTACAAAAACTTTAAGGACCCAATCCTATCAAAAACCAGCTACGCAAACACTCTTTTCAGTTTTGCCATGCTATCAAGGTAACAGAGAAAAGCGAGTGCAAAACACTCGCTTATTATTAGATCATATTGAGTTCTAATTTTGCCCGCATGGACATCATCTCTTGCGTCCAGGGCGGCTCCCAGGCTAGTTCCACGTCCGCTGAAGTAACGCCGGGTACATTTTCCACCGCGTCTTTCACCCAACCGGGCATAGAACCCGCTACAGGACAGCCGGGCGCTGTCAAGGTCATAACGACCTCCGCGTGACCCTCATTATCAACATTAAGGTCATAGATAAGACCCAAGTCATAGACATTGACAGGAATTTCTGGATCATAAACCATCTTTAGTGCACTGATGATCTCCTCTTCCAGATCTTCTGTGTCAAGGGTCTGGGTTGCCTTGTCCATAGCAACATCTCCGGAATCGGCGGTAAATTCATTCAATGGTGGTTGGTTCGGCATAACGGACATGGGGCACTACTCCGTGGATATGGGTTTGTTAAGATTTTCTAAGGCAGCCCGGAGGGCGTGCCAAGCGAGGGTGGCGCACTTGACGCGGCTAGGATAATCACGCACCCCCGCTAAAATAG
>CAZGON010000082.1:13069-16866 GCA_964527085.1 uncultured Candidatus Competibacteraceae bacterium
TCGAAAAGATGCTCTACGTCTGCCACCGGTTTGCCTTTTAGCGCTTCTGTCATCAGCGACGCAGAGGCAGTGGAGATGGCGCAACCAGATCCTTGAAAAGCGACATCCTGGATAACACCGTCCTTGACATCTAAAAAAACGGTGACTTTGTCGCCACATAAAGGATTATATCCATCGGCCTGGTGGCTACACGGGTCAATGCTGCGGAAGTTACGCGGCTTTTTGTTATGATCCAGGATAACTTCCTGGTAAAGGTCACGCAGGCCAGACATTAGTCAAATAACTCCTTCACTTTCCAAACGGCGGCAATCAACGTATCCACTTCAGCTCGGGTGTTATAAACAGCAAACGAAGCCCGCGCCGTAGCAGGTACACTGTAGAATTGCATCACCGGTTGCGCACAATGATGACCTGCCCGAATCGCGACCCCTTCCCGGTCGAGAATGGTGCCCATATCGTGGGGGTGTACACCCTTCAGCACAAAAGATATAACCGCCGCCTTGGCGCGGGCGGTGCCGATAAGACGTAATCCAGGGATCTCACTGAGCTGTGCTGTGGCATAGGCTAGCAGGTCGTGTTCCCGGGCAGCGATAGTATCTAGACCTATGCTATTAACCCAATCCAAGGCGGCACCCAGTCCAATTACACCGGCGATATTAGGTGTACCCGCCTCGAATTTGTTGGGTAAACCGGCATACTCGGTTTTTTCAAAGGTCACCGAGCGGATCATGTCGCCGCCACCTTGGTAGGGCGGCATCGCCTCTAAATGCTCAGCTTTACCGTACAGCACGCCGACGCCGCTGGGTCCATAAAGTTTATGGCTTGAAAAGGCTAAGAAATCGCAGTCCAGGGACTGCACATCTAAGGCCAGGTGAGGCACCGATTGGGCGGCGTCTAACAACACTGGGATACCTTTGGCATGGGCTAGTTCGATCATTTCGCGCACTGGGTTTAGGGTGCCCAAGGCATTGGATAGATGGACCAAGGCTACCATTTTGGTGCGTTCGGTCAATAAATGTTCATACTCTTCTAGAACAAGTTCGCCTGCCTCGTTCATGGGGATCACTCGCAGTTGAGCACCTTGGCGTTCACATAACATTTGCCAAGGTACAATATTGGAGTGGTGCTCCATGGCGCTGATCAATACTTCATCACCGACCCCCACCTGCATGGAACCAAAACTACTGGCCACCAGATTGATAGACTCGGTAGTGCCACGGGTGAAAATAATTTCCCGCGGGCTGGCGGCATTTAAAAAAGCACGGACTTTTTCCCGGGCCCCTTCGAATGCTGCCGTAGAGCGTTCCGACAAGGCATGTACGCCGCGATGAATATTGCCATAGTACTGACTGTAACAGTCGCTGATGGCTTCGATAACCGCTTTAGGTTTTTGCACCGAGGCTGCGTTGTCCAAATACACTAACGGTTTACCATAAATTTCTTGCTGGAGAATCGGAAAATCCTCGCGAATTCTCGAGCAATCTAAGGTAGGTTGCACAGCTTCAGGAAAGGTGATCGCTTCATAAAGGGCGCTCATAGGATTTTCCTCTCATCAATAATCACGACAGCCGCTCCATAAGCAGGTTTTCTAGTCGTTCGCGCAGGGGTTTTAGGTGAATCTGTTCGACAAGATCGTTGGCGAATGCATACACCAACATATTCTGCGCCTCGACTTCACCGATGCCTCGGCTGCGTAGATAAAATAAAGCGTCTTGATCCAGAAAACCGATGGTGGAACCGTGACTGCATTTCACATCGTCGGCGAGGATCTCTAACCGCGGATTAGAATTAGCCAACGCCTGCCGAGATAACAACAGATTTTGGTTGCTCTGATTCGCATTGGTTTGCTGGGCGTGTTTATGAACATAAATGAGTCCGTCGAAAACAGACCGACCTTTGTCCTCTAACACGCTTTTAAAAAGCTGGTGGCTGGTGCCATGGGGTTTAGCATGTTCAACACGGACGTGAAAGTCGCTTAGCTGGGTACTTTTGACCAGGGTAAGACCGCTGACCTGGCAAGTAGCACCTTCCCCATCTAGCAAAGCAAACACATCGGTACGACTGCCGAGGCCGCCCAAGGATAGGAGTTGCGTATTGATCTGGCTATCTTGCGCCAGCAGCAGTTGCAAATTACCCAAATGCCAAGCCTCTAAAGGCGCTTCTTGAACTTCGTAATAATTCAGTACAGCGCCCGCTGCCTGGTGAATCTCTGTCACCGGGCAGGTTAAACAGCGGCCTTGACCACGATACTCCGTCAAAATGGTAGCTTCGCTAGCTTCTTCCATCACGACTAACGTGCGAGGGTAGTTAACCGTGTCGTCGCCGGTGGCGAAGAAAATCAGTTGCAAAGGCTGTTCTAAAACCGTGCCGCGGGGCAAATAGACAAAGGCACCGTCTTCCCAAAAGGTGCTATTGCGGGCTGCAAAAGGATTGTTGTCTAAACCTTTAGACTGTCCTAAATGACTCTCCACTAACTCGGGATGGGTGAGCAGCGCTTGCCCAAGACTAGCCACTAGGGCCTTGGCGGGTAGCCCGTGCAACTGGGATAACGTAGGTGCAAAATGGCCATTGACAAACACTAAACGATGAGCGCCCGGCAGGGCTGGCAGCTGGCTGGCCTCCACGGTTGCCGCTGAGCTGGGTTGCCAGTCAATCTGGCCAAGCCCGCTGACATCGGTAAACCGCCACGCTTCTTGTTTGGTGGTGGGAAGGCCCAATGTCTCAAACTGCGCCAACGCTCGCCGGCGTAAGTTTAGCAAGAAAGCCGGTTCGCGGCGTTTTGCAACGCTTTTCTCAAAGTCTTTCCGATCATAGTCGGCAAAGGCAGCGGCCGTCATTTTATAACCCCCTACCCGGTCGCCCGGCGTGCTCGGCCGGGTTCGGCATTATATAATGCATAGCCTTGCTCTTCCAATTCCAGCGCCAAGGCTTTATCGCCTGACCGCACGATGCGGCCGTTCACCAACACATGAACATGGTCGGGCACAATATAATCCAGCAACCGTTGGTAGTGGGTAATCACCAAAAACGATCGCCCGGGACCCCGTAAGCCATTAACACCGTCGGCCACCACTTTTAGCGCATCGATATCGAGGCCAGAATCAGTCTCGTCCAGCACAGCAAAACGGGGTTCCATCACCGCCATTTGAAATATTTCGTTGCGTTTCTTTTCACCACCTGAAAAACCATGATTAACAGGTCGCTGTAGCATGGATTCATCCATCTTCACCAATTCCATCCGTTGATGGATCATATCCCAAAAATCCATGGCGTCCAGTTCCGGTTCATTACGGTGTTTACGCAAGGCATTGACGGCAGCCTTGAGAAAATAAAGATTACTGACACCGGGAATTTCTACCGGATATTGAAACGCTAAAAACAAACCTTCCCGGGCCCGCTCTTCGGGGGCTATGTCCAGCACATTTTTCCCTTCAAACAACACTTCGCCACGGGTCACGGTGTACCCTTCACGGCCAGCGATCACACTGGCTAAGGTGCTCTTGCCGGAACCATTCGGTCCCATAATGGCATGCACTTCGCCAGCTTGAATGGTCAGGTCTATGCCATTAAGGATTTCCCGGTCCCCGACGGTGGCGTACAGATTCTTAATCTCCAACATACTGTGTCTACTCTTTGCGATTGAGTGAATCTAAAAAAAAGCTGCTGATAAGATAATGTAACTACTCACCCTTCCTTGCGTCATTCTCGCCATGGACTGGCGAGAATCCAGTGCCATGGATGGCAAGCACTGGTGACAACCGCCTGCCACCCTCCCTGGTAACTGGATTCCGGCAATC
>CAZGON010000083.1:0-7073 GCA_964527085.1 uncultured Candidatus Competibacteraceae bacterium
CAGTTCGGCTTCAGGAGGTACCCATTAACCCCAGGCTTATCCAGAACTCACGTTGGCTTAAAAGGTTCATTTTGGGCTTAAGACAGGTTTCCCAAAGCTAACCATACAGTAGCAAAATCTAAATATTTACAGAGGGAATGGGACTTTTTGTCAAGGCCACAAAAACAATATAGCTAAACACCAGCAGGGCGCCGATCAACGAGATAATTCTGATGGATTTGGTAGATCCCCGTTTCAACGCGATAGTACCGAGAAGTATGTACACCAATAACGCCAAAATTTTGGCGCTAAGCCAGGATTGCGCAAGGGGAGATAAACCTGCAATGAAAACCATGGTAACAGCTGTAGTAAGGAGTATTGTGTCGATAATATGGGGCAGAATATGCGTCAATTTTCTGTGCAGCAAGGATGATTCTTTTACCATCCAAAAGCCACGGATAGAAAAAGAGATGAGTGTCAATATAGCAAACGTGATGTGAAGTTGTTTTAACAACAGATAATAGTTAGCCATCGCGTTTATCCTGGGTAATAAATTTGGTTTATTTTCAAAGGTTAGGTTGGGTTTGAATCAAGGATGCGTGATTGTTGATCATTTGCATTTCCCAGCCATCCACCCTGTTAACCATAGACCCACTCTAATTTCGTCGCTACACTGCAGCGCTGACCTGCGCCCCACCGGATAGGAGGCGTTTGCCTGTGGAGATCACCTCAATGACCGATAACGAACAACAACCCACGCCATTACGCCGACTACGCAGAGCTTTAGAACATGGCACATTGCAGAACGTGCAACGTATGCTTACCGCCCTACACCCTGCTGAGATTGCTGATCTGCTGGAATCTTTACCGCTGGAAGAACGCAATCTCGTCTGGGAGTTGGTAGACCCTGAGAATGATGGCGAAGTCCTCTTACAGGTCAACGATGAGGTTCGCGCAGGACTCATCCGTGAAATGGCGACTGAGGAACTCGTCGCAGCCACAGAAGGTATGGATCTAGACGATTTGGCAGACCTCCTGCAAGATCTGCCCAAAGCGGTCAGCGGTGAACTATTGCGTTCTATGGATCTGCAAAATCGCCAACGGCTGGAAGCGGTACTCTCCTATCCGGAAGACAGCGCGGGTGGTTTGATGAACACAGACCCCATCAGCGTCCGGGGTGACGTTACCTTAGACGTTGTGCTGCGCTATTTACGCTGGCGGGGAACCATACCACAACAGACCGACAGCTTGATCGTATTAGGCCGTGATAACCGTTATTTAGGCGTACTGCCATTAAGTCTCTTGCTGATCAATGATTTGGAAAGCACCGTCGCGGAGGTGATGCTTATCAACGTAGAAGGCATACCCGCTACCATGCCTGCTATCGAGGTAGCAACACTGTTTGAACAACGGGATTTAATTTCAGCACCCGTTATCGATGAAAACGGCCTGTTATTGGGTCGCATCACCATCGACGATGTGGTGGATGTCATCCGGGATGAAGCCGAACATTCTATCATGAGTATGGCGGGGCTAGACGAGGAAGACGACATGTTCGCTCCCGTCGTAATAAGCGCTCGTCGTCGAGCCGTATGGCTTGGCATCAATCTGATAACAGCTTTTATTGCCGCCTATGTCATCGGGCTCTTTGAAGCTACCATTCAGGAAGTGGTTGCTCTAGCGGTATTAATGCCTATCGTCGCTAGTATGGGCGGGATTGCAGGCAGCCAGACATTAACCTTGATTGTCCGGGGATTAGCGTTAGGTCATGTGGAACCCGGTAATGCCCGCGTGTTGCTGGCCAAGGAATTAGCCGTCGGTACCCTCAACGGCCTGCTTTGGGCCGTAGTAATAGCAACCTTGGCCTATATTTGGTTTGGCAGTTTAGCCATTGGTGGCATTATTGCTTCGGCCATTTTAATAAACTTGATCTGCGCCGCTCTCGCCGGGGTTTTGCTACCCTTGCTTTTGCGCAAGCTTGGTATCGATCCTGCGCTTGCCGGCAGTGTTGTACTGACTACGGTAACTGATGTGGTTGGCTTCCTGGCTTTCCTAGGTTTGGCCACGTTGTTGTTGATTTAAGTGATGGATTTTAGATTGCTGCCGTAACAGGACCCGTCGCTCAGCACAGGTTAGCTTCATCATTGGGCTAGAAAAGTCACTCTTGAGTCGAGAAAATTATCCCATGAGACTGACGCATCTATTTCGCTACCCTATCAAAGGACTTAGCCCCGAATCACTGAATGCTGTAATGTTAAACCCTGGCGCAGGCATCCCTTTTGATCGGTGTTTTGCTATTACACATGGACAGAGTACGTTTGACTTTGATCATCCGCAGTGGGTACAACGGCGCAATTTCCTGGTGTTAGCTTATTGTCCCCGTTTGTCGGCCTTGGAGAGTCGCTATCATCATAATGAAGACCTATTGGTTTTACATCGCAAGGGTCAAGAAGTATGTCGAGTGAACCTAAGGAATCCCTCGGATAGAGCGTTACTGAACGAGTTTTTTGATCAATTCATCAGTGATTATCAACCGGGCCCCTATCGCATAGCAGAAGTATCGGATAGGAATCTGACGGACTCACCGCAACAAGGGGTATCGGTGATGAACTTAGCTTCCCTGAGAGCGCTGGAACAAGCAGCGGGAAGTGCGCTGGATATGCGTCGTTTTCGAGGAAATCTCTGGTTTGACGGTAGTCAACCGTGGCAAGAATTTAACTGGATCAATCGAGAGTTGATCATCGGTAAAGCACGTCTAAAAGTCATTAAACGGATTGAACGCTGTGCCGCTATTAATGCTAATCCTGATACCGGAGAGCGTGATAGAAATATTTTAAAAACTCTCCACAGCAGTTTTCGTCATACAGATTTTGGTGTCCTTGCGGAGGTGACTGCGGGGGGTGCAATAGCGGTGGTAGATCCGATATTACTTTCATAGGCAGCCTAGATTAGAGCATTCTCAACAACCGCTAACGCAACAATCCTTTTGTTTTAGCGGCTCCTAACCAGAGCGGATATTCCACCATCATATACTCGATCAGTTGATCGACACTGGGTTTTGCCGGATCTTGCACAAGAAAAAAATTGGCGTTGTCGACAAAACGATCGGGCATGGTATCCAAATAGGCCAAAAATTTAAAATCTGGACTGAGTAATTTGCTAAAAAATCCTTTTTTCTCCTCAGGTGGCGTGCCGATGGCCATAAACTGCCAAAAAATCGACTCTTGAGCAGCCTCTCGAATTTGCTGCTCCGATTCATCTCGATCTGAAGTATCGCCATCGGTAGCGAATAGCACATACACGGGAATTTGTGCAGCGTCGGATCTGCCCTGGTAGTGTTCGCGTAATAAGGTCATCACCTTGCCATAGGCCGTTCCAGACTCCAGAGGATAACGTTTTTGTTGCTCAGCTAGAAAGGTCCGATAATTATCAGCAGTCACCCGACCGGCGTAATAAGCTCCCTTGCCAAACAGAAAAACGTCAACCTCACTGTCCCACTGAATCCCAAGTCCCACTAGGCGTCGCACTAAGGTGTCGATGGATCCGCGCCGATAAAGCCCTTGCATAGAACCCGATATATCGAGACACAGGGCGACATGGGCGCGATGGTTTTCAAGTTCGTGCTTTGCCAGCTGTCTGGCAATCTCTCTCACCAGTTCAGCCAGTTCCGGATCATGGATGGCAAGGGTGGTGATGCGTTTTTCTCGTGACCCAGATTCAGGGTGCGGTTGTACGTCGAGGACTTGCTCAGTCGGCAATTCTGGAATCGGTTGGGCTGGAGTATCGGGTAGATCCGACGCGGATAGCTTATTTTGAGACGATAAATGTTCGTTGGACGGTGCTTGCGGCAGTGTTTGGTCTACCGCAATAGACGCATCGGATTTAGGTTGTGAGCGTTCTGGCGAGGTGTCGCCGGCATCTTCCATGATATCCACGCCGTATTCCTGCGCTAGAGGACCTAGCCCACCCTTATAGCCTTGCCCTACAGCCCGGAATTTCCAGTCACTCCGATGGCGGTACACTTCGCAAAAAATCAAAGCTGTCTCTTGAGATTCCGCTAAAGGCAAAGCAAAACGAGTGAGTTCGGTAAAGTCGTTGACGGTTACAAGCCGTGCCCAGGCGCTGGCTAACATCCCAAAACATTGATTTTTCTCATGACCTTCATGAATCGTAACCGTAAACGCAATACGTTGGACAGAATCAGGAATAGTGGCAAGATCAATTAAAAATACTTGCGCATCGTCGCCGTGAGCAGCCCTAGCATCGGGCAGCAGTTTAACAGCACCTTCGACGCTTAGCGGGTTGTTATAAAAGTAGGAGTTACGCAGTTGGGTTAATAAGGGTTTGATTTCACTGAGAATGTATTTGCACACCGTGCAATCGCGAATTCATAAAAATCAACAACTTAAACTTTCAATTGCGTAACTCCTAAAAAGATGAAATCATCATCGCTACGGATTTTGCCCTGGGCGGTCAAAATAAACGCACTGGCATCCACTTCCATGCCTTCCACCTGCCGGGGAGACCATCCGAGGGCAACCCACAGTTGGGTAATTCCTGAAAAAGTTTGGGTGATAGAAATATTGCCGCCTTTTTGCAGCTCAGTACCTGACATACCTTGTTCCTAGGGGCAATTTAATTAGGGAATAGATAGCAACGACTATAAAGCAATAAAAAACGCCGTCAATTCAGCCGTCGAAAGTTCGCAGCAGACCCCTGAGACGCCGAATATCGTGACAATCTGCAGAGTCAAACAACAGCACGACTGTCGGCCTTAGCCACCCATTCACTGTAAAATACAAGATCAAAATAGACCGATGTGCATAGCCCTCTAACAGTCGCGCCGACTGGCTGACGCCATCACCCCAGATTATTTTCCATCTGCCGTCTTCAAACCGAGTCACTCGCTTTATAAACCATCGACTTTGAGGATTACCACAGCGCAGCCATTGCCAAAACAAAGATAAAACAATAAAGCTCCATAAGCATATTTTTATGGAGCCGTGCAACGCTGCCCACCCAACACTAATAAATGCTAGGCTATGGACAATCAACAAACAGACCCCTAGCATCCGAGAGGGTTTTAGTTTAACAGTGAGCGTTGTCACAAATATCGTGGATAAGCTCATTCAATATGTTATCTGACGGCGTTTCACGACCCACAATATAAGCCATAACCTGAGGATCTTGACAATCTAAGAGCTCGGCAAACGCCCGTTGTTTTTCCATTGGAGCCGTCTCATAACAACGTTCAAGATAGCCTAGCAACAACACATCCAGTTCTTTCATGCCGCGTCGACAACGCCAGCGCAGCTTGGACAGTAGTTCGTTCACAGAAAACTATCCCCTGTTTTACCCATTCATTTAAAAAACATATAACACTTACACAGATCAGAACTTGCATAGCTCGTGGAAGAGGTGTCGACGGTCTGGATGGCCGTCGTCAAGCCCACAGGGACGTGTTCACGGCGTCCTCTGGAACGAGCTGTGTAAGTCTTGACTTAGAGTCTTAGAAGCTGTTTCAAAACCTGCTCATGTCCGCTGACTCAGCGTTACAGCACCTTCTCCGCTGCTCATTTACCGCCTGTAAACTGCGCTGCTTGAAGGCGCTGCGCCTTGATTCAACGAACGTCGCGCGTTTTTGAAACAGCTTCTTAACGACGTTCCACAATGAGCTTTTTAATATCGCCAATCGCCTTAGCGGGATTTAATCCTTTGGGGCAGGTTTTAGTACAGTTCATGATGGTATGGCAACGGTAAAGTCGAAACGGATCTTCTAGGTCATCTAGCCGCTCTCCGGTATGATCGTCACGACTATCGGCAATCCATCGATAGGCTTGCAATAGAATTGCAGGACCCAAATAGCGGTCGCCATTCCACCAATAGCTTGGGCAAGCGGTAGAGCAGCAAGCACACAGGATACACTCGTATAAGCCATCAAGTTTGGCTCGATCTTCTTTAGACTGTAAACGCTCCCGATCCGGTGGTGGCGGCGTCTCGGTTTGCAACCAGGGTTTGATGGAAGCGTACTGAGCGTAAAAGTGAGTCAGATCTGGCACTAAATCCTTGATCACCGGCATATGGGGTAAGGGATAGATTTTTACATCACCCTGCACGTCCTCAATAGCCTTCGTGCAAGCCAGTGTATTCGCGCCATCAATATTCATAGCGCAGGATCCACAAATACCCTCCCGACAGGAACGGCGAAAGGTTAAGGTGGGATCGATCTCGTTTTTAATCTTGATCAGGGCATCTAGCACCATGGGACCACAGGCGTCCAAATCCACTTCGTAAGTATCCAAGCGAGGGTTTTCTCCCCCCTCTGGATCCCACCGGTAAACTTTAAACGGTTTTGTCTTTTTAGCATCACCGGCGGTGTAATAGGTCTTACCTTGACTAATTTTAGAATTAGCAGGTAGTCGAAATTCAGCCATTGTCGTTACCCTCTTACTTAACTTAATAAACGCGCTTCTTGGGAGGAATGTATTCAACCTCATCGGTTAGGGTGTAATTGTGAACAGGACGATAGTCAAAGCGCATCTGGCCCTTTTCATCCATCCAACTAAGGGTGTGTTTCATCCAGTTCTCATCGTCCCGATCCGGGTAATCTTCGCGGGCATGGGCGCCGCGGCTTTCTTTACGGTTTAGGGCAGACTGGATGGACACCACCGCACAACCCATGAGGTTATCTAGTTCTAAGGTTTCCACTAAATCAGAGTTCCAAACCAGACTTCGATCTGCAGTTCGAATATCGGCGAAGCTTTTAAAATTTTCGTCCATCAAGCGGGCGCCCTCAGCCATAGAAACTTCCGTTCGGAAAACGGCCGCGTGGTTTTGCATATCCCGCTGCATTTTTAAGCGAAGCTGGGCCGTGGTGGTACTGCCATTGGCGTAGCGAATACCGTTAAACCGGGTCAGAATTTTATCTAAGGCACCCCCGGCCAAGGTTTTGTGAGAGGTATTAGGCTTTATCAATTCAGCACAACGAATGGCGGCTGCGCGGCCAAACACGATCAAATCCAGCAGCGAGTTAGAACCGAGCCGATTTGCCCCATGCACCGATACGCAAGCGGCTTCGCCGATGGCCATCAGAC
>CAZGON010000083.1:7083-16735 GCA_964527085.1 uncultured Candidatus Competibacteraceae bacterium
TGGCACGACAGTATCGGGGTTGCCATCCTTTAGCGTCACCACTTCACCACGATAATTGGTGGGGATACCCCCCATGTTGTAGTGCACAGTGGGTATGACAGGAATGGGTTCTTTGGTCACATCGGCGTTGGCGAAGATTTTCGCCGTCTCAGCAATACCGGGAAGCCGTTCGTTGATGACCTCAGGACCGAGATGTTCTAAATGCAAATGAATATGATCTTGATGTTCACCGACGCCCCGGCCCTCGCGTATTTCCATGGTCATGGAGCGACTCACCACATCGCGGGACGCTAAATCTTTGGCGTTGGGCGCGTAGCGTTCCATGAAACGTTCTCCCGCGGAGTTGGTCAAGTAACCCCCTTCACCCCTTACCCCTTCGGTGATTAAACAACCCGCACCATAGATGCCGGTGGGATGAAATTGGATAAACTCCATATCCTGCAGGGGAAGACCAGCCCGTAGCACCATCCCGTTACCGTCTCCGGTACAAGTATGGGCTGAGGTCGCGGAGAAAAAGCAACGCCCATAACCACCGGTGGCTAACACCACCATATGGGCATGAAAACAATGCAAGGTACCGTCGGATAAATCCCACGCCACCACACCCCGGCAGGCTCCTTCTTCGTCCATAATCAGATCGAGGGCAAAGTATTCGATAAAAAATTCTGCATCGTGTTTCAGACTTTGCTGATAGAGGGTATGCAAAATAGCATGACCAGTACGATCAGCGGCAGCACAGGTGCGCTGGGCGGTGCCTTCACCAAAGTTGGTGGTCATACCACCAAAGGGGCGCTGATAAATATGACCATCTTCGGTGCGCGAGAAGGGTACCCCGTAATGCTCTAGTTCAATCACGGCGGGAATGGCTTCCCGACACATATACTCAATGGCATCCTGGTCACCTAACCAGTCAGAACCCTTGATGGTGTCGTACATATGCCACTGCCATTTGTCCGGACCCATATTACCTAGGGCTGCCGACATTCCGCCCTGCGCGGCCACGGTATGACTACGAGTTGGGAAAACCTTGGAAATACAAGCCGTGGTTAACCCGGTTTGGGCCATGCCAAAAGTGGCCCGTAAACCAGCGCCACCCGCTCCTACCACCACGACGTCGTAGTTGTGATCGATAATTTTATAAGCCTCAGACATGAAATCCTAGCCTCCAAAGGCAATACGCAAAACAGCAAGAACAGCAGCGCCACCCACCAACAAGAGCGCAAACTTCATAACCAGCAACGATAAAACTTTGGCGCCCTCCACATGGATGTAATCTTCGATAACGACCTGCAGACCTAGCATAGCGTGATAAAAAACGCCCACTAACAAAGCGATTAACAAAACCGTATTGATGGGTTTACCTATCCACCCCACCACAATTTCATAGTCGGCGCTTACCACACCGATCAATGAGATTAAAAACCAAAGGGTTAACGGCGTAAGGGCGATAGCGGTAACACGCTGCATCCACCAATGATTGACACCTTCTTTAGCGGGGCCAAGACCGCGAACACGGCCAATGGGTGATCGTAAGCTCATGGGCAATCTCTCCGTTATTAAGCCGCAAAAATCCACAAAACCACGGTAAGGGCCACCGAGGCCCAGGCCACCACTTTGCCGGATTTATAGACTTCGTCCAGCTCAAACCCGTACCCTGCATCCCACAGTAAATGGCGGATACCATTGCAGAGATGATAAAAAAGCGCCCAAGTCCAAAGGAAAATAAAAAGTTGCCCCAACTTAGAACCCAAAATACCTTGCGCATGTTCATAAGCTTCCGCACCCGATGCCGCGGCTACTAACCAATAAACCAGCAGCAGCGTACCGACCGCCAATGCAACACCGGTTATCCGGTGCAGGATTGACATCACAGAAGTAAGTTGGGGACGATAAATTTGAAGATGGGGTGAAAGAGGTCGATTACTTGTTGCCATACATTTATTTACCTCATCACACAACGGTGAAAAAAGCGCTCGGCATGTTTATGTAAGCCGCGCACAACTGCGGCTAATCTTAGCATTTTTTGCAGTGCAGCTAAAAATGAACTGGATCAATTTTTCAGAAATAGTCGAGAATGTTTAACGCTTTCTAGACTTTAGGAAAACTTTGCAGTCAATAATGATTTGCATTTCATAAGAAAAATTCATCAAATTTACCAGCCCAGCTAAGGCTAAAGACGCTAAAATCCTAGAAATCGATACAGCGGCCTGCTTTTTCCCAATCACCATAACGGGTGGGATCAAGCCCTTTGCGACCACCAATCTCTTTGGGTTTTTGCTCCCCTTGCACATCAGGGGAATCTTTTGTAATCGTGGGGTGTTTTGATGAGGGCGTCTCGGTGGTGGTCGTGGTCTGCTGATCTTTATGGTGCTGTTGCTCTGACATAGAAATTCTCAATAGCGGAATAAAAGCAATAGTGAGTCGTGTTAAACTTTCTTTTCTACAAGAAAAGACCCACAAAGGCTAAAATCGTTCGCTTACATTATGAAATTTGTAGGGGCATCAAAATATCGCTGTAAACCCGTCCTGTACAGTAAGACAATCACTGTTTATCACCTAACACTCTATCTGAGAAACATTTCATGCAATCCGATTGGCTTCACTTTCTCACCCAACAAGGCGCTATCTTGGAAAACAACCGTATCCTGCACTTTGGTAACCCTGATCAAGCGCTAGATGCAGCCTTTAACAGTAATATTTTATGCGATCTTTCCCATAACGGTTTGATAGCCTGCGCAGGTGCTGACACGGTTTCTTTTTTACAGGGGCAGTTGACCAATGACGTGACTCAAGTTCAACCTGAGCGGAGTCAATTGAGCGCCTATTGCAGTCCCAAAGGCCGCATGTTGACCACCCTGCGGTTGTTCTGGCGTGCGGGAATTTATTATATAAGCCTTCCCCATGAACAATTTGATGCTATCCGCAAACGCCTACGTATGTTCGTGTTGCGGGCTGACGTTGTCTTAAATGATGTTAGCGATAGCCTAATAGGCGTCGGTCTTAGCGGTCCTAACGTAGCAAGGCTATTACAAGATAAGCTGACAACCGTACCGGCGCAAATCGATGACACGGTGACGGCGGAGGGTGTAACCATCATACGTGTGCCGGGTATTCAGCCCCGCTTTGAAATCTATGGCGATGTAGCCACCCTGAAAGGGTTATGGACCGCCCTCGCCCCTCATACCACATTGACTGGGGAAGAAGCCTGGCGTCTGTTGACCATTTTAGCGGGTGTACCCACCGTCTATAGCGCCACCACCGATGCCTTTGTGCCGCAAATGGCCAACCTTGATCTTTTAAATGGCATCAATTTCCGCAAAGGCTGCTACACCGGTCAAGAAATAGTGGCTCGCACTCATTATTTGGGCAAACTCAAACGCCGCATGTATCAAGGCCGAGTTAATAGTCCTACAACCCCCATTCCTGGTGACGAAGTTTTTGGAGCACAGGAGGAGACTGAAACGCAAAGCATAGGACGCATCGTGGATGCCTGTCGTCACCCTGAAGGAGGTTTTGCGGTATTGGCGGTGGTGGTCATCGAGCAGGCTGAAAATAATCCCGTTAAACTTGCCAATGGCAACACGCTAGACTTCGTTCCCCTGCCCTATTCTTTTGAACCGGCAATTGGTTGAGCATATGTTTAAGGGCGGACACGCAGATCCACCCCTACGACCGCGCAGAAAAAATGGCTACTTCAAATCCCTATCTGTTATTGATTTCGCCATGGCTTTCGCCTCCGGTCGCATATGGGGAAATAGCAAAACATCGCGAATGGAAGGCGAGTCCGTTAACAACATCACCAGCCGATCAATACCGATACCCTCCCCCGCTGTTGGCGGCATACCGTGTTCCAGGGCGCGGATATAATCGCTATCAAAATGCATCGCCTCCTCGTCGCCAGCGTCTTTGGCTTCCACTTGCTGGCGAAACCGTTCCGCCTGATCTTCAGCGTCGTTGAGTTCAGAAAAACCGTTGGCGATTTCCCGTCCACCCACAAACAGTTCAAAGCGGTCTGTGACGGAAGGCTCTTCGTCATTTCGCCGGGCCAAAGGAGAAACTTCGGTGGGATACGCGGTAATAAAGGTTGGATCTTTAAGACGATGCTCAACGGTGGCCTCAAAAATCTCCACCTGAACGCGCCCGAGGCCGGAGCTTTCTTGTATCGATAGACCCAAACCCTCAGCGACACGGCGGGCGCTATTCACATCCAGCAACTGCTCGGGCGTCACCGTCGGATTATATTTTAGAATGGCTTCGGTTAATTTTAAACGTTGAAAGGGCCGACCAAAATCATAGGTTTCTCCTTGATAAATGAGCGTCGTGGTTCCCAGCAGATCCTTTGCTATACCCCGTAACAAATCTTCAGTAAGATTCATTAAATCTTGATAATCCGCGTAGGCTTGGTAAAACTCCAACATGGTGAATTCCGGATTATGGCGGGTTGATAGACCTTCATTACGAAAATTTCGGTTAATTTCATAAACCTTTTCAAATCCCCCTACCACCAATCGTTTAAGATACAATTCCGGGGCAACCCGTAAAAATAAATCCATGCCTAACGCATTATGATGGGTCACAAAAGGCCGTGCCGTAGCGCCACCCGGAATGCCGTGCATCATGGGGGTTTCCACTTCCAGAAAACCCTCCCCATTAAAGAATTGGCGTATATACGACACCACGGCGGAGCGGATTTGAAATGTCTTGCGGCTAACATCGTTCATGATGAGATCGAGATAACGCTGCCGGTAGCGGATCTCTTGATCAGCAAGCCCATGAAATTTTTCAGGGAGCGGTCGCAGGGATTTGGTCAGCAAATGCAGCTTTTCCACCTTAACGGAAAGCTCTTCTGTTTTAGTTATAAACAAAGTACCCTCGGCACCAACGATATCCCCCACATCCAACCCTTTAAAAGCTTGATAGGCTTCGCTACCCAACACGTCGCGTTGCAAAAAAAGCTGAATACTACCTGCCATATCCTGCAGCCGGGCAAAACTGGCTTTACCCATCAGACGCTTTGCCATCAGACGGCCAGCCACCTTGACCTGGCGTGGATTCGCCTCAAAGTAGACGTTGTCCTTATCATCGTATTCAGCGTGCAGCTCACCGGTCATCACATTGCGGCGAAAATCCACCGGAAAAGCAACGCCCTGTTCCCGCAGCAGCTGCAGTTTGGCGCGACGTTGGACAATCAACTTATTTTCGTCGTTGTTATCAGACATGAGCTTCCATTGATAAAAATGGCCCCTTGACAGGGCCGCGTTAAACAAAGCTAAACAGCGTTTTTGATGGTTAAATCCGACAAGTGGGCAAAGGAAAGGGACTAGATAGCTTGTGAAAAGGGTGTCTAACTGTAAGGTGCGTTTTACGCACCATAAATTATCGAAAAACCGATAGTTCAAATGGTGCATAGAATGCACCCTACAGAAAAATATTCACGGCGTCCCCTGGAACAAGCTGTCTAGTCCCTTTAATTTAAAGACCGCTTTTTAGACTCGCTTCGATAAATCCGTCCAGATCACCATCCAGTACCGCTTGGGTGTTACCCACTTCGACGCCGGTACGCAGGTCCTTAATCCGAGATTGATCTAAAACATAAGAACGAATTTGACTGCCCCAACCGATATCTGATTTGGTATCCTCCAGCGCTTGCGACTCGGCACTGCGCTTGTGCACTTCCAGCTCGTACAATTTTGCCTTGAGCTGTTTCATGGCGGTGGCTTTATTTTTATGTTGGGAGCGGTCATTTTGACATTGAGTCACGACGCCGGTGGGCAGATGGGTAATCCGAACCGCCGATTCGGTTCGGTTAACATGCTGTCCACCAGCCCCCGAGGCGCGATAAACGTCGATGCGCAACTCAGCAGGATTGATTTCGATGGCGATGTCATCGTCCACCTCAGGAGACACAAACACCGCCGCAAACGAGGTATGGCGACGATTACCAGAGTCAAAGGGGGATTTACGCACCAATCGATGTACGCCTGTTTCTGTACGCAACCAACCATAGGCATAATCACCCTCAAAACGAACCGTGGCGCTTTTAATACCCGCTACGTCACCGGGGGACAATTCGATCAATTCAGTTTTGAAAGTGCGCCGCTCTCCCCAGCGTAAATACATACGTAACAGCATCTCCGCCCAATCCTGAGCTTCGGTACCCCCAGAACCTGCCTGAATATCGACAAAGGCATGACAGGCATCCATTTCGCCGGAAAACATGCGCCGAAATTCCAGCGTCGAGACTTGCTGCTCAAAGTCCTTAAGCTCTTCTATCACTTCGCTGACGGCGGCTTCATCGTCTTCTTCATCCGCCAACGCTAACAGCTCCTCAGAGTCCTTCAAACCTTGGTTAAGGGAGTTTAGGCTCACCACCACCGCTTCTAATTGAGCCCGCTCTTGGCCCAGCGCACGGGCCTTTTCGGGATCGCTCCAGACATCCGGTTGTTCCAGTTCCCGAGATACTTCCGCAAGGCGTTCAGACTTGTTGTCAAAGTCAAAGATACCCCCGTAGGGATTCAGCACGGGTTTGAAGATCGTGGATTTGATTAAAATAGGGATTAAGTTCCTGCATGGATTAGAGTCCTACTTTATCTGTTGCAAAACCTGGAAAAACAGGTCAGCTGATTTAACATTTTAGGACTTACGCAGTTCGTTCCAGAGGACGCCGTAAATACGTCCATGTAGGCTTGACGACGGCCTCCCGGGCCGTCAACACCTGCTTTCACGAACTACGCAAGTCCTACTTTGCGTAAGTCCTGATTTAATAATCACTCGCTGATAAGCAGATCCTTTAGTGGCAGCCGAGTGGAGCGGGCCACCGGCGCGGGACCAAAACCCACTCGGCCCATACACACCGCTCGCTGACTGGCGCGCTGACCGATCAGATCTGCTAACTGCTCAGTAACAACACGGGCATTTTCCAGACAACGGGGTTGTTTTGTAAACTCAACACCATGATTGACATAGGACGCAAAAATCAACGGCGTCATCTCCGGTTGATACTGCAACCCTAACGCCGTGGCGGTCAACCAAAAGCGTTGCATCGCCCGGCCGCCCGCCACATAGTCATCGATGCTATCCAATGGATTACGGGACACCACCACAAAATGGGCAGCGCAATTTAGCGCAGGCCAGACATCCAGCTGCAAGCGCGGCAGTAAAGTACCCCCTAAATAGCGGTTCATAAAGACGACCCGCGGCCAACTGGCTAAGGTCCATTGCATCAGCCGTGTGGCGAGGGGGTCTAAGCCGATGGCCTGCTCTGGAATGCGATCCGGGCTGTATTGGGCACGCCACTGGATAATATCCCGATGTACTGTATAGGCTTCCGGCATGGTGAGACGAATATGGGCATTGCGAAACAAAAGCCGCGCCACTTTTCGTAAAGTTGGCGGGCCTTCCAACCATACCACAACATACTTGTCTCCCACTGCTTCCACAAATCGTGTACGGTGTTGGTCGTTAAGACGGCGTCGACTGAAGGGGCGGCGTTGGGTACAACGGGCGCGGATAACTTGCGCTAATTGCCACTCATGGGGCGAAGGTTGCACTGTGGTGGGATGAAAGTAAATATCAAAGGTGGGTTTTTCTTCCGCCGTATCTTCGCGGCGCTTTACCGTACATTGCAACCCTTTTGACCGTGCTGCGAGATCGATGGTCTCTAAAAGCGCCCCCAACGCTGTTTGACTGGCACGACCTTCTAGGTCATAAACGACGCGATCACGGGTATCAAAACCCTGCACCACCACATGATCATCCGCCTTGATGACAAATCGCCACGGTTGGGTGTTGTCCCCGCTGGGGGTCCAGCGGGCTAAATCCAGTATCTGATGAATGACGCCCTCGCCAGGTGAGGCATCGGGCGGGGGTGGCGTTTGCTTTTGCACGTTTGCAAACTGGCGCCGGGCTAACCAAAGCTTGACTTGTTGAAGGGGATTCGCCATACCCCCGGGCAGCCAGGTGCGCACTAAGCGATTGCGATAAGCATCAACGTGCAAACCGCTGGGTGCTGCCACTACCTTGCCACGCTGCAAGAGAATTTTTAGCGCTTGACCCGCCGCTACCCCAGCGCAGAGTTCGCAGGCGATACTAGTGGAAGGGCCACGGTGGGTACGGAAGTCGATGGTGGAGGGATCGAGCAAATAAGTCTGCTGTAGGCTTTTTGGCGCAAGACCTAGAAAAAAACGCAATAACTGCTCTCCCAAAGAGTGCCCCTCTAAACGAAAGTAATCTTCGAAGGTCATATGGTCTGGCAAAAAATTTAGCACTGCTGCTCCCATACCCAGGGGCGCCGCAGTGATGGCAGGGATACCGCGCTCGGCGCAAGCGGCGAATACCTGGCGGCGAATTTCCATGGCAAAAAAATCGAGACCATCCACATAGACATCGACCCCATCCAAAAAACGCTCTAAATTAGCGCTACTGATTCCGTCGGGAAACGGTTGAATCATCAGTTCTGGATTGATGGCTGTGGCTAAGGTCGTCATCACCGCAAGCTTAGGTTTACCCACATAGGGTAAACTTGCGCCAACTTGACGGTTGAAATTATGTAACTCAAAGTGATCGAAATCCGCTAGGTTAAAGGCACCAATACCTAACCGCACTAAAGTTAATAGATGGCTACCTCCAACACCGCCGAGACCGGCTATAGCGATCCGTCTGCTGCGTAAAAAGTCCTGTTCTGTCGGCGTTACCCAACCGATATTTCTGGTGAAAGCGGTATGGTAATTAAATGTAGCCAGAGCGGAATCTAGCAATTCGTTGCGAGCCGTGTCCATGAGCTTTTAGCCTACCGTGTTTTTTGCAACCCAACGTTGACCTGTTGTTAGGGTCTCGTTTTTCCAAAACGGCGCCCGCGACTTCAACGCTTCGATAACAAACCGACAGGCATCTAAGGCGGCTGCTCGATGCGCGGACCATATCGCTATCAATACGATGGGATCATTGGGATACAAATCCCCGACCCGGTGAATCACCAGTGCATCCAAAAATGACCAACGTTGTTGAGCTTCTTCCAAGATATGTTGGAGGTGCTTCTCAGTCATGCCAGGATAGTGCTCTAGGCTCATACCTTGTACTTGGTCACCCTCATTGAAATCCCGCATAGTTCCGACAAAACAAGCCGTAGCGCCATATTTTCCCTGCTTTTCTAGGCAATTTTTTTGATAATGCGCTAGCCTTTCCCAGGGATCAAAAGGAGCCTTACGGATTTCGATGTACATGCGTCATTAACCTCCTGTCACCGGCGGGAAGAAAGCCACTTCATCGCCATCCTGTACCGGTTGACCTAAGTCCGCATAATCTTTATTAATAGCTACCATGGTATTAGGCGGCAGCGGCAAATCAGGCCAAAGCCGCGCCCAAACCTCAGCCACTGTGACTACCTTATTGACGGCCAATAGATCCTCTCCATGGCCTAGTTTGTCCCGTAGACTGGCGAAATACTTTACATGAATAGCCATAGCTCTACCCTATTCATCGATACCATACTGCTTTAACTTTTTGCGCAGAGTGCTGCGATTGATGCCCAGTATCTCCGCTGCCTTGGTTTGATTACCCCGAGCTTGATCCATGACAATCTCCAATAGCGGGCATTCCACTTCTTGTAGCACCAGTTTATAAAGATTACTGGGCATATCCCCTTCTAAATGAA
>CAZGON010000084.1:0-8481 GCA_964527085.1 uncultured Candidatus Competibacteraceae bacterium
ACATTATATTTATAACACCCCTGAAGACCGGCTTGTGTGGGACGTGGGTCATCAGACCTATCCCCATAAGATTCTTACAGGCCGCCGTCATCGCATGCATACGATGCGTTGTCAGGGCGGTTTATCGGGTTTTCCAAAGCGTAGCGAAAGCCCTTACGATACCTTTGGCACCGGTCATTCCAGCACCTCTATCAGCGCCGCCCTGGGTATGGCTATTGCCGCCGAACGGGCGGGTATGGACCGCAAAGTGGTCGCGATTATTGGTGATGGGGCGATGACGGCAGGCATGGCGTTTGAGGCTATCAACCATGCAGGTGACTTGAAAGCTAATTTGCTGGTTATTCTTAATGACAACGAGATGTCCATTTCGCCCAATGTGGGGGCGCTATCCACCCATCTTACCAAATTACTCTCAGGCCGTATCGTCACCGGGATGCGGGAGGGGGGTAAACGGGTGCTCAGTCATATGCCGCCACCCATGTGGGAAATGGCCCGCCGCGCTGATGAGCATGTGCGTGGTCTGGTAACCCCAGGTCCCGTGACGTTGTTCGAAGAGATGGGCTTTAATTACTTTGGCCCCATTGACGGCCACGATCTTCCCACCCTGTTGCAAACTCTGAACAATTTGCGCGCTAACAAAGGGCCTCAGCTATTACATATCATCACCCGTAAAGGCAAGGGTTATAAGCTGGCCGAAGACGGTCCGGTGCAATACCATGCGGTCAGTATATTCGATCCAGCAAAAGGCATGGTTGCTTCTGCAAAGTCCAGCAACGCGCCTACCTACACGCAAATCTTTGGCGAATGGTTATGCGATATGGCCGAGCAGGACGAGCGGTTGATGGGTATTACGCCTGCCATGCGGGAAGGTTCAGGGTTAGTAAAGTTTTCGCAACGGTTTCCCAACCGCTATTTTGATGTCGCTATTGCTGAACAACACAGTATAACGTTAGCCGCCGGCATGGCCTGCGATGGTCTCAAACCCGTGGTGGCCATCTATTCCACCTTTATGCAACGGGCCTACGATCAGTTGATTCATGATGTGGCGCTGCAGAACCTGCCCATTCTGTTTGCCGTTGATCGCGCTGGTTTAGTGGGTCCAGACGGCCCTACTCACGCGGGTAGTTTTGATTATTCCTATTTGCGTTGTGTCCCCAATATGGTGGTTATGGCCCCTGCTGATGAGAATGAATGCCGACAAATGCTCTATACCGGCTTCCAATTAAACCAACCCAGTGCAGTACGCTATCCACGGGGTAAGGGACCCGGTGTTAGCGTACTCAAAGAAATGCAGTCTTTGCCCATCGGTAAAGCGCAATTACGCCGCCAAGGCAAAGGCATTGCGCTATTGGCTTTTGGTAGTATGGTCAGCGTTGCTGAGGCAGCTGCGGAGAGCATTGACGCAACCGTCGTCAATATGCGTTTTGTCAAACCCTTGGACGAAGAGATGGTGTTACGTATTGCGGCAAGTCATCACTATTTACTGACCCTGGAAGAAAATGTCATAGCCGGTGGCGCCGGTAGCGCTGTGATGGAATGTCTTGCCGCCCATGGGATAACCGTTGCCGTTCGTAATCTGGGTCTTCCAGACTATTTTGTAGAACATGGTGAGCGAAACAAATTGCTTTCCGAGTGTCAATTAGATGTGAGTAGTGTACTTGCCACCGTCCAACAGGATTTAAAAAAAATCTGTAAAGTGCCTGTTTTAAAACGCTTAGAGCGCTAAATCTATCAATATGCCTGCCATAATGGGCCAAAAGGATAATAATTTGTGAAGCCAATAGAGTCTTCTATTAATGACGTTGTGTTTACTATTGCCGATGTTCAAAACAGTGTCGACACCCGTTTTATCTCCATCGATAAAGTTGGCGTCAAGGATATTCGTCACCCGGTTCGAGTGAGGGGCCGTAGTGGTAGTGAGCAGCACACCATTGCCAATTTTAATATGTATGTGAACCTGCCTCATCATTTTAAGGGCACTCATATGTCGCGCTTTGTGGAAATTCTTAATGCGCGGGAGCATGAAATTACCCTACAGTCCTTTAAGGACATGCTGTTGGAAACGACGGACCGTTTAGAAGCCGAAACCGCCTATATCGACATGACCTTTACGTATTTTGTAGATAAGCGTGCGCCTATTTCTGAGGTGCGGAGTTTAATAGATTACCAGGTGACGTTTATCGGCGATATCCGTCAGGGTAAACCTACCCTAAACATCAAGGTTGTGGTGCCTGTCACCAGTCTATGTCCCTGCTCCAAGCAAATCTCCAAGTATGGCGCCCATAATCAGCGTTCTCATGTGATCCTGAATGTCCGCGTCCGGGATTCTGTCTGGATTGAGGATATGATTGATCTAGTCGAGGCGGAGGCATCTTGTGAGCTTTACGGGCTTCTTAAACGTCCCGATGAAAAATATGTCACCGAAAAAGCTTATGAAAATCCAAAGTTTGTGGAAGATCTAGTACGCGATATCGCAGCAAAACTGGATAGCGACGAACGGGTCGGGGCTTACACTTTAGAAGCAGAAAACTTTGAATCCATTCACAATCATTCAGCTTATGCCATGATTGAGCGGGATAAAGACACCAAAAAGCTCTTACCATCCGGTGGTCCTGTAAAAACCTAGATTAATCTTCCCGTTTAGTCACCCTACCCATTGGCCTGTTTATATTTTTGCTCAATTAACGCCCAGACAACATGTTCGCGCACTAGCTCAGAGGGATAGTCTAGCCGTGTCTGCAAGGTTGCCGAAACAGCCTGGGAAGGGGGCGCATTCCCCAGCGCTACGGCAATATTGCGTAACCAGCGGGTAAAGCCGATGCGGCGGATCGCCGTGCCTTCGGTACGCCGCAAAAAATCCGCCTCATTCCAGGAAAACAGATCTATCAATTGCGGGGCATCGAGGTTATGACGGGGCAAAAAATCTGTTTCTGGAGTGCTGCGGGCAAAGCGATTCCAGGGGCAAACCAACTGGCAGTCGTCACAGCCATAAATACGGTTGCCCATGGGGCGACGAAATTCTTCTGGGATAGCCTCGTGTAATTCAATGGTGTGGTAGGACAAACAACGCCTGGCATCCACCTGATAGGGGGCGACAATGGCCTGGGTTGGACAAATATCAATACACGCGCTGCAACTTCCACAGTGGTTGGTGGCTGGTTTGTCGATAGGCAAAGGCACGTTCACATACAGCTCGCCTAAAAAAAACCACGAGCCTGTCTTATGATGCAATAAATTGCTGTGTTTACCAATCCAGCCTAAACCTGCTTTTTCGGCGAGTGCTTTTTCCAAAACGGGGGCGCTGTCGGTAAAAACTCGGTAGTTAAAGGCGCTGACCACCGCTTCAATACGTAACGCCAATTGCTTAAGACGACCCCGTAATACCTTATGATAATCCCGTCCCAGGGCATAGCGGGAAACATACGCCAAATTTGGGTTGTGTAATATCTGTTGTGGATCTGCCGACTGGGGCGGCCAGTAATCCATACGCGCAGAAATCACCCGCAGCGTCCCCGGGTGTAATTCGGCGGGTCGGCTGCGTTTTACCCCGTGGCGCACCATATAATTCATCGCGCCGTGATAACCGGCATCTAGCCAGTTGAGTAAATGACCCTCGTGGATTTGCAGGTCTGTGTCAGCAATACCCACTTGCTGAAATCCAAGGGTGTGTCCCCACTGTTTAATAGCACTGGCTAACTGGGTTAGCTCAAGCGGTTCAATCATAATAGCAATACTGGATTTTTAAGTTAAAACCAGTTTATTGTGCTGTATTCAGCGTCGTAAGGGGAGTATTTAAGATGACAAAACTGCCGAGCGAACTTTACCGGGCTGCCCAGGTACGGGAGTTGGACCGTATCGCCATACAAGAACGCCATATCCCCGGCTATACATTGATGTCGCGAGCAGGTGTCGCGACGTTTCAAACGCTACGCCAAACCTGGCCCCATGCCCAACGCATAGCGGTGGTTTGTGGGGCGGGTAATAATGCGGGCGATGGCTATGTGATTGCTCGGTTGGCCCATGAAGCCGGACTAGTGGTAGCGGTACTGACCCTAGCGGTACCCGAAAAACTGCGCGGCGATGCCTTGACCGCCTATCAGGCAGCTCACAAGGCGGGTGTCTCTATGAGGCCCTTCCAGGCGGAGCCGTTGGCCGACGCCGACGTCATTGTCGATGCTATTTTAGGCACCGGTTTAGAACGCGACGTTGCTGGGGTTTGGTGGGAGGCGATTAAAGCCATCAACAAACAAACAGCCCCGGTACTGGCGGTTGACATTCCGTCAGGACTTAATGCCGATAGTGGCGCTGTGATGGGTATCGCGGTTCAAGCGGATGTGACCATGACATTTATTGCCCTCAAGCAGGGCTTATTCACAGCTCAAGGTCCCTCCTATTGTGGTGTGGTGGAATTTGCGGATTTAGAAGTGCCTAACGATGTTTATCGGACCATCCACCCCGCCAGTCGCCGTTATGAGGGTGAGGATTTGAGTAAACTGTTAGCGCCCCGGCCGCGGGCTGCTCATAAGGGTAAGCATGGGCATGTGTTGATAGTGGGTGGTGATTTAGGTATGGCCGGCGCCCCTCGTATGGCGGGTGAAGCGGCCGCCCGCTGTGGCGCTGGTTTGATAAGTATCGCCACCCGCGCCGTTCATGCCGGTTTTCAGGCGGCGGTGCGCCCCGAACTGATGTTTCGCGGGGTGGAAAACCTTTCCGAATTAGGTTTACTGATGGCCCGGGCTACGGTGGTTGCAGTGGGGCCTGGATTAGGACGTGCCGAATGGGGCCAATCCATGTTGGAATTTGTATTAGCCAGCGATTGTCCCTTGGTGGTGGACGCGGATGCGTTAAACTTATTGGCTGACAATCCGGTACGCCGGGACAATTGGATTTTGACGCCGCATCCCGGTGAAGCCGCCCGGTTGCTAAAAATGACCTCGGCGGAGGTGGAGGCAGACCGTTTCACAGCGGTCTCAGATCTTGCAGTACGGTTTGGCGGCGTCTGTGTACTCAAGGGGAGTGGATCTTTAATCGCCAGTGAAGAAGCCGGCATATTTTTGTCTAGTAGCGGTAATCCCGGTATGGCCACGGGTGGTATGGGTGACGTATTGACCGGCGTTATCGCCGCTCTGTTCGCCCAGGGTTTGACGCCCATGGAAGCTGCCCGAGCAGGTGTGTATCTGCATGGCAAAGCCGGTGATGGCGCTGCTGAAAAGGGAGAACGCGGACTTATGGCCATGGATCTTATGACATTTTTGCAGGATTTAGTGAATCTTACTCAGTCATGATCGAGTGTTTTTTAGAATCCATACAGGCTACTGAAGCTTTTGGAGCGCGTTTGGCAGAAGCTGTAGTAAACGACTGTATGATTTATTTGAGCGGCGAATTGGGTACGGGTAAAACTACATTAGTACGGGGTTTTCTGCGTGCCCGCGGTTATCAGGGGTCGGTAAAGAGTCCTACCTATACCTTGCTTGAACCTTATTTGATCAACGATATTCAGCTTATTCATATAGATCTTTATCGGTTAGCGGACCCGGATGAATTAGAATTTATCGGACTACGAGATTTGCTTACCGAACAGACGATCCTGTTGATAGAGTGGCCAGAGCGGGGGCGTGGGATTTTACCCGAACCAGATGTGATTGTTGTCCTAAACTATAAAGGAGAAGGTCGGTTATGTCGTCTTGCTGCCGCTTCTGAGCAAGGCGAAGCTATTCTTGAGCGTTTTCAATCCAAGCAAAATGATTCTTAACAAAATAAAATGCGTTGTCTACCATAGATGTTGGGGAATTGATAATTTGTTGCGAATTGTCTAGTCTTATAGGATGTGCGTAAGGGGGGAGGGGTTTTAGTGAAACTGTTTGTTACACTGGTTCTGTTGGGGTTGTATCCGCTGTGGGCGGTTGCCGCGGGCCATCTGGGTAACGCTCGCCTTGCAGAGTTGCCGGACGGTACCCAGATGGTTTTTGATCTGAACCGATCTGTCCAATACCGTAGTTTTCTATTGGATAACCCCCCCCGCTTTGTTGTGGATTTGATGGATACCCGGCTGGACTTATCTCGTCAGCAAGTCAACTTGCGCTCGGTGGATGTGCAACGGGTACGCACCGGTATTCAACAAGGTGTTGACCTGCGTATTGTGGTAGATCTTTTGAATGCCACTCACAGTCAAGCCTACCTGGTAGATAACCCTGCCAGTCAAGGTCAGCATTTGGTTATCGATATTTTTCGCGACCAAGGACCCGCTTCAGGAGAGCGGCCTCCGCAACCTCATCGTTTGGCCCAGGTGGAACGAACACTTCAGGGTGTCGCCCAATTCGTTGTCGCTATCGACCCCGGCCATGGCGGTAAAGACCCAGGCGCTATTGGTTCCCGTGGCACCCAAGAAAAAAAAGTAGTGATGCAAATTGCCCGACACCTCAAAAAGCTGATTGATAAAGAACCAGGTATCCAGGGTGTGCTAACCCGTGACAAGGATATTTACCTCCATTTGTACGATCGCATCAGAATTGCTCGTGAACAGCAAGCCGATTTGTTTGTCTCCCTCCATGCCGATGCGTTTACTAACCAAAAAGCCCGTGGTTCTTCGGTGTTTATCCTGTCCACTAAAGGAGCCTCAAGCGCAGCGGCGCGCTGGTTGGCTAAACAAGAAAATGAAGCTGATTTTGTGGGGGGAGGGCGTTTAAAAGTAACCGATAAAAATTTAAAACCGGTGGTATTCGATATCTACCACGATGCCATTTTGGCGGAAAGTATGCGTTTAGCGGAGCACATGCTAGGCCAATTAGAAAAGGTAGGTCCTGTCCATCAAGGCAATGTAGAGCGGGCTGGTTTTGCCGTGCTCAAAGCGCCGGATATGCCCTCTGTGTTGGTTGAAACCGCTTTCATTTCCAATCCTCAAGAAGAAGAAAAACTCACCAGTGAAACCTATCAAAGACAGATAGCTCAAGCCGTTTTAGATGGGATTAAGAGTTATTTAGAGAATAGGCCACCTAAGTATATGGTTGCAGGTGCTGCTGTGCTGACGCCCCCTAACCTGGAAACATCTTCCATCGAAACTCTGGTAATAGCTCAGGCGCCTCAGGTTATTGACCCATCAACGCCTGAACCGCCACTGCCTGTTTCGCAACAGAGATCTGAACCGAGTACCACTAGCACGCCAGTCGCTGAGCAAGCTGTTTCGCTGCCGTCCGCCCCAGTTGATTTAATCGCCGCGTCCCAGTCTTATCCTGAATTGACTTCTGAAGAATCGCTTGCGGAAGAAGCCAGTGGGCGTATTCATGTTATCCAACGGGGTGAAAGCCTTACCGATATTGCCACACGCTATCAGATTGATGTGTCGCACTTGCGTTCTTTTAATGGATTAAGTAGTAATCAATTACGGATGCCGGCGGGCACTTTTTTGATTATACCCCTCGGCGAGAGTTAGACTTTACGACTGATGGGGGCGGTTTGACTACCTTGGTGGTTAAGTGAGGGGGCAGCGGTTTTTGCGACCGCAACTACCAAGATAAGCAAATTGCTCTCATTAGTCGTAATACTCCTCTCCGCTTTCCCAGTAATTATTTATAATGGTTACCTCATTTAGGTTTTGAGGCACTGATCTGGAGCGTTTTGTATGTTGCGATTCCGAGGCAGTTTCGCTCGATCTCCTTTTCGCCTGGAAAAACTGTTTACCTTATTAAAACAGCGGGTTTCTGAGATCGAAAACGTTGCTGCAGAGTTTGTCTATTTTGTGGATGTGAATGAGTCTCTTGGCAAACCACAACGAGAAAAACTCGCCCAGTTGTTGGACGCACAAATGATCCTACCTGGGTCTCCACCGCCCAGCGAGCCGTTTTGGATAGTGCTACCCCGTTTCGGAACTATTTCTCCGTGGTGTTCCAAGGCCACGGATATTGCCCATAACTGTGGTCTCGATACCATTCGCCGCATTGAACGGGGCGTCGTCTATCACCTAAGTGTTGCTAACCCTCTCGATAGTGCTCAACGGGCTACCATTAAACCGTTATTTTATGACCCTATGACGGAAGCGATTCTCGATGCCGACCATGATCTCGGTCAACTGTTTGCCCAAACAGAACCCGCGCCCCTAGAAATCATCCCTGTGCATCAACGTGGATGGCAAGCATTGGCAGCCGCTAACAGGCGGCTTGGGCTTGCCCTCAACGAGGAGGAAATTCACTATTTAACTAAACATTTCAATAGTTTACATCGAGATCCCAGTGATGTGGAATTGATGATGTTTGCCCAGGCCAACTCAGAGCATTGCCGTCATAAAATTTTTAATGCGGCTTGGGTAATTGATGATAAACCAGCGGATGTCTCTCTATTCGATATGATTCGTTATACCCACCAGCAAACCCCTGGCGGTGTTCTGTCGGCTTATCACGATAACGCCGCAGTCATGCAGGGCTGGCGGGTAGCGCGTTTTTTCCCTGATGGGCAAGATCAGCGCTATCACTACCAGGAAGAAGATGT
>CAZGON010000084.1:8491-9721 GCA_964527085.1 uncultured Candidatus Competibacteraceae bacterium
TGTTTTGATAAAGGTGGAAACCCATAACCACCCGACCGCGATTTCACCGTTTCCTGGCGCCGCTACTGGTTCCGGTGGGGAAATCCGTGACGAAGGGGCGACCGGTCGCGGCGCTAAACCCAAAGCCGGTTTGACGGGTTTCTCGGTTTCCAATTTGTCTATTCCGGGTTTTGCACAACCTTGGGAAATAAAACATAGTTACCCCCCCCATATGGCGTCGGCCCTCACTATTATGTTGGAAGGGCCTATTGGCGCCGCTGCATTTAACAATGAATTTGGCCGTCCTAACCTAGCGGGCTATTTTCGTACCTTTGAGGAAAAGACGCCCAATGGCGAATTACGCGGCTACCATAAACCCATTATGATTGCCGGGGGTCTCGGTAACATTCGCTTAGAGCATGTTCATAAGGCGGCTATCCCTGTAGCCACGCCTATTTTGGTTATCGGTGGTCCCGCCATGCTGATTGGTTTAGGGGGCGGCGCTGCTTCTAGCATGGCGGCCGGGTCGAGCCGTGCGGATCTGGATTTCGCCTCGGTGCAGCGGGGTAATCCGGAGATGCAACGGCGCTGCCAAGAGGTTATCGATCAATGCTGGGCGCTGGGTTCTGCCAATCCTATTCTATCCATTCACGATGTGGGGGCAGGGGGTCTCTCCAACGCCTTACCGGAACTGATTAACGATGCCCAGCGCGGTGGCCATTTTGAGCTACGCAACATTCCCAACGATGCAGCGGGTATGTCACCGCGGGAGATTTGGTGTAACGAGGCCCAAGAACGCTATGTGCTGGCTGTAGCCCGGGAGCATCTGGCGGTTTTTCAAGCTCTCTGTGAGCGGGAGCGTTGTCCTCAGGCTGTGTTAGGTTGCACCACAGAACAACAGCAATTACGGGTGGATGACCACTACTTCGCCAATCGGCCTATCGATATGCCGTTGGCGGTGCTATTGGGAAAACCGCCTCGTATGGAGCGTCGGGTAAATCGCGTCTCGCCTGTTCGACAACCTTTTGATAGCCGTGGGATTGATCTTAAGGAAGCCGTCCAGCGGGTGCTGCGTTTGCCCACCGTGGGCGATAAAAGCTTTTTGATCACCATCGGTGATCGCACGGTGGGGGGATTAGTGGTGCGCGATCAAATGGTAGGGCCTTGGCAGGTTCCGGTGGCCGATGTGGCGGTTACCGCCAGCGGTTTCACCAGCTATCACGGCGAAGCCATGGCCATGGGAGAACGTAC
>CAZGON010000084.1:9733-16648 GCA_964527085.1 uncultured Candidatus Competibacteraceae bacterium
TGGTCCTGCCTCGGGTCGTATGGCGGTAGGCGAAGCGATTACCAATGTTGCGGCGGCGGCCATTGCCGATTTGAGGGCTGTGTGTTTATCTGCCAACTGGATGGCCGCGGCTAGCCACCCCGGTGAGGATGCCCTGCTGTTTGATACAGTCCGGGCTGTAGCATTAGAGCTCTGTCCCGCCTTGGGTCTGGCGATTCCTGTGGGTAAAGATTCTCTGTCCATGCAAACGGTATGGCGTCAGCAGGAAAAACAGTACAGGGCTACTGCGCCTTTATCGCTAATTGTGTCAGCATTTGCCCCGGTGCGCGAGGTGCGGGCCACCCTGACGCCCCAGCTACGCACTGATCAGGGTCCTAGCGAGCTGCTCTTGATGGATTTGGGGCGGGGCAAAAATCGTTTAGGAGGATCGGCGTTAGCCCAAGTTTTTAATCAGTTGGGAGAAATCCCGCCGGATTTAGACAATCCTGCTGAGTTAAAAGCGTTTTTTGAAGTGATTCAAAAACTCAACGCCGATGGCCAGATACTAGCCTATCATGATCGCAGCGACGGCGGGTTGTTAACAACCCTCTGTGAAATGATGTTTGCCGGCGGTGTGGGTGTCACCGTGTCCTTAAATGGGTTAGGTAATGATCCCCTGGCGATGTTGTTTAGTGAAGAATTAGGGGCGGTGATACAAATTCGCACGAGTGAGCGTGACAAGGTTTTTCAGGTATTTAAAACCGCAGGGCTTGAAGATTGTAGTCATGTCTTGGGTAGCCTCAATGACACGGATTGCTTGACAGTCACTGACCAGGATAAAACCCTGCTCGATGAAAGGCGAGTGACGTTGCGGCGTCTTTGGTCAGAGACCAGCTTTCGTTTGCAGTCTCTACGGGATAACCCTGTTTGTGCCCAGGAAGCTTTTGAGTCCCTTCGGGATGACAATGATCCCGGCTTAAATGCTCAGTTAACCTTTGCGCCTGACCATGACATAGCAGCCCCCTTTATTGCCCAGGGAGAACGGCCTCGCGTGGCCATTCTGCGAGAACAGGGGATAAACGGACAGCTGGAAATGGCGGCAGCTTTTGAACAAGCGGGTTTTGCGGCCTTTGATGTGCATATGAGCGATCTGGCGGAGGGGCGTATTTCGCTAACTGCTTTTCAGGGAATGGCGGCCTGTGGTGGGTTTTCTTACGGCGATGTTTTGGGAGCCGGTCAAGGTTGGGCTAAGTCAATTCTTTTTAATGAGCGATTGCGGGACGAGTTTACAGCTTTTTTTAACCGGGAAAGTAGTTTTGGACTGGGGGTCTGTAACGGCTGTCAGCTGTTTTCAAACCTGCGCGAGCTGATTCCAGGGGCTGAGTTGTGGCCGCATTTTACGACTAACCGGGTAGAACAGTTCGAGGCCCGTCTGGTGTCAGTAGAAATCTTGCCAACGCCGTCTTTGTTTTTTGCGGATATGGCGGGTTCTCGTCTACCCATACCTGTAGCCCATGGCGAAGGCCAGATAACCTATCAAACAGATGACGGTTTTGCCAAATTGCAAAGGTCGTCGTTGGTCGCACTGCGTTATGTGGATAACAAAGGTCATCCGACAGAGACTTATCCTGCTAACCCCAATGGTTCGTTGCAAGGTATTACAGGGCTTACCAATCGAGACGGTCGTTTTACGATGATGATGCCTCATCCAGAACGGGTATTTCGCAGTATTCAGTTTTCTTGGCATCCGCCGGGTTGGGACGAATATAGTCCTTGGTTACGTTTATTTCGCAATGCACGGGTTTGGTTAGGATAGCAGCGTTTTAACGTTACCAGCGAAGATCTTTTAGGTCGTCGACAAACTCCTCGCACAATAAGTCTTCTAACCTATTACGCAATTCTTTCATTTCTCGATAACGTTCGATAGATCGCCAAGCTTTTGACCCTTTCGACAATATTTTGACTGTATCTTCAGGGGTATCATCATTTGCTAAGAAATCATCGTCATCGGTTAAGTCATCATTACCCATTTTCAAGCTCCTTCTGTGAAGCCAAATTCGTATTTCATTAGATTTGGTGTTAAAGAGGATGTTCCCAGGTAGGTCGTCCCCAAAGAGTCATGATTTATCTCTGCAATTTATGCACCAAAGAGCATTTCGGCTAAATGCTTGCTAATAGAATTAGCCTTAGAAACTCTGTAACTAGTTTTAAATAGTCAATAGTACATAGTAAATAGTAAGCACTTTTTTACTGGCGATTGCCTTACTCACTATAAAAGCGCTGATGCTTTCGGAGGAGAGAGGCTTTCCCAAAAACAACATCACCTAGCATGACGTCCAAAAAATTCATGTTTTTTCTTGCCAAATATAGTTTTTTACTGACTGTTCTGTGTATGGGAGCGGCGCTTGCCCAGACCACCCCTGTTACCCCTTTAGATCCTTTTCAAGCCGCTGAACAACAAACCATGCGTCTGCAAGCCATCCAACAGGATAGGGCTGAGATCACCCGTTTACGCCAAGAGTTGCGTTCCCTAGAGACAGCTATGCCAGCGAAAATGGCGGCGTTACAGGTGGGACAATTGTCGCAAAGTATGGTGGAGCAGGCCCGACTTGATGCCGATATCGCAAAATTACGCCAACAAAGTTTACAGGTGAACATCGCTAATACCGAGCGGCATATCACAGAGCTGCAACAATCCATTCGAGATCTCGAGGCGCAAGAGCAGCTCTTGCAAAACCCAGCTAAAGAGACTGAAGCGGGTAGCCGACAGGCTGAACAACTTGACCTAACGCGCCAAACCCTGGCTCAGCAGCGTGGTGAACTGACGCTGGAAAAGCAAACCCTTAGCAACCTGCGCAGCTATCTGGAAATAGCCGATTTGCGGCAATCGTTGACAGAAAAATGGCTAGCACGGGTTGAAGAGGTCTATCGTCTTCAGCAAGAGCAAAGCCGCTTAAAAGCCCAAGAGGAACTGGCAACCCGCCTCGAAAGAAAACAACAAGACTATCAAAGTGAAGCCAATGCGCTACGTGACCGCCTAGACCAGCCACAAAACACTTTATCGAAAGCAGAGCGGGCTTTAACAGAAACACAGTTAGAGGTGGCGGAAAGTCGCGCCAAACTGGTTCAACTGGAAATCCGTTTGTCGCAACTCGACAATGAGTTGGCAAACCTTGCAAGTCTTGCAACACAAACCGATGTGCGCGCTAAAAAATTACAAAGAGGGCTTGAACAAGTTCAGGAAATCCAGCAGGAACTGACTACCACCGACAGCTTATTCCGCTACGGCATCCCTTTAGCCGAACGGCAAAAGCAATTGCTTGAACAGCGCGATGATCTCACCGGCGCAGAGCGCATTGCCGTCACCCAAGAAACTAAACTCATCGGCGCCATGCTAGAAGAGCTACAGCAAAGTCGAAACGCCCTGCAAAATAGTTTGGAGCGTGCTAATAAAATTCAAGCCGAGATAAAAAATCGCTATCAAAAACGGCTTAGCCAAGATCTTTTAGAGCGAGAGAATCTTCCAGACAGCGTTGCTGATTGGAGCGAGATATGGACAGAGATCAAGGATGCTCCGCAAATTTTGGCGCATCAAGTGCGGTTGAGCATGGCATCGACGGTCAAGGCCATGATAGAAACATCAGCGCTGCGTTGGTTGGTGCTGATTATTGCCGAGCTGGGACTACTGTGGCTCATGTCATTGGCGTTGCGCAGTAACTCCATGCAAGTGATCGACCAAATCAATGCCAAGGAAGAAGACAGTTTTTTTGGCGCTATCCTTTTTACAATTCTGCAGCTATTACGGCAAAATCTCGTCAGTATTTATATCGCCATAGGGGTGGCCTTAGCGCTTTGGTTGTGCCAGGTTCCCCAGCCTGGATTCGGTATTATGATGACGCTGATTTTGCTTTGGCTAGGTGTCAAAATACCGGTTAACTTGGCCTGGTTTTTACTTGCCGCGCCGCAGCTGTCAAGCGAACAGCGGCGTCCCCAACTTTATCGTCAGATTGTCTGGACGTTAGCCGTAGGCAGCGTGCTAGCCTCAGTAACCATTCTCGCCAATTTAAGTGATCTGTCCGCTGCGGCAACCACTACCTTCGACCGGCTCTTTATGGGGTATTGGCTGTTAGCTTTTATTCCCGTGTTACGTATCCGACGTCTGCTGGTGGATTTGCTGGCGAAACGCTTTCACAACCATTTTTGGTTTATCAGTCTGCGGCTGATTACGCTGCTTTTACCCCTGTCTTTGGTGTTGGCCGCCCTCTTAGGGTTATTCGGCTATATTCGATTGGCTTGGACAGTGGCCTGGCATTGGGTGGCGCTTATCGCCGTGTTAGTCGGTTGGCTGTCCTTGCGCGGGTTACTTAAAGATTTGATTATAATAACAAAAAACTATGCCGTTACACACTCCAGTTACGCTTTATTATGGACTCAAGATGTCATTAATCCGTTGCATAAATTTTTCAGTGTGGTGTTGTTTTTCGGTGCAGGATTAGTCTTATTGCAGGTTTATGGGTGGGAGTCTGCACTGTTATCGGCTACCCTGCACAATTTTTTAGAACGCCCTTTGTTTAGCCTTGCTGGCACCGAATTTAATCTATGGCGTATTGTTGTCATCGTGGTGGTGGTTATATTGGTCATCCGCTTTGCTCAATGGAGTCGAACGGTTGCCTACCGATGGGTATTTTCAGGCATTATCGATTTGGGCGTTCGCCACAGTTTGTCGGTGTTTACCCAGTATGCGATTGTTTTGATTGGGTTTCTGATAGCGCTCCAAATCGCTGGTCTTAACTTAACCACCCTCACGGTATTTGCCGGCGCAGTGGGGGTGGGTATTGGTTTTGGGATGCAGGCCATTGCCAATAATTTTGTCAGTGGTCTGTTGTTGTTGATTGAACGGCCTTTACGCAGTGGCGATACTGTCCAGATTGGCGATAGCACCGGTGAGATTTCCCGCATCGGCATGCGTTCTCTCACCCTAAAAACCTGGGATAACATGGAGGTCATTATTCCCAATGCGGATGTTATCTCCAATGCGTTTGTTAATTGGACCCATACGGACACCGTTGTACGCACCGTGTTAATGGTCCATGCTAATTACGCTGCGAATCCCCATCAGGTCAGAGAAATCATCGATAGTGCCCTTGCTCATCATAAAGACATTTTGCAAGAACCACCTTGGGCCGTGTTGTTATGGGAGTTTGACAATTTCGGATTTGCTTTCCGGATGCAGTACTTTACTGATTTTGCCAAATCCAATACCTTGACGGTACGTTCAGAGGTGATGTTTGCGGTCTATGATGGTTTTAAAAAGGCCAACATAGAGATTCCCTATCCTCAACAAGATCTGCATATTCAAAACTGGCCTGAGCAGGTTACTAGGGTGCGTTCTTTGGATGCCTCAAAATTAGACCCGGTGTCTTTGACTAAGATAGGGAATGCATCTATGTCTAAGGGAGCTTCTAAAAAATAATAGGGGTTAAAGGGCCTGCCGGCCCACCCAATCCCGGGCGAATTGCCAGGCTATCCGGCCACTCCGAGAACCCCGATGAAGGGCCCACTGCAGGGCTTGCCTGCGAACCGTTTCGTTCCAATTAACCCCTTGCCCAAGCTGCTCAAGCCAATAACAAACGATGGCCAAATAGTCATCTTGACTGAAGGGATAAAATGATAGCCAGAGGCCAAAACGTTCTGAGAGGGAAATTTTTTCCTCCACCGCTTCGCCTTGATGCAATTCTTCATCGATGATCCGTGCTGCTTGATTTTCCGCCATGGTCTCAGGCAGCAGATGACGTCGATTAGAGGTCACGCACAACATGACGTTTTCGGGGGCTGCGCTCACGGAACCGTCTAAAACCGCCTTGAGGGCTTTGTAACTGGGATCATTCGCCTCAAAGGATAAGTCATCGCAGAACAATAAAAACTTTTCTGGACGTTCGTAAAGGGGATCTACAATGTCCGGCAGGTCCATGAGGTCATGCTTGTCCACCTCAATGAGTCGCAACCCGTGCTGCGCATATTCGTTGAGTAATGCCTTGATCAATGACGATTTACCGGTACCCCGAGCACCCCAGAGTAGAACATTGTTACAAGGTTTATTGGCTAGAAACTGCTGGGTGTTCCGTTCTAGTTCAGCCTTTTGCCAGTCAATCCGCTGCAAATCCTCAAGTCGCAGACGATGGGGATGACGCACGGGTTGCAAATAACCGCGCTGGAATTGCCTGCGCCAGCGAAAGGCAATACTGGTCTGCCAATCAGTGCTGCTGGGAGGCACCTTGGGGAGCAAATTTTCTAGGCGGTCAAGCAGTCGTTCAATTCTATCCAGATAAGGGTTAAAGTCAGTCATTGCGTGTCGAATGAAAGGTGAGTGGGGTATTTGACGAAAAAGTAGTTTAACGTATTCGCTTTATGTTAGCGGAGGCGTCACTATGACCGTTGCTAATCCTGTGAGTCAAGAATCCTATCTGTTGCGTCAAAATAATGGCGCTATGACCACTCTGACCCTCAATCGTCCCCAGCACTATAATGCCCTTTGCGAGACTTTGTTGAGGGAATTACCAACTTTCCTTATGGAAAAGCAATGTTTTACAGATAGTTAGGTATGGTTTTAGAAACCGCCTATGGGTATGCCAGTGAAGTCATGGCATATGGTCTGGCCAGTCGGGATGCCCAGGAGGGTATCGATGCCTTTATCAATAAACGCAAGCCGCAATGGCGTCGTCGTTAGAGTATTTCCCATTTAGCCGTACCCATGCTAAAAATTTGGCAATTATATTGCATATAACACTTCAATGTTAAGAAAAGTTAATTTGATTTAAAAGCAAAAGTGTCTGAAATGGTTAGTTTTTATGTGTATGAAATTTGCTAATTTCAGATAAAATTGCTGACTAAATTTTAAGTTGTTGACCAAATTGGTTATAACCTGACGCCTGCCGATGGATATCTTGGTCAGGCATT